>JBCDCS010000312.1:0-3840 GCA_039181205.1 Pseudomonadota bacterium
AGGGCAAATTTTGAAGCCGAGTAAGGCCCGAAGCCCGCAAACGACATCTGACCGCCCATGGAGGACACCATGACGATGGTCCCCGACCGCTGCGCCCGCATCATCGGCAGGGCGGCTTGCGTCACGGCAACGGCTCCGAAGAAGTTGGTCTCCATCATGGTCCGCAATGCGTCGTCATCGGTCTCTTCGACGGCACCGACGATCCCATAGCCAGCATTGTTGATCAGCACGTCGATCCGGCCGAACCGCGCCTTGGTGGCGGCGATGGCCGCTTCGATCTGGTCAGGCTGGGTGACATCCATCGTGACCGCCAGCACGCGGTCCGGCGCGTGCGCCTCGATCTGGGCCAGCTTGTCGGCGCGCCGGGCTGCGGCGACCACATTGTAGCCGCGCGATAGGGCGTGGAGCGCGAAGGCGCGGCCGAAGCCCGAAGATGCGCCGGTGACGAACCAAGTCTGTTGCATGTCGTGTCTCCTGTGTTCGGGTTTAGCTGCCGGGCGTGTTGCGGACATATTCGCTGCCGCGTTCGGCGGTGGCGGTGAAAGTCATGGCATTGATGCGCCAGCCATCTTCGGTGCGGGTGAAGCCGTGCTCATAGGTGCCCCAGACTTCCCAGAGCTCTTCGCCGCCGTTCTCGGGCAGGGCGCCCGACGGCATGCGGTTCCAGGCATAGCCATGGCTATGCATCAACGCGTCATCCGGGCCATCGAAGGTGATCCGGTGATTGCCACGGAGGTGGAAGCTGTCCTTTTCTCCGGCCAGGTTGCTGGACCAGCCAGCGATCAGACCGTCCGCGGGGATGGTCGCAGGTTCACCGCCGACCAGCGAGGTGAAATCCACGTCAATCGTCTCGGTGAAGAGCGCGCGGGCGGCGGTCCAATCCTTGGCATCCACGGCGGCATCCAGAGCGTCGGCAATGCGGATCATCTCTGCATGGTCGATCAGCGTTTCGACGGTGATCGGGTCGCCGGTGATCGTGGCTTGGGCTGGGGCGGCAAGGGTCACAGGGGCGGCGAGGCCAGCGAGCAGCGCGGCGGTGATGACGGATGTGCGGGTCATGTTTGTTCTCCCGAGGTGTCGTTTCATGGGAGAAAGCTAGCGAGTCCCGCCGACGGTTGATTGAAGCGTCGGAGCGGAGATTTGAACGATCTTGCTCGGCGGCGTGCGGCCCCGTCCCTGATCGCTAGGACGTTGGGTTACGTTGATCCTCGAAATGCAAGCCGTTCCGTCGGCTGGCCGCGGTGCGGCGATCCAACGGTGGTTCGGCAGTACTTTATCTAAGCCACATCCGAATAAGCTCGGAGCTATGCGCTTTCACCAGCCTGATTGCCGAGCCGGGGGGGCGGCCCGGCGATGGACCGGCGCCCTGCGGGCTTGATTCCGGTCCATGGGCTGAATTCCAACGGCGACTATGAGTCCGCCTGACCCTTCGCGCTCGCTTCAAGAATGCGCAGAAAAGCTACAAGATCTGAGTGGGCACGCGGGACCGCATCTGATGTCCGCAATATGCACATCAAACGTCGAACTCGTCCCCTTCGAATGGACGTCGGGTGGTCAGATCCGCTCCACAGCCACTTTACCGGGGTAGAACGCGATATACCCCTCGATAGGTTTGGCATCCGTCTTCGTTACACTCTCATAGCTCCAGGCCACGTCCGACAGTCGCTCCGATTGACCCACGTAGGAGAAGTAGCTCGCATCGCCCTTGTGCGGACAATGCGTTTTAGATTCAGAACGTTCCAGCAAGGCCATCGCCACGTCGTCACGGGGAAAATACATGACCGGCGCCATCGCGCCCTCATGCAGCGCCTTGGCCTTGCGGCTTTCCACCAGCACACCGTCCGGCGTGCGGACGGTCCAGACGCCCTCGGCATCCTTGATTTCGATGTGGGCCATGGCCTGTCCTCCTCGCTGAGCCGTCTGCATACCCCGCAAGGCCCGCCGGCGAAAGCTCACAAAGGCGCACACATCGCTTGCAGCCATGCCAAGTCGGCTGAATCCAGTCTTGACGTCAGCTTTTCTAGGACCTTGGCGTGATAGTCGTCGAGCCAGGCCCGTTCATCCGGGGACAGCAGCGCGGTCTTCACCAGGCGCCGATCGATGGGCACCCAAGTCAGTGTTTCGAAGCCCAGCATCTCGCGATCGTCGCCACCATTCGGCCGGTCTGCCTTTCGCACCACGATCAGGTTTTCGATCCGAATACCCCATTCGCCCTCGCGGTAATAGCCGGGCTCATTGGACAGGATCATTCCCGGCTCCAGCGGGATCGTGGAGATGCGGGCGATCCGGACCGGGCCCTCGTGCACCCCCAGATAGACGCCGACGCCGTGGCCCGTGCCGTGGTCGTAGTCCCGATGTTCCGCCCAGAGCGGCGCGCGGGCCAGTGCGTCCAGATGCGCACCGGCGACGCCGACGGGGAAGCGCACGCGCGAAACGGCGATCATGCCCTGCAACACCCGAGTAAACGCGTGGCGCAGCGCATCGTCCGGTTCGCGCAGCGGGACGGTGCGTGTGATATCGGTGGTGCCGTCCAGATATTGCCCGCCGCTATCGACCAGGATCACTGGATCGTCCGCCAGGGGCCGGTCGGTTTCTTCGTTCACGCGATAATGGACGATGGCGCCGTTGGGGCCGGAGCCTGCAATGGTCTCGAAACTGATTTCGCGGAGGGCATTGGTATCGCGGCGGAATTGCTCCAGGGCGCGGACAATCGTGGTTTCGGTCGTGTCCTCGGGCCGGTCTTCGTCGAGCCAGCGCAGGAAGCGCACCATGGCGGCGCCGTCGCGCAGATGGGCTTCGCGCGTCGCGGCGATCTCGGCGTCGGTCTTCTTTGCTTTCGGCAACGCGATCGGGTCGGTCATCGCCTTCGGGGTCTGCAGCAGATCGTGCAGCGCCACTGGGCAGACCGCGGGATCGAAGCCGACAGGGCGGGTCAACTTGGCCAGGTGGTCGTGCAGGTCTTCAACCGGATGGATGCGCACCGCGTCGCCCAGGTGATCCAGGACGGGGGCGGTCTTTGTCGGCTCGCAATAGAGGTCCACCGTCGCGTCATGATGGAGCACGGCGAAGGCCTGCGGGATCGGCGTGCGCGCGATATCGGCGCCCCGGACGTTTAGAAGCCAGGCGACGGCATCGGGCTGATTGGTGACGAAAGCGCCGACTTTGGCCTGCTTCAACGCATCTGCGATGTCCCGGCGCTTTTCGGCATGTGTCCGGCCGGCCAGATCGTCGGGATAAATCGACATGGGGCCGGCGGGAGCCGGAGGGCGATCTGTCCAGATGGAATCCACACCGTTGGCAGTGGGGACCAGTTCGATGTTCCCAAGACCATCTAATGCCTCCATTTCCTTCACGGTGTGGAGCATTGGATCGAAGCCGATCCGCGCGCCGTCGGGGAACGCGCCAGGCAGCCAATCCGCCAGCTTTGTCTTCGGCCAATCAACCGTCTCAAAGGTCTCGGCATCAGTCTGCGCCTTGACCTGGACGCCGTAACGCCCATCGGTGAAGACGGCCGCCCGATCCTGCGCGATGACCGCAAATCCGGCTGATCCCGTGAAACCGGTGATCCAGGCGAGCCGCTCGTCGCAGGGTGCCACGTATTCGCCCTGATAGGCGTCGGCGCGGGGCACCAGGAAGGCGTCCAGGCGCTGTGCCGTGAGCCAGTCGCGCAAGGCGGCCACACGGGGCGGCGCATCTTGGGGGCGGGCGGTGACGGTGAAGTCCTGGAACATGGGGCAGCCTCCTGCTGCCAAGGCTTAGGGCGCACCGCGCGCGGGGGCAATCAGGCCGGGCCGCCGGGATCGCTCGCGCGGAACTCCACCACGACGGGGCAATGGTCGG
>JBCDCS010000313.1:0-3817 GCA_039181205.1 Pseudomonadota bacterium
CCGCTATGTCGGTTTTGCCCTGCGCCAGCGCCTCGCAAACGAGGGCCATCGGCAGAATGGGAAGGCGTTCGGAAATGCGGGACAGGAGCTCCGTGGCCAGTTCGGCGGTCGCGTCGCTGCGGCGCTGGGCGAGAAAGGCATTGAGCGACAGCGGCCGGCCAAAGGCCACGGCTGCATAGCCGAACCGGGAAAAGCGGCCCGTCAGGCGCAACCGGATATGCTGTTCCAAGTAGCGGGCGACCATCCACCAGCGCAGACGGAAGGCCCGGGCGCCCTCGGTGCGCGCAGCCAGGAGGACATGGTCTTCCAGAACCCGTTCGTAATTGATCGCCACGGGAACAAAGACGACATCGCGCGAGGCGGCAGGGTCGTGGTCGGTCACCACGTAGCTGAGGATGCCGAGTTTCGGGTCCTGCAGCGCCCCGTCCCGGCTGAGGCGGCCTTCGGGGAAGAAGGCCTGGGTCACGCCTTCGTTCGTGGCGATCTGAACGTAGCGGGCCAGGATCTTGCGATAGAGGGGATTCAGGTTCCGCCGACGGACGAAATATCCCCCCATGGCGCGGATCAGGGGCCGCAGCGGCCAGCGCCGGGCCCATTCCCCCACCGCGTAGGCCAACGCCGTTCGCCGGGCGGCGAGCCATGTGACCAGAACGTAATCCATGTTGGAGCGATGGTTCAGCACGAAGATCACCGTCGCCTCCGTCGGGATATCGTCCATCGCCTCCGCCTCGCCCGTGACGCGCACGCGGTAGAGCCCACGAGACAGCCAGCGGGCGAGCTTGGTGGCGATCTGGAAATAGAGCAGCGCCGAAAACGAGGGCACGATTTCGCGCGCGTAGCGGCGGGCGGTCTCGAACGCGACCTGTTCCGGGACGCCCTCGACGGCCGCGTGATCGATGATGGCCTGGGCCACGTCCGGATCGTGGGTCAGGCGGTTGATGGTGTCCACCCGGCGGGCGAGCTTGAAGGGCTCAATGGGTTTGGGCAGCCGGGCATTGAGTTGGGCCACGACCTTTTCGGCACGGCGGCGGAAGAACCACCTGACGGACGGGAACAAAAAGTGCGACGCGAAGGTTACCGCCGCGAAGAGGCACAGGAGAACGAGCGCCCAAATCGGGAGTTCGACGGTTCGGAACATCAGCGTTTAGCGGGGCTTGATCGGGGCAAGGTGCGATGTCTCCGGCATGGCGGTTTGGGCCATTTCCAGGTCTACACCCCCGGTGCACCCCCTGTGCACCCCCCGTGCGAACGCACGTTCCTACGCACGACTTCGGTACGCACGAAAAAACATGACCGACCTTGCCGCGGTGCGGCGATTGACAGTTTAGCGATATAATCGATATCAGTCTTCAACGGTAATATTATTGCGGAGACCCTGCTGTGACGCAGAAAGATCGCCCTTGGCTGTTCCGCACTTATGCGGGCCATTCGACGGCCGAGAAGTCCAACGCGCTCTATCGCGCGAATCTGGCGAAGGGGCAGACGGGCCTTTCGGTGGCGTTCGATCTGCCGACGCAGACAGGCTACGATTCCGACCATGTTTTGGCACGGGGCGAAGTCGGCAAGGTCGGCGTCCCTATCAGCCATCTGGGCGATATGCGGACGCTGTTCTCAGAAATTCCGCTGGCCGAGATGAATACGTCCATGACGATCAATGCGACGGCCCCGTGGTTGCTGGCGCTTTATGTGGCGGTCGCCGAAGAACAGGGCGCGGATATCTCGACCCTGCAGGGGACAGTGCAGAACGATCTGGTGAAGGAATACCTGTCGCGGGGCACCTACGTCTTACCGCCGCGGCCATCGATGAAAATCATCGCCGACGTGGCCGAATATTGCCGCACACACATTCCGAAATGGAATCCCATGAACGTCTGTTCCTACCATTTGCAGGAAGCAGGCGCGACGCCGGAACAGGAATTGGCCTTCGCGCTGGCAACAGCGACCGCCGTCCTGGATGAATTGCGGGACCGGGTTCCGGAAGCGGACTTCCCGCGCATGGTCGGCCGGATTTCCTTCTTCGTGAATGCAGGCATCCGGTTCATCACCGAAATGTGCAAGATGCGGGCCTTTGTGGAACTCTGGGATGAAATCTGCACTGAACGGTATGATGTGGAGGACCCGAAATTCCGGCGCTTCCGTTATGGGGTGCAAGTCAATTCGCTCGGCCTGACGGAGCAGCAACCGGAAAACAACGTCTATCGAATTCTGCTGGAAATGCTGGCCGTGACGTTGTCGAAGACAGCCCGCGCCCGGGCCGTGCAATTGCCAGCCTGGAACGAGGCGTTGGGCCTGCCCCGGCCGTGGGATCAGCAATGGTCGCTCAGGATGCAGCAGGTGTTGGCCTATGAAACCGATTTGCTGGAATACGGCGATCTGTTTGACGGATCCCCGGTCGTCGCTGCCAAAGTCGCGGAATTGAAGGCGGGCGCGCGGGAAGAATTGGCCCGGATCGACGAAATGGGCGGGGCGGTGGAGGCCATCGAATACATGAAAGGCCGATTGGTCGATGCCAATGCTGAACGTCTGGGCGGAATCGAACGGGGCGACACGACCGTGGTCGGCGTGAATGCCTGGCAGGAAGGCGAGGCATCACCCTTGGTCGATTCCGATGGCGGGATCATGGTGGTCGACCCGAGCGTCGAAGCCGATCAGATCGCGCGGCTGGAGACCTGGCGCGGGGCGCGCGATGCAACGGCTGTGGAGACCGCGCTGACGGCCCTGCGCGCCGCCGCGAGTGCAGGCGAAAACATCATGGCCCCTTCGATTGCAGCAGCCAAAGTGGGCGTGACCACGGGCGAATGGGCCGGGGTGATGCGCGGCGTCCACGGCGAATATCGCGGACCGACGGGCGTATCCGCATCGCCCTCAAACCGGACCGAAGGATTGGACGATTTGCGGGCTGCAGTGGATGCGGTCAGCGATCGATTGGGGCGCCGATTGACGTTTCTGATGGGAAAGCCGGGATTGGACGGCCATTCCAATGGCGCCGAACAAATTGCGGTGCGGGCGCGGGATTGTGGAATGCTGATCGAATATGAGGGGATTCGTTTGACGCCCGAGGCAATCGTTTCCGCATCTATTGAAAAGAACGTTCATGTCATCGGATTGTCGATCCTATCCGGATCGCATTTGCCGCTGGTGGAAGACGTTATTTCTCGCTTACAGCAAGCGGGCGCGAACATTCCAGTGATCGTTGGTGGGATTATACCCGATGACGATGCAATCCGATTGAAGCGCATGGGTGTGGCTGCCGTCTATACGCCAAAGGATTTCGAACTCAACAGGATCATGGGAGATATCGTCGAATTGGCTGACACAAAGCCAGTTGCCGCCGAATAGGGGTTGTCCACCCCGATGAATATGCCTATTGCCCAACATACGGGCAATAGGAGGACGACATATTGGCCAAACTTGATAAGATGAGCAAAGCGGGTCTGGCGAAACAGAAAGCCGAGGCACAGAAGCGGCTCGCCGAGATTGCGAAGGCGGAAGCCGAGTATGACGGACGCCGCGTCAAAGAGCTCAAGGCCGAGGTCGAAGCGATGTTGGCGAAGGAAGGGTATTCCGTCGCAGATGTCTTCGGCGGAAAGTCCGGACGGAAGTCTGCAGCAACCAGCAAGACGGTCCCGAAATATCGCCACCCCGAAAACGCGGCCGTGACGTGGTCGGGCCGGGGGCGCCAACCGCAATGGTACAAGGACCATGTTGCCAAGGGTGGAAAGCCCGAAGCTTTGGCGATCTAGCCTTTTGGCATCATTCAACCGAAAAGGGACGCTCTACTGCGTCCCTTTTTCGTTGGAGCCCCCATGACCCCCCA
>JBCDCS010000314.1:0-3795 GCA_039181205.1 Pseudomonadota bacterium
ACGCCCAAGGCATAGCTGTCGGAATTGTTGTACCGCTTGATCACCCGGAAGTTCGGCCCCGTCCGAAACGACGGCCCGCCCGCATCCGGCGTCAGGTCGCCGTTTGCCGCCTCATCCGCCCAAGCCCCGCCCCGCTGCCAGCCCGCATCCCGCAGATAGGCCGCCGCCGAGGCCAAGGCGTCCGTCGGATCGTCCGACCAGATGTCCCGCCGCCCGTCGCCATCGAAATCCACAGCGGATTGCAGATAGGAGGTGGGGATGAACTGCGTGTGTCCCATGGCCCCCGCCCAGGAGCCCACCATCCGATCCGTGGTCGTGTCCCCCGATTGCAGGATGCGCAGCGCGGCCACCACCTGGGCTTCGAAGAACTGGCCCCGCCGCCCGTCGAAGGCCAGGGTGGAGGTCGCGGAAATCACCGGGATATCCCCGCGACGCGCGCCGAACCGGCTCTCGACGCCCCAGATGGCTGCCACGATCTGGGCAGGCACGCCATATCGGGCCTCGATGGCCTCCAGCGTGGCGCGGTTGGCCGCCAAGGCCGCACGCCCGGCCTGAACCCGATCCTCGGAAGCGACGATGTTCAGGTAATCCTCGAAGCTGCGCCGAAATTCCGTCTGGTTCCGATCCCGTGAGATAACACCAGGCACGAAGCCCTGGCCCCGAAACGCCGTGTCGAACACATCACTGCGAATGCCCTGGCCCGTGGCCCGTCCGCGGAAGCCGTTGACCCAGGCTTGCCAGCCCGAGGTCGGGCGCGGGATCAGGTCCGGATTGTCCGACCGCGGGATGGGCCGGATGGAGGATGCCGGTGCCTCGGCACAAGCCGAGAGCGGAGCAGACGCCAACATCAACGTGAACGCACGGCGGGTAAACATGCCTGTAAGTCCTTCTAACGAGGGGGTTAGCCAACCCTACCGCGCCCTGCCTCCGCGGCCAAGCATCCTCACATCTTTCCAGCACCCTTCCGCTGGAGCACTGACAAGCGCATCCGGCCTTGGACGAACATCCAGGCTCCACCCCGGATCGTATTCAAGCCCTCAGGGCGCCCAAGAGGTTCAAGTCTGTCCTCAGCAGCAGCTATTGCCGCATCCTTCCAAGTTCGGCCGTCCTACATCACCCCCGTTTTCGATCTCGGCTCAGAATCTCGCCCATGTGGGAATCCCAGACCTGAAGCCGCCGCCTAACGCGCGGCCGCCAATTCGTGGCGCAGCGCCCCCAAGCGGCCAAGGCATACTTTCCCGGCGATGGAAACGGCCTCCATGTTCCCCTCCTGGGCAAGACGGTTCAATCGCTGGGCGGAGTCTTGGGTCGGCAAGGCCGCCACCGCGCCCGCCAGGGACAGTAGGATATGGGTTTCCGCCCGAACACTCGGCAGATCGCCCCCCGCCAAGGCCGCCGTCAGGCGAGCTTCGACCTGGGCCAGATCGGCGCGAATGCGATCCAGCAACGCACCGCTGCCTTCGGGGCCGACGGATTGCAACAACTCGGTCAAGACCGCCAAGTTGAGAACCGGCGCCATATCCGGACGCCAGCAATTGGGATCGGGGACGTCATCCAGATGCTGCTGCAGGAGGCGCCCGAACACCTCGATCTCGGGCAATGGCTTGGCCAGGATGTCATCGGCCCCCGCCTCGCGCAGGGCCGCGCGATTGTCGCGCGCCACATAGGCCGTCATCGCCAGAATGGCCATCGGCGGCGCCAGCCCGCGCACCTGGCGCAGCCGTTCCTGACGGATCACATCCAGACCCCCCAGAACCGGCATCTCCACATCGATCAAAGCCGCATCGAACCGTTCGCGCGACAGCCAGTTCAACGCCTCGACCCCGTCGCTCGCGACCTCGCATTCGGCACCGAGCTGCGCCAAGATCGATCGCACCAGAAGCTGGTTCGTCGGGCTGTCATCGGCCACCAGCACGCGGCGCCCAGTCAGATCGGGCAACCCGTTCTGTCCCGGCGGCTTCTCCGGCCGCCACACGCGTTCCGGCACGATCAGCATCACCCGCGCCCCACGCCCGGGCAGGTTTTCGGCCGTCAGGTGCCCACCCAGACCCTCGGCGTGGGCCGATGCGATATGCAGACCCATACCCGTGCCCGGCGAACTCTGCCCCTTGGTCGATGGCTGAAACAGACGGTCGAGGAGATCGGGCGGAAACCCGGGCCCGTCATCGCTGACGCAGAAGATAAGCGCATTGGCCTCACCAAACTTGGCCGCCAGCGTCACCTCGCCGCCGCCATAGCGCAATGCGTTGCCCATCAAATTCGACACCACACGGCGCAGATGCAGGCCGTTCAGCCGCACCACCTCGGGCAGGTCCGGATGCAGATCGAGCCGGACCACCGTCCCCGCCGGTCGCGCGACACCGCGCCAACGCTTCAGCTCATCCTCCAGAAAGCGTCGCAGGTTCAGGTTCCCGCCCCCGGGTTCCAAACCTTCTGCCGGGACGTCGTCGATCAGCAGTTCCTCGACCAGCCGCGCCAGCAATTCCGATGCGGCCTGAACGCGGCCCATCTGCTCGCGTTCGGCGGCCGGCAGGTGATCGGTATCCATCAGCCGAAGCCCACCGATCACATCGGCCACGGCCGCCCGGATGTCGTGGGCCAGAAGGGCCTTCTCATCGGGCTCCGGTTCGCTCATTTCCGCGCGGGCAGGCCCAACCGGCCGAGCGCCGCCTCGATTTCACTCAGGATCCCTGGGTCATCGACCGTGGCCGGCATCGTCCAGTCCGCGCCATCGGCGATCTTGGCCATGACACCGCGCAAGGTCTTGCCTGACCGCGTCTTGGGCAGACGATCCACCACCGCGGCCATCTTGAAGGCCGCGACCGGCCCGATCTTCTCCCGCACCAGGGACACGCATTCGGCGACCACATCGGCCTCCACGCGGTCCACCCCATGGGTCAGGCACAGCAACCCCACCGGCACCTGCCCCTTCAACGTATCCGCCGCGCCGATCACGGCGCATTCGGCCACGTCCGGATGGGTGGCCAGCACCTCCTCCATGGCGCCCGTACTCAGGCGGTGCCCAGCCACGTTGATGACGTCATCCGTGCGCGCCATGATCCAGAGGTAACCATCCTCGTCGATGATCCCCGCATCACCAGTCTCGTAATACCCCGGGAAGGTCTCCAGATAGCTCTTATTGAACCGCGCCTCGGCATTCCACAGCCCCGGCAGCGTCCCCGGCGGCAGGGGTAGCTTCACCGTCACCGCCCCCAGGGTCCCGTTCGGCACCTCCTCGCCCCCATCGTCCAAGACCCGAACGTCATATCCCGGCATCGGCACCGCCGGCGAGCCGAGCTTTGGCGTCAGCTTCTCCAACCCCATCGGATTGGCCGCGATGGCCCACCCCGTCTCCGTCTGCCACCAATGGTCGATGACGGGCACACCGGTCATCTCGCCGATCCATTCGACCGTATCCGGGTCCGCCCGCTCGCCCGCCAGATAAACATGGCGCAACTGGGAAATATCATGCCCCGCCATGAGCTTGCCTTCGGGGTCTTCCCGCCGCACGGCGCGGAAAGCGGTGGGCGCGGTGAAGAAATTCACCACATCATGGTCCGCAATCACCCGCCAGAAGGTCGACGCATCGGGCGTCCCCACCGGCTTGCCCTCGAAGACGATGGTCGTGCAGCCATGGACCAGCGGTGCGTAGCAGATGTAGCTGTGCCCCACGACCCAGCCCACATCGGACGCCGCCCAGTACACCTCGCCGGGCCGGGTGTCATAGACATTGTCCATGGACCAATCGAGCGCCACCAGATGCCCGCCCGTGGCGCGGATCACGCCCTTGGGTGC
>JBCDCS010000315.1:0-3793 GCA_039181205.1 Pseudomonadota bacterium
AACCGCGCCTGACGCCAACGGAAACACCCATCATTTCGGGATTTCCTGGGTCGGCTACAACGACGTGGCGGGTGGCATCCTGGTCCGCGGTGCCGGGTTCAACAGCGATCTGATCGAACCGCTCATGGATTCGACCGACGTATACTCCGTCATGTACGAAACGCTCTTCGGCACGCCGACGCAGTAGGTGCGCTCGGGCCGCTCCCTTCGACGGAGCGGCCAACACCTATCCAGATCATCGCACCCAGCAAGGCGTCTGACGTAAATCAGACATCGATCTTCCGACCGATCAGGCCGCCCCGGCCAGCGGCTCGATCAAACCCGGGCCCGCCGCCCGGTTCGAATTCACCGCCTGATCCACCCGATACCGCGCCACCCGGCCTTCGGGCACTGGCCGCATCAACGGCGCTGCCTTCTCGCCCGTCTCACCCAACCAGCGCGCCCAATCCTCCGGCGCCAGCATCACCGGTTCGCGGTGATGGACCTCCGCCATGGTCGGCCCCGCTGCACAGCTCACAATCGCGCAGGTGGACAGGGACTCCGGCCCCCAATCCTGCCAAACCCCTGCGAAGACGATCATTTTGTCCTGGGTCGGATGGAAGTACCACGGCAGCCGCGCCCCATCTTCCGCCTTCGTCCATTCATAGAACCCAGTGGCGGGGATCAGACAGCGCCGGGTCCGAACCGCATCGCGAAACGCCGGCTTCTCGGCCACCGTCTCGGCCCGTGCATTGATGATCAGCGGCCCATCCGTGGGCGTCTTGTACCAATGGGGCAGAAAACCCCACCGCATTGCCACGAGCCGCCGCCCGGGCACCACGACCGGGATCATCTGCGTCGGACAAACGTTGTATCGCGGACCCTCCCGCGGCAGATCGTTCGCCGGTGCCGCATTGAACGGCTCGAAGAGTTCGTCGTCGTCATCTTCAACGGCGAGAACAAATCGGCCGCACATTTTTATTCCTTTTCAGATAATTGAAGCCCGAAATTCATCTTCAACGAAAAGACCGGAGGCACATCAAAGATGCACCCCCGGCCCCATTTCTCAAGACCAGACCGTCCTACTTCGCGGTGATCCGCCCATCGGTGAAGGGCGTGTAGCTGCCACCGAGATCGGCAATGTAATCAGCCACGACCAACTCCAACCCAGGCCCAAAATCATAGGCATCCTCGGCCGTCGTGAACATCGCATAACCGTCACCGCCATTGCGCATGTAGTTGTTGGTGACCACGCCATAGGTCGCGCCCATATCGATCGGCGCGCCGCCCACCATCACATCGCTCACCCGGCTACCCGGCTCCGCGGCGGCATCGAAGGCGTAGGTCATGCCGGCCACCTGCGGGAAGCGCCCGGCGCCCTCCTCGATCTGGCTCACGCCGTTTTCCAGGGCGGCCACGATGTCGGCGCCCGTGGCGGTAAACGTGGCGAGCGTATTCTGGAACGGCAGCACCGTCAGGACCTCACCCATGGTGATCTCACCGGAGTCGATCGACGCGCGCAGCCCGCCGCCATTCTGGATCGCAACTTGGATGCCCTGATCGGACACACGGTCGAGCATCGCATCGGCCACCAGATTGCCCATCGGGCATTCCATCGCCCGGCAGACCTCGCGCGCGCCTTCGATGGCATCCGTTGCGTCGCCGATCACCCGCGACTTCAGCTCTTCGATGGGCCCAGCCAACTCGGCAATGCGCGCCGCGATCCCAGCATCCGGCTCCACACTGGCATCGATCAGCGTCGTGTCGCCCGTGGCCGACGTCACATTCCCCGCGTCGTCGAAGACAAGCGTCAGATGGCCCACATACTTCGAATAGGCATAGGCCTGCACGACGGGCACGCCGTTCACCATGGTCGGATAGGCCTCTGCGCCCTCCTCGCTATTCGAGAATGTCGTGTGGCTGTGCCCGCCGACAATGGCGTCGAGCCCGGTCACGCCCTCGGCGATTTCCCGGTCGCGGGGCAGGCCCACATGGGTCAGCGCAACGATCTTGGTCACGCCCTGCTCGGTCAGCGCGTCCACATCGGCCTGCAGCGCCTCGATCTCATCCTGGAAGATCACGTTCGGCCCGGGGCTCGACGTCTCCACCGTATCGGTGGCCAGCGCGGAAACGATCCCGATCCGCTCACCGCCGATTTCTAGGATCAAATGATCGGCCACCTGGTCTTCGCCAAGCACGTTCGACTGGCTCAGATCCAGATTACCCGACACGATTGGCACGTCGACTTCACCGGCGAACTCCGCCAATTGCTCAGGCCCGTCGTCGAATTCATGGTTGCCCACGGCCATGGCATCGAATCCGATGGCGTTCATCATCTCGGCTTCCACGTCGCCCTTGTAGGTCGTGTACATCAGCGAGCCCTGGAACTGGTCACCGGCGTCCAGAACGACGACATTCTGGCCCTCCAATTCCGCGCGCTTGCCATCGATGAAGGTCTTGATCCGGGCAACGCCACCAAAACACTCGCCCGCGGCATCGTCCTCGGCGGAACAGGTCGAATCGAAGCGGTTGATCGGCTCGATCCGGCTGTGCAGGTCATTGATATGAAGGATGTGCAGCGTGTACTCGGCCTGGGCCATCCCGGCAGACAGGGCCAGCGTGGCCGCAGCAGTCAGAAAACGGTTCATGTTGAAGTCCCCATGTTGGTAGTCGGATCGTGAAACCGATCCGCAGCGAATGTCAAAGCGATATGTCCGTCGGGGGGCCTGCCTTGACCTATCGCGACCGGCGCGGCAGAGGGGCATCCATGATCTACAAGCTCTTCCGAACCCCCGAATGGGAGGCGTTGAAGGCCGACGATACCACGCTCGGCGCGCCCGTCGACGTGGATGACGGCTTCATCCATTTCTCCACCGCCGACCAAGTGGCGGAGACCGCTGCCAAACACTTCGCGGATGTCGATGGGCTCTGGCTGATCGCCGTCGAAGAGGGGTCGCTTGGACCCAACCTGAAATGGGAACCGTCGCGCGGCGGCGCGGATTTCCCCCATCTCCACGCGCCCCTACGGCTCGATCAGGTCGCCTGGGCGCAACCTTTGCCACTGGTGGATGGCGTCCATCAATTTCCTGCCGGGTTGGAATGATCGAACGCCTGGGCCTCGCCGCCCTGCGCAATTTCGACCCCGAGCGGGCGCACGGCCTCGCCCTGACCATTCTGAACCTTGGCCTGGGCCCAAAGACCGGCCCCCTGACCTCGGATCGATTGCGCACAAGCATAGCGGGATTGGACCTGCCCAACCCCATCGGCCTGGCCGCGGGTTTCGACAAGAACGCCACGGCGCTCGCCTCCCTTACCCGGACAGCCTTCGGCTTTCTTGAAGTCGGCGGCGCAACGCCCCGGCCGCAACCCGGCAACCCGAAACCGCGCCTCTTCCGGCTGACCGAAGACCAAGCCGCCATCAACCGCTTCGGCTTCAACAATGATGGGGCGGTGGCTATCGCCGAACGCCTCGCCACCCGGCCGAAAAGCGCCGTCATCGGCCTCAATCTCGGGGCCAACAAGGACAGCGCCGACCGCGCCGCCGACTTCGCCTTGGTGCTGAAAACCTGCGGGCCCCATGTGGATTTCGCGACCGTCAACGTCTCCAGCCCCAACACCGAACGCCTGCGCGACCTGCAGGGTCCAGCCGCCCTGACGGCGCTCCTCAGGGGCGTACTCGACACCAGGGACACGCTGGACCGGCATATCCCGATCTTTCTGAAGATCGCCCCCGACCTGTCGCCCGACGACTTGGAAGCCACGGCCCAAGCCGCCCAACCCGTGGACGCGATCATCGCCACTAACACGACACTCG
>JBCDCS010000316.1:0-3766 GCA_039181205.1 Pseudomonadota bacterium
TAACGGCATGCGGATCGTGGCAAGCGAGCCCTTCGGAGAAGAGCTGAACTCGAACCACCGGGGCTTCGTGATCGATCTGGCGCTGCCCTAGGGCAACTTGCTGTGGATCTCGGCCAGGATCGTCCAGTCACACATGGCTGAAGGCATAGATTGTTGCTGTCTGCCCCACGTCCAAGCGTCGGCGTCTGGCCATGCGTTCAGGCGTTGTTAGCTAACTCGTCGCTTCCTCGACATCAGAACGCAATCGTGCCGGCCGCTTGCAAGGGCCGGCACACACGCCTGATAGAGGAGATTAGTAGCCGGTTCCCCGGAAGACGACACTGACCGTGCTGATCAGGATGCGGAGGTCCAGGATCGGAGAAACGACGCGGCTATAGGCTTCGTCATACCGAACACGCCCGGTAAACTCGCATTCGTTACGATCCGAAATCTGCCACAGGCCGGTGATGCCCGGCTTCAGGTCGAAATACGCCGTGCCCGTGTAGCAGTCACGCTGGGACACCATCATCGGGCGAGGACCGACGAGCGACATGGTTCCGTTGAGAACGTTCAGGAGCTGCGGCAGTTCGTCGATGGAAACCTTGCGCAGAAACCGCCCCATGAATGTGACACGCGGGTCATCCTTAAGTTTCTGACATCTGGACCATTCCGCCTGTGCGCGCGGATTTGCGGCGAGGTATTCCTCCAACAACTGATCCGCGTTGTGGACCATCGTCCGAAGTTTCCACATCCGGAACCGTCGGCCACCCTGACCGATGCGATCCTGGCTGTAGAATGGGTTGTGGCCATCCAGCGCAATCAGCCCGGCAAAGAACAAAACGACGGGGACAACGAACGGCGCCGCCAGAAGTGTCAGGACCGTCTCCAGGATGCGTTTGCCGCCGCTGCGATAGGTGTTCCAAAGACCACCCCCGGCGCTGTTCGTTGCCCAGACGCGTGACAAATTGCCTTCAGGTCGATTGTCAGCGGTAACTGCGGATGTTGAAGAACTCTGAACTGCACCAGCTTCAAGCTGTCTAGGCAGTTCCTCTCGTAGCGGAAAATGCATCGTCATAATAAATGCCGAACGGTTGTCCGGTCCCATCGCTTTGCCGCGGAACTGACCGTCGTCGTGGTCAGCCACGTCAATCCCAACAAAACAGGCGAAGAGCAGAAGTTGCTCGAGCTCGCCCTCGGGTTCGTAGTCTTAAAAACTTTTATCACTTTTGCGGTTTCCCGCGTGATCAGTGGTACCCCAACTGATCCAAAAGGTCAAAAAATTGTCTAAATTTTTCGGCCAACTGGCAATTATGTTGGGATATTGGGCGGAGATCGTTTCCAGTTGGTAACCAGCGGCTATCGGGGAAGCTGAAAAGCCCGCGAACATGGTTAGCGTAAACCAAGCTGCGCCGAATCAATCCTCGGCAGCCGCCGGCGAAGACCAGGCGAATTTGAAAGTGATTCGGCCTAAGATGTCCGAAGCATTGCTATGGTTTGCCAGGACTACGCCTTGAAATCAGCGCAGTCTGCCGATAGCGCCGGGAAAAGGAATGGCGATGCCAGGCGAACGGAGCGGATGGCGCGCCTTGGGTGTGACGGTCGCGAATGAGACGGGTAGGCTTTGGCCATGACGATCGATCTCTACACCACGCATTTTGGTTTCAGCGAGCGGCCATTCTCACTCTCGCCGGATCCCGACTTCCTGTTTTGGTCGAAAGCCCATGGACGCGCCATGGCCGTCCTGGAGTACGGCATCGTCACACGGGCGCCGTTGACCGTCGTCACGGGTGAAGTCGGCACGGGTAAGACGACACTGATCCAGGCGCTTCTGCGACAGGTTCCCAGCGAGGTGACGCTTGGACTCATTTCGAACGCGCAAGGCGACCGTGGCGACCTGCTGCGCTGGGTGCTCCATTCGCTGGATGTGCAATCCCCGCCGGACGCGAACTATGTCGCGTTGTTCCAGATCTTCCAGGACTTCGTGATCTCGGAATATGCGGCCGGTCGCCATGTCGCGCTGATCATCGATGAGGCGCAGAACCTGGGCATGGAGACGCTGGAAGAACTGCGGATGCTCACGAACATCAATTCCGGCAAGGACGAGGTGCTGCAGATCATCCTGGCCGGCCAGCCGGAGCTGCGCCGCCTTATTACACGACCGCAGCTTCGTCAGTTCGCCCAGCGTGTCACGGCCACCTACCACATCGACCCCTTCCAACTGGCAGATACCCGGGCCTATGTGAAACACCGCTTGGCCTTGGTCGGTGGAAAGGGCGATGAGATATCCCCCGTGGCCATCAGAATGATCCACGAAGAGGCGACTGGTATTCCACGCATGATCAATAAGTTGTGCGATCTGGCGTTGGTCTATGCCGCGTCGGCCGGGCAGATGAAGGTGACCCTCGGCACCGTGCGGGAGGTCTTCAAGGACAAGCTGGTCCTACAATCCGACCCGGAACCGCTCTTCCTGACGGACCGGATCGACACGACCGACAAAGCGGCTGAGTAGGTAAATCCGGACCTTCAGCGCCGGCGGCAAAACAGACCGGCCACGCAAGCCGATCGGCCCCTTCAAGACCGATCGTATATATCCTCATACCGGACGATATCGTCTTCACCGAGATAGGAGCCCGTCTGAACCTCGATCAGATACATGGGCAACCGGCCATGATTGGCCATCCGATGAACTGTCCCCAGGGGGATGTAGACCCCTTCATTCTCGGTCACCAGTTTGACCTCATCCCCGATGGTGACCTCAGCCGTCCCAGCCACGACAACCCAGTGTTCAGAACGATGACTGTGGGATTGAAGGCTCAGAACACCGCCCGGCTTGACCATGATCCGTTTCACCTGGAAGCGCGTGCCGAGACACAGAGTCTCATACCAGCCCCACGGCCGATGGAAGCGCGGATAGTCGTCGGCTTGCGCGACACGCGACCCACGCAGAGCGCTGACCACGGTTTTGACGTCCTGGGCTCTCGCCTTGTCGGCAACCAGGACCGCATCCCGCATCGCGACCGCGACGACATCTTTCAAGCCGAGCCCGACAAGATGGATGCTCTCTTCTTCGGAGCGCAGGTAGCTGCCTTCGCAGTCGATCGCCGTAACCGGGCCGTCGGTGACCAGATCGGTGGATTCATTGGCCTGGATTTTCCAGAGCGCGTCCCAGGAACCGAGGTCAGACCAGCTGACCTGCAGGGGCACGGCACTGACCTTCGACGCGTTTTCCATCACGGCATAGTCGAAGCTGATGGCGCGGGCTTTGCCGTAATCTCCGGGGGACAAACGCAGGAACCCGATATCCTCTTGCCCGTTGGCGATGGCCGCCCGACACGGGGCCAAAAGATCGGGTGCCGAGCGTTCGACTTCAGCGATCAAGTCCCCGACCCGGAACATGAATATACCCGCGTTCCAAAGGTAGTGGCCTGACTGAAGAAACGCTTCCGCCGTGGGCTGATCCGGTTTTTCCCGAAAGCTCTTGAGCGGCACCGCCGCCCCGTCGGTCGCCGTGGCGGCAAGTTCGAGATAGCCATAGCCGGTCTCTGGGCGATCCGGCGTCACGCCGAACGTGACCAAACTCCCGTCATTCGCCGTTTCGGCGCCCATTCGAAGCGCCGCAAGGAAGGCCTCAAGATCATCGATCACATGATCCGACGGCGCGATGACCATGACAGTATCGGGTTCATCCTCGTGGATCAGCGCCGCCGTCACGATCGCGGGCGCCGTGTCCCGAGCCACCGGCTCGATGACGACCCTGGCATCGGATAGGCCCAGCGCTTGTGCCTGA
>JBCDCS010000317.1:0-3743 GCA_039181205.1 Pseudomonadota bacterium
AGGAACGAGCAGAGCCTGTCGGGCGCCCGTTCGTTAACGAACACTCGCGACTTCTCGACGACGACGGAGCTTTGCCGGACCGTCACGTTCATCGCGAACCAGGGCCCTTCGATCTCCACGCCCCGTTTGGTTCGCAGGCGGAGCGGGAAGAATTGGTGTAGATCGGGGTCGAAGCGTTCGATCACATCTTTCGCGCGTTCGGTGACGACATGGAGACCGTTGACCGCCGTGAAAGCGTCCGGCCAGGACTTGCGGGGTTTCCGAGCGACCAGCTCTTTCGGCATCTCTTCAGGGAGCGTCTTGCGCATCCCTTCGCGCCATCCGCCGACGATACTTGAAATGTGCTTGTCGTTGCCAACACCGATTGGAAACCGTTCCTTCCATTCCGGCATGTCTGCGGGGATCTGCACCTTGTGGAGCTGCATGTCGAAGATGTGGGTCATTGGGAGAGCCTTTCCGACTGGTCGGTCAGCCTGCTGGCAACTGGTGATGTGTTCGCTGTCCGGTGGTCGGCCCGTCGCGACCTCACCGCAAATTGATCCGCAGGGCGGCGGCGGTGGCGAAGGGGAGGAGGGCCATGGCGCCGAGCGTGATGGCGGCCAGGAGAGCCAGGGGGGTGGCGGTTGAGAGGCCCTCGGCGCCCCGGCGGGTGATCTCGGCGCCGAAGATCAGCGTGGGTATGTAGAGGGGCAGCACGAGGAGCGAGAGGAGGAGGGAGCCGCGTTTCAGGCCCACGGTCAGGGCCGCGCCGAAGGTGCCGATCCAGGAGAGGGCGGGCGTGCCGATCAGGAGGGAGAGGGTGAGCCAGGGGAGGGCTTGGGCGGGCAGGAAGAGGAGGAGGGAAAGGGCCGGGGCGGCGAGTGTGAGCGGCAGGCCGGTGGTGATCCAGTACGCCAGGGCCTTGGTGGCGGCGACGGCTTCGAGTGGGATCGGCGCGGTGGCCAAGAGATCGAGTGAGCCGTCTTCGGCATCGAGCGCGAAGAGGCGGTCGAGGGAGAGGAGGCAGGCCAGAAGTGCGCCGAGCCAGAGGATGCCGGGGGCGATGGGGGCGAGGCGCTCGGGTTCCGGGCCGACGCCAAGGGGGACGAGCGTGGCCAGGATCAGGAAGAAGGCCAGACCCAGTCCGAAGCCGCCACCGGCGCGGATGGCGAGGCGCAGGTCGCGGATCAGGAGGGCGCGCATGGGGGGGCCTGGGGCGCAGAACGGGACGTCTGATCGATGTCTGACCTGCGTCTGATTTGGTTTGGGCGTTGAGCCAGGAGGAGAACGGGAGCTCTGCCTCTGTCGATCTTCAGGTCGGCTCCGCCCAGATATCTTGCGCCGGAGGAAGACTGATCCGGTTCACGGCGTTCACGCCTCATTCGACGGCCTCGGCGAAGGGGTCGTCGGCGGGATGGTCGGTGGCGGCGAAGCGGGAGATGTCGAGGGTCGGCGCGTCGAGGCCGAGATCGATATGGCTGGCGATGAGCGCGGTGCCGCCGGTGGAGAGGTGGGTGCGGATGATCGAAGCGAAGGTTTCGGTCATGGCCTGGTCGAGGGACACGGTGGGTTCGTCCAGGAGCCAGATGGGCCGGTCGGTCAGCAGCATGCGGGCAAGCCCCGCGCGCCGGCGCTGACCGGCGGAGAGATCGGCAGCCCGGCGGGGCAGCAAGGTACCGAGATCGAAGGCCTGACGGGCGCGGTCGAGCGCGGCGCGGCCGGTCCCGAAGGCCGATGCCCAAAAGGCCAGGTTTTCGCGCACTGTCAGTTGCGCCTTTAGCCCATCGGCATGGGAGGCGTAGGCGATCGCCTCCGGGTCGGGCGTGATGGTGCCGTCCAGGGGTGGCGCCAGACCGGCCAGGGTGCGTAGCAATGTCGTCTTGCCCGCACCGTTGGGCCCCCGCAGGATCAGCGCATGGCCCGAGGATACGGAAAAGGTCACGCCTCGCAGGATTGTGGCTTCGCCGCGGCGGCAGGCGAGGTTAGTGACGGTCAGGTCCATGGGGGCGTGATGCCTGCTCGGGGGGCGGATGGGAAGGCATTTGCGGGCCGAAACGGGCCAAGCACGGCACGCTCGCGGGTTTTTGTATGCAATGGTATGCCGAAAATCCTTGATCCGCCCCGGACCCTGGGGCATGTGACGGTCAACAGAACAGATTCCGCCCCCTGGAGGACCCAATGACGATCCAAGTTGGAACCGACACCGCCAAAACCCGCCGCACGCTAACCGTCGGCAGCCAATCGGTCAGCTACTACTCCATCGCCGCCGCGACCGAAGCCGGCTTGGGCGATTTTTCGAAGCTGCCCGCGGCGCTGAAAGTCGTGCTGGAAAACATGCTGCGGTTCGAGGATGACGGCCGGACCGTCTCCGTCGATGATATCAAGGCCTTCGCGGAATGGGGTGAGAAGGGCGGGAAGAACCCGCGCGAGATCGCGTATCGCCCGGCGCGGGTTCTGATGCAGGACTTCACCGGTGTGCCCGCGGTCGTGGACCTGGCCGCCATGCGCGATGGGATCAAGGCGCTGGGCGGGGATGCCCAGAAGATCAACCCGCTGAACCCGGTGGATCTGGTCATCGACCATTCGGTGATGATCGACGAATTCGGCAATCCGCGCGCGTTCCAGATGAACGTGGACCGTGAATACGAGCGGAACATGGAGCGTTATCAGTTCCTGAAGTGGGGGCAGACCGCGTTCGACAATTTCCGCGTGGTGCCGCCGGGCACCGGCATCTGCCACCAGGTGAACCTTGAATATCTGGCGCAGACGGTCTGGACCGACGTGGACCAGGATGGCGAGACGGTGGCCTACCCGGACACGCTGGTGGGCACGGACAGCCACACGACGATGGTCAACGGCGCGGCGGTGCTGGGCTGGGGCGTGGGCGGCATCGAGGCGGAGGCCGCCATGCTGGGCCAGCCGATTTCCATGCTGATCCCCGAAGTGATCGGCTTCGAGTTGACCGGCCAGATGGTCGAAGGGACCACGGGCACGGATTTGGTGCTGAAGGTGGTGGAGATGCTGCGCGAGAAGGGCGTGGTCGGCAAATTCGTGGAGTTCTTCGGCGAAGGGCTCGACCACCTGCCGCTGGCCGACCGGGCGACCATCGCCAATATGGCACCGGAATACGGCGCGACTTGCGGGTTCTTCCCGATCGACAGCGAGACGATACGCTATCTGCAGAATACCGGGCGCGAGGAAGACCGGATCGCCCTGGTCGAAGCCTACGCCAAGGAGAACGGGTTCTGGCGGGATGCGGATTACGCGCCGGTCTATACGGATACGCTGTACCTGGATATGGGAACCATAGTTCCCGCGATCTCGGGGCCGAAGCGGCCGCAGGATTATCTGAAGCTGACCGAGGCGCAGGCGGCCTTTTCCAAGGAGATGGCGGAAAACTTCAAGCGACCCATGGGCAAGGAAGTGCCGGTGGCCGGTGAGGATTACACCATGGAATCGGGTAAGGTGGTGATCGCGTCGATCACGTCCTGCACGAACACGTCGAACCCTTATGTGATGATCGGGGCGGGCCTGGTGGCGCGGAAGGCGAACGAATTGGGGCTTACCCGGAAGCCGTGGGTGAAGACGTCGCTGGCGCCCGGCAGCCAAGTGGTCAGCGCCTATCTGGAAGCGGCCGAATTGCAAGACGATCTGGATGCGGTGGGCTTCAACCTGGTGGGCTATGGCTGCACCACCTGCATCGGGAATTCCGGGCCGATCCAGAAGGAGATTTCCGAGGCGATTGCCGAGGGCGACCTGGTGGC
>JBCDCS010000318.1:0-3725 GCA_039181205.1 Pseudomonadota bacterium
AGACGCCGACTTCGACCCCGTCAGGACGATCAGTCCACGCCTTCCAGCAGAATGATCTGCGCCTCTCCAGCCCCGATCCGATGTTCCCGCGCTGCCTGGTATTCCGGCGAGTCGTAACAGGCCTGGGCCGCCGCCAGGCTGTCGAATTCGATCACCACGTTCCGCGGCCGGCTGTCACCCTCCAGGCCGACCACCGTCCCGCCGCGCGCAAGAACCCTGGCGCCATACTTTTCAAAGGCTTGCGTGGCACCCTTCGCGTAAATCCCATAGGGGTCCGGGTCGGTCACGGTGACATGGGCAATCCAATAGGCCTTCGGCATGGTCCTCTCCTGCTCGTACTTTACCAGGCGATGAAGAATGGACCCGTCGCCCTCTGTCCAGACCTATCGCGGGAAGAGTGGCTTATGATCCAAGCCATGCGCCTGGATGGAATCCGAGCCGGACGTCTTCGACCCGAGGACATCACCGGGACCTTTGAAGACCTTCACCCAAACCTGTCCGGCCACGAAGCGCTTGTCACTATTTTTCCATAAAGATTAGTGCGTTACGGCCTACACGACAGAGATCGATATCCCACCGTTCATCCGCCAGATCGCCACGGGGGGTGCAGGACGCCACAGAAGACATCCATGCGACGCTCACCGCTGGATGTGGTAGAATACTTACCCATTTAGATAGTCAGGAGGCTGCGATGACCTTGGAGGAGGATGTCGCGCGGCATTATACCACCGGGGATTTGCTATCCCGGATCGAGGCTGCGCTCCGGTCGGCTGGGGTCGATCCGGATCACCCTACATTTGACGACCTGTCCCCAGTCGATGAATTCCACACCGGCGGGATCGAAGCGACGGTCCATCTATTGGACCAGCTCGACATCACATCCGACACGGTGGTCGCCGATCTCGGCTGCGGCTTGGGGGGCACGGCCCGGCACATCGTCCACCGCTACGGCGCCACCGTCCACGGTGTCGACCTGACCGACGCCTTCGTCGAGACCGGGCGCGACCTGAACGACCGCTTAGGGTTGGGCGATCGCGTCACGCTGCGAACCGGCAGCGTGCTGGACCTGCCGCTGGACGATGCCGCCGCGGACCTCGCGACCATGTTCCACGTGGGCATGAATATCGCCGATAAGGACCGTCTCTTCGCCGAGGCCGCGCGCATCCTGAAGCCAGGCGGCCGCTTCGCCCTCTTCGACGTAATGCTGGGCGAAACCGAGGAGGATCTGGTCTATCCCCTGCCCTGGTCGGGCGTCCCCGAGACGTCGAACGTGCATGCCCCCGGCATCTATCGTCGCGCCGCCCATGCCGCCGGCCTGCACCAGGTTGCCGAGACGGATCGTCGGCAATTCGCGCTGGACTACTTCGCCCGCGTCGCGCGCAAGATTGCCGTCGAAGGCCCGCCCACCATAGGGATCCACATCCTGATGGGTGACACCGCGCCCCAGAAGATCCAGAACTATGTGGCCAATATCGAGGCCAACAGGATCGCCCCGCAAGAGATGATCTTCGAGAAGCCGGCATGACTGGGGTACCGGATCAAGGCGCCCAACCGCCGCTGCCCCTTCAGGGCGCCTGCCGCTGCGGGCGTCTCACCCTTCGGGTCGAAGCCGCGCCCTATATCACCTCGGCCTGCCATTGCCGCGGATGTCAGCGCATGACCGCCGGTCCCTACTCGCTCTCGGCGCTCTTTCCGTCCGACGCGCTGGTGGTCACTGGTGAGACGGTGATCGGCGGCCTGCACGGCGACCAGCAACAGCATCACCATTGCGGCCACTGCCTGAGTTGGGTCTTCACTCACCTGCCTGCCTTGCCCGAAATCGTGAATGTCCGCGCACCCATGTTCGACGACCTGTCCTGGTTTCATCCCTATCTGGAAACCAGCACCGACGAGGCCCTGCCCTTCGCCACGACTGGCGCCATCCGCAGCTATCCGAGCCTTCCCCCGACCGAGGATTTTCCCGCCCTTATGGCCGACTACGCTAGATGGTCAGCCGATCCCACCGAGCCGGCCCGTGCCTGAACTCCCCGAGGTCGAAGCGTTTCGCCGCCGCATCGAGAACGGCGCTCTGAACCGCACCATCGCCGCCGTGCGACTGGGCAACGACATCACCCATATCGAGCTGCCCGGCGCGCAGGACCGCGCGCGGCTCGAAGGCGGCCAATTCACCGAAGCTCGGCGACATGGAAAGTACCTCTTCGCGGGCTCCACCTCCGGCCCTTGGCTCGCCCTCCATATGGGTATGGCAGGCTCCGTCCGAGCCTACGACGCATCCGAGCACAGCCCCGATTACGCGCGCCTGATCGTCGAGTTCGAGGGCGACCGCCGGCTCGCCTTCCGCGACCCGCGCAAATTCGGCTGGGCCAAGATAGTGGAGGCGCCTGAAGACGAGATCGAAGCCCGTGACCTCGGGCCCGACGCGCTCGACATCGACGCCGGGGTTTTTGCCGACCGCCTCTCAGGCGGGCGCGGTACGATCAAGTCTGCGCTCCTCGACCAATCGAAGCTTGCAGGCATCGGCAACCTCTGGGCCGATGAAACCCTCTACCAGACCGGCCTCCACCCGGAGACGAAGATCGGTGCGCTGACCGATGACCACATCGCCGATCTCCATCGGGCGTCCACCCGGATCCTGCGCGGTGTCTGCGATGTGAATGCCCACTACCGCAAGCTGCCCGACGCTTGGCTGATCCACCGCCGCCAGGTCGGCCGTGCCTGCTCCCGCTGTTCAGGCGAAATCACCAAGACCAAGGTCGGCGGCCGAACGTCTTACTTCTGTTCCGCCCATCAGACGGTCGCGTGATCGCGCCAGATCGGGAACGATGCGTCGTCAAACGAACGGGTGCATTGCACCCGACTATGTCGGCCTCAAAACCCGTTCGAAATGGGTCATCAGATGGTGCTCCGCCTCGATCCAAGGATCGCGGTCCTCGCCCAGAACGGCGCGTACCTGGACGTCGAAATCGGCATAGTGCTGCGTCAGCGCCCAGATCGAGAAGATCAGGTGATGGGGGTCGCTCCGGGCGATCTTTCCAGCGGCCATCCATTCGCCGATGACCGCGGCCCTCGCCTCCACCAGACGTCGCAGATCACCGGATAGCACATCACCCAACTCAGGCGCGCCGCGCAGAATCTCCCCGGCGAAGAGTCGGCTTTCCACCGGGTAATCCCGCGCCAGATGCAGCTTGCGCCGAACGTATCCTAGCATTTCGCTCAGCGGATCGCCCTGGGGGTCCAGCGCGCGGAGGGGATCGAGCCACGTCTCCAGAAGCTGATCGAGAATGGCCAGATAGATCGCTTCCTTGCCTGGGAAATAGTAGAGCAGGTTCGCCTTCGACAGCCCCGCCGCCCTGGCGATCCCGTCGAGCGTCGCGCCACCGAAGCCCGCGTCGGCGAACACGGCGAGGCCTGCGGTCAGGATACGATCCCGCCGGTCCCGCTGAATGCGGGTTGGTGGCCCGGATCGGCCACTAAACTGGTCGTTCGCCATGCTCTCCTCTTGCGCAAGGCCCGTGCGGGAGCCACCGGAAGAACCGACAGAAGACGGAGGTCTGATCCGTCTCGGGCCTGCCGGTTGACTGCCCCCTACCCTCTGTTAGCGTCCGATTTGCCGTGTGGTCAAATCTAGAGGAACGAATGGCAGCCCCAGGACAGAACCTTCGTATCGACGCCGATCGCCTGTGGGACTCTCTGATGGAAATGGCCAAGATCGGCCCGGGCGTCGC
>JBCDCS010000319.1:0-3724 GCA_039181205.1 Pseudomonadota bacterium
CGGCGCCGGTCGCGGGTGGCGTCCACGTCGTTGTCCGGGCAGAGGATGTAGAAGTCACCGTCTGCCATGCGGGCGATGAAGTGATCGACCGTCTGTTCGCTGGTCCAGGCGGCGGCGGGCTTTTCCGGAATGTTCCGCGCGACCATGCCGGTGTAAGTGAAACCCGGCACGAAAAGATGGACCGAGATCGGGGCGCCCGCTTGGCGGAGTTCGTGGGCGAGTTGTTCGCTCAGCACCCGGACTGCAGCTTTGGAGACATTGTAGGCGGGATTGCCCGGGGGCGTGGTGATCCCCTGTTTCGAACCCGTGTTGATCACGACGGCCGGGCGGTTCGCGTCGATCAGTCTCGGTACGAAGGCATGGACACCGCGCAGGACCCCGTAGAAGTTCACTTCGATGAGCTGTTGCCAGCCTTCCATCCCGGTCCAGGCGGTGTTCGCAGGGCCGCCAATACCGGCATTGTTCATGACGACCGCCACTGGTCCAGCGTCGAATGCCGCGTCGGCCAACGCGGCCACATCTGCGTCTTGGGTCACGTTGGTGGGGTGGCCGATCACCTGCATATCGTCCGCTGCGCGCGCCTGGATGTCCGCCACGGCGGCATCCAGTTCGGGCCCGGGTAAATCCGCCAGGATCACGCCCAGACCGGCTTCGGCGAAGCGCATCGCCGCAACCTTGCCCACGCCGCTTGCTGCGCCTGTCACCACGGCGTAGCCGCCAGCTTTGATCGCGTCGTTATACATGTCCAATTGCCCCCAACGTTCCGACCTGTCGATTATTCACGACAGTAACGGGAACCGGTCACTGCGTCGAAACGCTTTTGGACTCCGAGGGCGCTGGAAAGCCGTTCTGAAGTCTCTTAAGCCGGAACGTCCCACGTTTGGCCCGGCGGGATCGCCCGGAATGTCTCGCCGGGTACGCCCGCCGCGGCGAGGGCCTGGGTTAGCTTCGCGGGCGGCTCATCGCGGGGCTCGTTGGTGAGTTGGAACGTCCCCCAATGGTGGGCCAACGCGTGGCGCGCGCCGGAGATCTGGAAGCCGGCGACCGCCTCCTCTGGGTTCTGGTGCTGGGGGGCCATGAACCAGCGCGGGGCGTAGGCGCCGATGGGAAGGACGGCGAGCCGATAGGGGCCATGGGCGGCCGCCTCGCGATAGGGGCGACCTTCATCATAGCCGGTATCGCCGATATGGAAGACCCGTCCCGCTGGGGTGTCCAAGGCGAAGGCGGCCCAGAGCGCATGGCTGCGATCCCGCGTGCCGCGCGCGCTCCAGTGATGGCAGGGGAGCAGGCGGACCGACAGATCGGGGAGGTCCAGGGTTTCGTGCCAATCGGCGGCGCGGGCATCGATGCCTGGGATGGCCTCGCGCAGGATGGTGTCATTGCCGAGCGGCGTCAGCACCGGCATTCCGTGCGCGTCATGCAGGCGGCGCAGGGTGGCGATATCCAAATGGTCGTAATGGTTGTGGCTGAGCAGGACGGCATCGATGGGTGGCAAGTCGGCGAAGGCCACGCCAGGGGCGGTGACGCGGGCGGGTCCGGCGAAGGCGAAGGGCGAGGCGCGGCGGGACCAGACGGGATCGGTCAGGATATTCCGCCCGCCCGCCTGGATCAGAATCGTCGCGTGGCCAACCATGGTGACGCGTAGATCGTTCACCCGTGGATCGGGCTTCGTCTGGATGATGCCGACGCGGTCCGGCCAATCGGCGCGGTCGCCTTCCAGTTGCCAGCGCAGCAGGTCGCGGAAGCCGCGCGGGTCCGTGCCGCCCGGATTGAAGAAGCGCGTGCCGTCGAAATGGTCGCTGACGGGGCCTTGGTAATAGGGATTGCCCTGGCCGGTGCTTTGAACGGCGCAGGCGGCGGCCCCGGCGAGGGAGCCGAGGGCGCCGAGGGTGAGGAAACGGCGGCGATTGGTCATCGGTCGGAGGTAAGTGCGGCGCGCGTGGGGACAAGGCCCCGATCACTCCCCGGTCGCTGCCAACACCGGAGGTCGATAACGACCTGCTGTGACCCCGCCTTATTACCTAGCGTGCGGCGTGGCCGGTGTTTAGGGATCGGACGATCTGCCTCCGTTTTGATCCTTCCGACTCCACGGCAGCAAACGGTTGGCGCAACTCGTGACGAAAGGACCGATCCGAATGGGCAAGGTTGAGTATCATTTCATGCGCAACGCGACCGCTCGACTGACCTATCGCGGAAAGACGTTCCTGCTCGACCCGATGTTTTCGGACAAGGGCGCGCTGCCATCGTTCGCCGGGGTTGCGCCGAACCCGACGGCAGACTTGCCGATGGCCGCAGACGAGATCGCGAAGGATTTCGACATTCTGGTCGTCAGCCATCTCCATGCCGATCACATGGACGAGGCAGCGGCCGCGATGTTGGATAAGACAGTGCCGCTGATCACACCCCGCAATTCGTCGCCCATCAACCCGGCCGAGCCCGCCGTGACCGGCATGTTCAAGGATCGCTTGGCCGAGATGGGGTTTTCCGACATTCGCGAGATCGCGTCCGACGGCGCCGATCACATGTCCATCGACGGGATCACGATCCACCAGGTGTTCGCGCGCCACGGCAAGGGGCCCATCGGCGATGCCATGGGTGGGGTCAATGGGATCATCTTCCAGGCGGACGGGCAGCCGACGATCTACTGGGCCGGTGACACGATCCTGGACGAGGGCGGTGAAGTGGCGGCGGTATTGGATCGGTTCCAGCCGGATATCGTCATCGCCCATACGGGCGGTCCGAAGATCGAGGCCATATCACCCGAGATCCTGCTGATGGATGCCGCGCAGGGGCGGGCGTTTTTCGAGCTGGCCGACAAGGCCAATCCAAAGGTGGAGATCGTCGCGATTCATATGGCTTCGTTGGATCACTGCTTCTCGACTCGGGCGGATTTGAGAGCCGAGATCGCATCGCTCGATGCGGGTTTGCAGCAGCGGATCCACATTCCGGCCGATGGCGAGCGGTTGACGTTCGGATCGTGACCATGAAGCCGCGACCTGACCGGCAATCCCGGGTGGGATGCGCGTCGGGCAGGTGATAGCACCATCGCCATGACGACTGCGGCATCTCATCAGAGGAAGGGTCTCGCGCCGCTTTCCCCCGGCTTCCATCCGGTTCCAGACGGGCATCTCGCAACGATTGTGACGCATCTGGAACTAACCGAGCGACCCCCTGTTCGAGGGGAGCCGGACATCGACGCCGAGTTGGTGCCGATGCCGCAACCGAGGACCGATTGGTATCGAGCGCTGTTCCGCCATGTGGGGGCCGACTGGCTCTGGGTGTCGCGCCTGGCCATGCCCGAGGCGGACGTGATGGCGATCTTGGGGGACCCGGATGTGGAGGTTTTCGCGCTCCGTTTTGGTGGCCGCGACGAGGGGTTGTTGGAGCTGGATTTCCGGGCACAGGGCACTGCGGAACTGGCCTTCTTCGGGCTGTCATCTGCCCTGCAGGGGCGCGGGGTGGGGCGATGGTTGATGAACCAGGCGTTGGAGCGGTTGTTCGCCCGGGTGGATCGGGTGACTGTCCATACATGCACGTTGGATCATCCGGCGGCGCTGGCCTTTTACAAGCGGACTGGCTTCAAGATCGTCCGGCAGGAGGTCGAGGTCCTGGCCGATCCCCGCCTCGACGGCATGCTGCCACGGCACGCCGCGCCCCATGTGCCGCTGGCGGTTCCGGCCGGCGCGCGCTAAGCCCGCGCCGCGCCGCACCTGACCGGAGACCG
>JBCDCS010000320.1:0-3719 GCA_039181205.1 Pseudomonadota bacterium
GCGCGATTTTCGGGATCCCCGATCAAGCGGATCGGCCGGGACCGAATGGTGCGGAATGTGTGTTATGCGATCGGGAATTCCGGTTCGGAACGGCTGAAACCCGTTGTGCAGAGACTGTCGAACGATCCTGATCCGGCGGTGGCGGACGCGGCGCGCTGGGCGGTGGAGAGGTTGGGATGCGCACCCTCCTGAGCTTTGGCCATGGGTTTTCGGCGCGTGCATTGACGCCCCATCTTCTGGCCGAGGGATGGCGCGTGATCGGCACGACGCGGTCGATGGAAAAGGCCGAGAAACTGCAGAGCGAAGGTGTGATCCCGGTGATGTTCGGGGGTGCGCTGCCGGAAGATGGGATCACCCATATATTGACATCGGCGGGGCCGGATGCGGATGGCGACCCTGTTTTGAACGCCTATTTCCCTTATTTAGAGACTATCCTTGGGCAGGTAGAATGGGTCGGCTACCTGTCGACGACCGGGGTTTACGGCGATCATCAAGGTGCTTGGGTGGATGAGGCGACACCACTCACGCCAAGCACCCGCCGGGGGCAAATGCGGGTCGATGCGGAGGCGGCTTGGGTGAAGTTGGCTGAGAAGATCGGGGCGCCACTCCATATCTTCCGTCTTGCGGGGATATATGGGCCGGGCCGAGGGCCGTTTGCCAAAGTTCGCAATGGCACGGCGCGGCGGATCGTGAAGCCCGGCCAAGTCTTCAGCCGGATTCATGTGGACGATATCGCGCAGGTTCTGCTTGCGTCGATCAAGCAGCCGAACCCGGGCGGCGTGTACAATCTGTGCGACGACGATCCGGCCCCACCTGAGGATGTCATCGGTTATGCCGCCGAATTGTTGGGGTTGCCGCTGCCGCCGACCGAAGACTTCGAGGCCGCGGATATGACGCCGATGGCGCGCAGCTTCTACGCGGAGTCGAAGCGCGTGCGGAATGACCGGATCAAGACCGAGCTCGGCGTTCGGCTCATGTTTCCGGATTATCGGGCTGGCCTGGCCGATCTGCTGCGGCGGGAAGACAACATCTAATCATTTGGTTATCCGGGGCTTTCCTAGCCGGATGCGAGTTTGCTAAAGTGAAGGTGGACAGTGCAACGACACTCGACAGGGCAGACATAATGTATCCATTAACCCGCCGGGGCGCTCTGACGCTCGGCTTTGCGTCGCTTGCGGCCGCGTGTTCGCGTCCGCGCTTCATTGCCTATGAGGGACCGCCGGTTACGCGCGTTCAGGTCCAGAAGTCGGATCGAAAGATGTTCCTTCTGCACCGCAACGTGGTGCTTGAACACTACGATGTTCAATTGGGCTTCACGGCGGAAGGACCGAAGCAGTTCGAAGGGGACGGAAAGACGCCGGAGGGCCGCTATCACATCGATCGGCGCAACCCGAATTCAGCGTTCTATCTGTCGATTGGGATCGATTATCCGAATGAGCAGGATCGGGCTTTTGCCGAAGCTTTGGGAAAATCCCCCGGGGGGGACATCTTCATCCATGGATGGGGAGAGACCCAGCGCGGACGAAGCGCGGATTGGACCGCCGGCTGCATTGCCGTCACGAACAAAGAGATGCGCGACGTTTATGCCATGGTGCGGAACGGGACGCCGATCGACATCCTGCCCTGAAGGTTCTGCTAAGCGGGCGACCTGAAGATGAATATGCCCAGCACCGTCACGAGCAGGATCGACACGCCGACGGCGGGGCTCGCCAGATCGATCTGCGTGCTGCCCAGTTGGATCTTGAGGTCGTGCAGGCAGGTCGGCCCGACGGTTGGGATATTGAGACACTTCATAGCAACGTCTCCGTGAATGATGAGACCACCATTCATTCGCGTTGACATAAGAAAACGGCGGAAGCGCGTCAGATCGATGGCTGAATAATGCTGCTCAGCCGGTCGTCGGCAGCCCGCCAGGTTCAGCCGCGGGCGCCGTGCCCACGGTCATGGTCCACCAGATCTTGCCATTCGGTTCCTGGAAGAAGGCAAATCCCATGCGCCTTGCATCGGGTTCCAGGATCACGCGGCGGGACCCGGGTTCCTGCATCCAAGCAGCGATGGTTTCCAATTCGCTTTCGAACGTCTCGGAAATGGCCTCGCCCAGGAACTCACCTTCGAAGCCGACGCGTTCAGCCCGATCCAATGGGGAAGACCCGTCGGAGCCGAAATGCCACGGTCGGTTTTGAAGCGACATATCCCGGGAATGAGTCTCCGCCGCTGCGGTCAGGCGGCTATCCAGTTCCAGAGACGGGACGCCCGCGCCCTGGCGGAGCGCGTTGACGGCATCCAATGCGCGGAAGGGGATGCGCCGGGCATCTTCGGAGGAAATCCGATACAGTCGCGGCAGAGGCTGTCCATCGGCGCCGAGTTGCCTTTGCTGCGGTGCCCCCGCGCAAGCCGTCAGGGCGGTGGCTCCGAAGAGCATGATGAGTGTGCGACGGTTCATGGCCTGATCCCCATTTTCGAGGTTTTTCCGGCCTTACATTGGAGCATAGCCCAAAGCAAATAGCCTGGTCTTTTCAGTCTGCGCGGGACTCAGCCAAGCTTTGTAATCTTCTGAATCCAAGACCCTAATAGTAGACCAGAGAACCATCTGAAGACGCTTCGATGTGGAAGAATGTCGAAAATGTGGCGGGATGTGTTGCCAATTTGACTAGACTCGCTCAGGCGGGCTTTCCCCGTCTCGACTTCAGATTGCAATGCTTGGTCGATGCTGATTAACGATTCGCACGAGGTACAGTCTTGGGTGCCATATGGTTTGGCAGCTGTCGCCTCACCGATGGCGTATCTTGGAGGATACTTATGAAGAAGCTTGCACTCGCCGCCGTTCTTGCGGCCACCGCGACCACCGCCTTTGCCGGCAACGTTATTGAGCCCGTGATCGAGCCTGCCCCGGTTGTGATCGCCGAGGACACCGCGACCACTGCCGGTGGGATCATCATTCCGCTCTTGGCCGCCCTGCTGCTGGCCGCTGCCATCGCGTCGGACTGATCGGCAGATCGCACAGTGGCCCTGGATCATCGGGCCACGTTCAGAGTGACAGAAAGGGCGTTCCTTGCGGAGCGCTCTTTCTTTTTGTCTACGGGCGGCTCAGCCAGCGGATGTTCGGCCTGCCCTAGACGACATTGAGAGATGACCCGACTTTTCGACCCCAGCAAACCGCAGGCCTTGCTTGAGCATTGCCCGATCCATCAGGCGACGCCGCTGCATCATCACGGTGACCTGATGTTGAAGGCGGAGGCGTCTCGGATGGAGCTGAATGCGTTCAAGGCGCTGGGCGGTGTCTATGCGGTGGCGGAGTTGCTGGGCGGCGATCCCGAAGCCTTGGCGAGCGGGCGGGCCGGTGCGGGCGCGACCTTCGTCTGCGCGAGCGCTGGCAATCATGGGATGGCGGTGGCGGCCGGTGCGCGGTTGTTCGGGGCGGCAGCGCGCATCCATCTGTCGGATCAGGTGGCCGAGAGTTTTGCCGACCGTTTGCGGGACAAGGGCGCGGACGTAGTGCGGTCGGGTGCGGATTACGAAGCGAGTGTTGCGGCCGCCATGGCCGATGCGGAGGCCAGTGGGGCGACCCATCTCGCCGATGGGTCTTGGCCCGGCTATACCGAGCCGCCGCGTCTGGTGATGGAAGGCTACACGGTCATTGCCCGAGAGTTGATGGGGCAGTTCGATCGCTATCCGGAGCGGGTCTATCTGCAGGCCGGAGTTGGCGGTCTGGCGGCAGC
>JBCDCS010000321.1:0-3700 GCA_039181205.1 Pseudomonadota bacterium
CCTGTTCGGGGCCGAATACGCCGATCCATTTGCGACCCAGCGGCAGATGACCATCGGGCGCTATGCCTGGCAGTCGACGTCCGGCGAGCCTCGCGCCCAGGGGTTCGAGATCTGGCAGGGGCGGCAATTCGGCCCCGTCCCACCCCAGGGGATGAGCGCGGGCCATGTGGCCGACAGTTCCACCCATCTGTGGCGGATGGAGATGCCCGCGGGCCTGCCCGAGGGGACCCATGTGATCGAGGTGACGGCGATGATGGAAGACGGACGCGAGTTCAGCGACCGCATCACCTTCGAGATGCGGGCTGAGCGGCCGTCGCTCTATTGGGACAACTCGCTCTGGGAAGCGACGTCGAACTGAGCGCGCGGGCGCGGGCTTGCGCCCGGGCCTGTCGTGCGGGAAGCGTGTCCCATGCGGACGGGCTTCCCCCCTGCAGTGCCGGGCCAGGTGGTGGGCCTGTTGGGCGGGTCTTTCGATCCGGCCCATGCCGGGCATGTCCACATCACCCGCGAAGCGCTGAAACGGTTCGGACTGGACCGCATCTGGTGGCTGGTCTCGCCCGGGAACCCGCTGAAGGCCCGTGGTCCGGCCGCGCTGGAACGGCGGCTGGCCCATGCCCGCGCGGTGATGCGGCATCCCCGGGTCGTGGTCACCGATGTGGAGGCGCAGCTGGGCACCCGGTTCACGGCGGAAACGCTCGCGGCCTTGCGGGACGCCTATCCCGGCGTTCGGTTCGTCTGGCTGATGGGGGCCGACAATCTGGCGCAATTCCACCGCTGGCAGGATTGGCGCGGGATCATGTCCACCGTGCCCGTGGGCGTGCTGGCCCGCCCGGGCGAGCGGATCGCGGCCCGGACCTCCCCGGCGGCCCAGACGTTCCGACGCTACAAGGTGCCGCCCGAGGCGGCCCATGGGCTAGGCCGGCGAAAGCCCCCGGCCTGGGCGTTTTTGAACGTGCCCATGCACGGTGCATCCTCGACCGCCATTCGGGATGGGGGCGGCTGGGGCTGACGCGATATCGCCCCTCTACCGTCGGACCGCGAGCGTTGCGAAGCCCGCGCTGACCAGCATCACCAAGCCGAGCAGCGCCAGGGGGTCGGGAAAGCTGCCGAAGATCAGCACGCCATAGACCGTCGCCGCAATCAGCTGGAAGTAGACGAAGGGGGCGAGCGTGGTGGCGCCTTCGCGTCGGAACGCCAGGATCAGGAGCAGGTTGCCGCTGGCCGAGGCCAGGCCCGACACCAGGGTCAGACCGGTTACCGGCGGGGTGAAATCGGGCAGGGTCAGCACGCCCATGGGCGCCAGCATGAGCGTGCCCAGCAAGGTCTGCGACAGCATCAACTGGCGCGGTGCGGCGATCGTGGCGAGCCATTTGGATGCGGTCAGAAACGCGCCGTAGCAGAGCCCGGCGCACACCGCGAAAGCCAGGCCCGGGGTCATCCCGAAGCCGGGCTTCACCACCAGAAGCACGCCACAGAACCCGACGCCCAGCAGCACCGTCTGCCAGGGCCGCACCCGTTCCCCCAGGAGCCAGATCGACAGGACATAGCTGAAGATCGGCCCAACGAAGAACGCGCCGAAGACGGTGGCGATGTCTTCGGTCCTGAGCGCCGTCAGGATGAAGCCGATGCCCCCCGCGATGAACGCCGCCCGGAGCCACACCCGCCAATCGAGATAGAGCCGCCAGTCGATCCGGAATCCCAGGATCAAAAGGACCATCCCGGCCCCCACCAGGAAGCGCGAAAAGGCCACGAACATCGTCGCGGCCCCATGGTCCTGGATCAGCAGCTTCCCGGCCGCGTCCCCCAAGGGGATCAGCGACATGGCCACGAACATGAGCGCCACCGATCCCAGGGTCTTACGGTCCATGGCCGCCCCTAACATCCCCGCGAGGGCCATCCCAGGGCCTTCACAAGGCCATGGTGCTCGGTCATTTAGTGGGTGGGTACGGAGATATGTGTATGAAGCGTCGCTTTTTTCTGTCCGGTGCCATGATGACCGCCGCCCTTCCGGCCTGCGCCAGCGCGCCGGAGACGTCGACCCGGCCGGTCATGAAACCCTCCGATGCGATGGCGCGGGTGTCCTCGGCAGCGGCCCAGCGCCGGGTGGCCGAGGCGCAGCTCGGCGGCCATGTGGGCTTTCTGGTGGCCGATGCCCGGACCGGCGAGCCCTTGGAAAGCCTGAGCCCTTTGCGCCCGCTGCCGCCCGCCTCCGTCGCCAAGGCCGTGACCGCGCTCTACGCCCTGGAAACGCTCGGCGCCGAGCACCGGTTCGAGACGCGGCTGATCGCCACCGGGCCGATCGCCAACGGGCGGCTCGACGGCGATCTGGTGCTGATGGGCGGCGGCGATCCGGCGCTCGACAGCGATGGGCTGCACGACTTGGCGGGTCAGGCGCGGGAGGCCGGGATCACCGAAGTGTCCGGCAAGCTTCTGGTCTATGACGGCGCGCTGCCCCGGATCGAGCGGATCGACCGCAGTCAACCGGACCATGTGGGCTACAACCCGGCGGTGAGCGGCCTGAACCTAAATTTCAATCGCGTCCATTTCCAATGGGAACGGGCGGGCACGTCCTACACTACCACGCTGGATGGCCGAACCGCCCGCTTCCGGCCCGATGTGACCACCTCCACCATCGAGGTCGAGGATCGGTCCGTGCCCGTCTACACCTATGAACGGGCCGGCAGCGTGGATAGCTGGACGGTGGCCCGCCGCCAGTTGGGCAGCAACGGGGCCCGCTGGCTGCCGGTGCGCAATCCGGCGCTCTATTCCGGCGATGTGCTGCGGACGATGTTGCGCGCCAACGGCATCGTCGCGTCGGTGGCCGAACGGACCACCAAGGCGCCCTACGGCACGGTGATCGCCCGCAACCAAGGCGCGCCGCTGAACCGCGTGGCCCGGTCCATGCTGCGCTTTTCGACGAACCTGACGGCCGAGACGCTGGGCCTATCGTCCACCGTCGCGCGCGGGATCAAGCCGCGCAATCTGGACGCGTCGGCCGACCTCATGTCCCGCTGGCTCGGGGCCCGGGCGGGCGCGCGGCGCGCGGATTTCGACGACCATTCCGGGCTGAACGGGACGACCCGCCTGTCGGCGCTCGACATGGTCAAGGCGCTGACGGCCCCGCGGGTCGAAGCCCAATTGCGCCCCGTTTTGCGCGAAGTCGCCGTGGGCGATGCGTCACCGATCCCCGTCTATGCGAAAACCGGCACGTTGAACTTCGTGTCGGGCCTGGCGGGCTATTTCCCGGCGCGGTCGGGCCGGATGCTGGCCTTCGCCACGTTCTGCGCCGATGTGGAGCGCCGCGACAGCCTGTCGGTGGCCCAGCGGGAACGCCCCGAAGGCGGCCGCGCCTGGAGCCGTCGGGCCCGGTCCTTGCAGCGCGATCTGATCGAACGGTGGGCACGGGTCCACGCGTGAGGCCCGCCATCGTTCTGGTCGCGCCCGAAATCCCCGGGAATACGGGGACCATCGGGCGGACCTGCGTCGCCTTGGACATCGATCTGTGTCTGGTGAAGCCCTATGGGTTCGAGCTCAGCGACCGGACGGTGCGGCGCGCTGGGCTGGATTACTGGAAACATGTCCGCCTGTTCGAGTTCGATGATTGGGATGACTTCCTGACCCGGCGCGCGCCCCGGCCGGACGCGCTGTTCCTGTGGGAGGACGACGGCGCCGCGTCGGCCTATGACGTGGCCTTTCCGGC
>JBCDCS010000322.1:0-3697 GCA_039181205.1 Pseudomonadota bacterium
GGCGGCCCTGGTGGCGTGCCGCGCCGAGCATATGATCCGGCTCGCCGACCTGCCGGAGATGCGCTTCGATCCAGAGGCCGACGTCATCTTCGACTGGGGTCCGCCCCTGCCGGGCCATGCCAATGGATTGGTCCTGCGGGCCTTCGACGGCGCCGGGAACCTGCATATGGAGGAGACCTATTATTCCACCGGCGGCGGGTTCGTGGCGACCGAGCGGGAGCTGTCCCAGACATCTGATTTGCATGACGAGAAGGCGGCCGCGGGGTTCCCGTACCCGTTCGGATCGGCCGGTGAGATGCTGTCCATGGCGGCGGCCTCCGGCCTGTCGGTCGCGGAAATGAAGCGGGCGAACGAAACGGTGCTGACACCCTCGGGATTGAACACGAAATTGGATGCGATCTGGACGGCCATGGATGAGTGCATCGAACGGGGCCTGGCGCAGGATGGCGTGCTACCCGGCGGGTTGTCGGTGAAGCGGCGGGCGAAGGCGATCCACGGACAATTGCAGGCCGAGGCGGGGCGCAACCTGGCGCAACCCCATGTGGTGAACGATTGGCTGTCGGTCTACGCCATGGCCGTCAATGAGGAGAATGCCGCGGGCGGCCGGGTGGTGACCTCGCCCACGAACGGGGCGGCCGGTGTCGTGCCGTCAGTGCTGCGGTATTACCGCGACCATTGCGTGGGCGCGCATGCCGATGGGATCCGGACCTTCCTTTTGACCGCGGCCGCGATTGGGGGTCTGATCAAGCACAACGCGTCGATTTCGGGGGCCGAAGTCGGATGTCAGGGCGAGGTGGGCAGCGCGTCCGCCATGGCGGCGGCGGGTCTTTGCGCCGCGTTGGGCGGGACACCGCCCCAGGTGGAGAACGCGGCCGAAATCGCGCTGGAACACCATCTGGGCATGACCTGCGATCCGGCTGCGGGGCTGGTGCAGGTGCCGTGCATCGAACGCAATGGGCTCGGCGCGATCAAAGCGGTATCGGCGGCGTCGCTGTCGCTGCGGGGGGACGGGACGCATTTCATGCCGCTCGACAATTGCATCGAGGCCATGCGGCAGACCGGGATCGACATGTCCGACCGCTATAAGGAGACCAGCCGCGGCGGGCTGGCCGTGAACCTGCCGGAATGCTGAGACGCTAGAGCAGGCTGTCGGGGATTTTCTGTTCGGCGGCGGTGTTGGCCCGGCGGAAGACCAGGGTCACAAGCGTCGAGACGATCACGATGAAAAGCGAATAGAGCGCGGGCACGGCCATGTAGCTCTGCGCTTCGGTGCCCGCGAAGGTGAAGGCGATGATCGCGATGGCGAGCGGCCCGTTCTGGATGCCGGTTTCCAGGGCCACCGTGCGGGCGTTTCGAGGATGCAGCCGGAGCGTCCGGGCGAAGAGGTAGCCAATGGTGATCCCGATCAGGCCCAGACCGATTGCGGCCACATAGGTGGCGGGCGTGGTCGTCATCAGGAACGTCCAGTTTCGCGGAAGCCAGCTGAGCATGATGAACAGGATGAAGAACAGCGCCAGGGCAGAGCCCATGAACTCGGTCACCGCGCCCACATTGGCATTGATCTTGCGCAGGACCATCCCGATCGCCACTGGCACCAGCAGCAGAACCAACGTGGCGATGATGTTTTCGCGCGGGATCTGAAGGTCGAGCGCGGCGGCGTATATGACCAAGATGATCGGGATCAGGATGACACCGAAGACGGTGGACGTGACGGTCATCAGCACCGACAGGGCCAGATTGCCTTTGGAGAAGTAAGTGAAGATGTTCGATGTGGTCCCACCCGGCATGCAGGCCATGATGAGAACGCCGACAGCGATGGCTTCGGGCAGCGGCAGGAGCGTGATCAGCAGAAAGCCAATGAAGGGCATGAACCCATACTGGGAAATCACGCCGATGGCCAAGCCATAGGGCCGCCGGAGCGCCAGGTAGAAGTCCCGGGGTGTGAGCGACGCGCCCATGCCCAGCATGATGACAAAGATCATGAGCGCCAGAAGCGCCTGCTCGAAAGCTCCGACCATGACGTTACTCCGCTGCGTGCTGCGTCAGCTCTTCGGCGCGCAGGTCTTTTCTGAGGATTTTGCCGACATTGGATTTCGGTAGCTCGTCGCGGAATTCCACCCGCTTCGGGATCTTGTAGGCGGTGAGGTGGGCCTTGCAGTGGGTGCGGATATCCGCCTCGGTCAGGCCCTGATCGCGCTTGACGACGAAGGCCTTGACGGCTTCGCCCGTCGCCGGGTCCGGGACGCCGATGACGGCCGACTCCAGGATGCCCGGATGGGTCGCTAGGCAGTCTTCGATTTCGTTCGGGTAGACGTTGAAACCCGAGACGACGACCATGTCCTTCTTACGATCGACGATGCGGACGTAGCCGTCGGGGTCCATGACGCCGATATCGCCGGTCAGGAACCAACCGTCCTTCATGACCTTCTCGGTCTCGTCCGGCTTGTTCCAGTAGCCTGACATGACTTGTGGTCCCTGGGCCGCGATCTCGCCTGGTTCGCCAGTTGGGACGGGCTGCCCGGCTTCATCCAGGCAGGCGACCAGGGTGGAGGGGACGGGCACGCCGATCGATCCGTCCCGTGTCTTGCCCAGCGGATTGAAGGTCAGGACCGGGGAGGTTTCGGTGAGGCCGTAGCCCTGCAGGACGGGCTTGCCGGTGATCGATTGCCATTCCTGGGCCACGGATGATTGCAGGGCCATGCCGCCAGCGGACGCGAATTTCAGATGTTTCGGCGGGCTGTCCTTGAACCAAATCTCGTTGGTGAGGCCGTTGAAGAGGGTGTTCACACCGCTCATCCAGGTGATCTTGTAGTTCTCGAAGGCGCGTTTGAGGTTCGACAGCGGTCGGGGACTGGGGATCAGGATGTTGCGGGCGCCCAGCCAATAGAAGCCGAGCAGATTCACCGTGAAGGCGAAGATGTGGTACATCGGCAGGGCGGTCAGGGCGACTTCCTGGCCTTTTTCCATGCCTTCGATCAGCTCCATCGTCTGTTCCATGTTCAGCACCAGATTGGCGTGGCTGAGCATGGCGCCCTTGGATACGCCGGTCGTGCCGCCAGTATATTGCAGGCAGGCCACGTCGCCGGGATCGACCGCCTGGAAATAGGCGTCAACTTCGATCTTTTCGGCGGCTTGGTGGGCCCGACCAGCGGCCAGCGCTTCGGGCAGGCGGATATGGGCGCTTTCGATGGGTTTGACGGAGCGGTCCCAGTGTTTCTGGACGAGCCCCACAATCCCCCGTGGAAGCGCGGGCAGGAATTCGGCGACCCGGGTAACGACGATGTTCGGGATGGGGTGGCCGCGCGTGGCTTCCGGGATCTTGTCGGCGAACATATCGACGATGACGAGCGCATGGGGTTCGGCATCGGCGAACTGCTTGCCCATCTCCTCGGCCGTGTAGAGCGGGTTGACGTTGACCAGCACGCAGCCCGCTTTGAGGATGCCGAAGGCGGCGACGGGGAAGCTCAGGCAATTGGGCATCTGGAGCGCGACGCGGTCGCCGCGTTCCAACCCCGCCACTTCGCGCAGATAGACGGCGAAGGCGTCCGACATCTCATCGACCTGGTCGAACGACAACGTCCCGTTCATGCCGTTGGCCAAACAGGTCGTGAAGGCCGGGGCCGAGCCATAGGTTTCGGCCACCGACCGGATCAGATCGCCGATCGTGCGATAGGATGCGGCCTCGATATCGGTCCGA
>JBCDCS010000323.1:0-3655 GCA_039181205.1 Pseudomonadota bacterium
GGGCTCGGACGTGGTGAACGGGCTCTCGTGCTGGTCAAGCGCCACGCCCGTCCGGATGAACCCGCGATTGTCCAACGCCACGCAGTCGCCCATCCATGCGGTATTCGGGACCGCCCCGATCATCACGAAGACATTGGGCACCTCGCGGGTCGTCTCCTCGCCCGTATCGCGATGGCGCCACGTGACCCGTTCCAATAGCCGCTCGCCATGGAGCGCGGTCAATTCCGACCTCGTATGGAGCGTGATGCGCGGGCTGTTCTCGATCCGCCCGACGAGGTAATCGGACATGCTGTCGGCCAACCCCGTTCCGCGCACCAACACATGCACATGGCTTGCATAGCGCGACAGGAAAACCGCCGCCTGTCCGGCCGAATTGCCGCCACCGACCACGACGGCCTCGGAATTCGCGCAAAACTGCGCCTCCAGCGCCGTCGCTGCATAATGAATCCCTTGGCCTTCGTAGCGGTCATAGCCCCCCAAGTGATCCAGCTTCCGATAGGTCGCTCCGCAGGCCAGAATCACCGACCGCGCCAGGATATCGTCCGCCCCTTCTCGAGAAATCCGTAGGCGCGATCCGTCCCGCACGATCCCGGTGGCGGGCCGCGCGATGGCGAAGGTCGCGCCGAACTTCTGGCCCTGAATCCAGGCTCGTCCAGCCAACGCCTGGCCCGAGATACCAGTGGGAAAACCAAGATAGTTCTCGATCTTCGACGACGTTCCCGCCTGCCCGCCGGGAGCCTCCGTCTCGATGACCACCGTATCCAGCGCCTCGGATGCCGCATAGACGCAGGCGGACAGGCCCGATGGCCCGGCCCCCACGATCGCCAGATCGTAGACCCGATCCGGTTCCAAGTCCTCGGTCAGACCCAGATGGTCGGCCAATTCCACCGTGGACGGATTGGCATAGGTTTCGCCCTCGGCCGTACGCACGATGGCTGGGCAATCCCCGGGCACATCCACCGCGGCCCGCAATTGCCGGCCGGCCTCCGTATCCGGCGCGCGGACGGTGACCGGATAACCATTGCGGCTCAGAAATCGGTTGATCCGGATCACGTCGCGATCGTTCGGATCACCGATCAGCGTCACGCCAGCTTCGGCGTTCACGATGAAGCCCGTGCGCCGCAGGATGAATGCCCGCATGATCGTCTCGCCGATATCCTGCTCGGTCGAAGACATGCGCCGGAATTGGTCCCGGTTCAGCCGCACCACCCGGGTCTCACCACGCGCCCGGCCGTCGACCAGGATCTTGCGGTTGTTGAACAGGTCGAGTTCGCCGGTGAATTGCCTGGGCCCATGGACGGTGATGACTTTATCCGCGCCATCCGCCTCGCGGTCGATGATTTCGACCGCCCCTTCGGTCACGAGGAAAAGTCGACCCCGCGCTGACCACGCGTGAACAACATCGTGCCGTCCGCCAGGGTCTCCGCCCGCCCGTAATCGGACAGCCGCGCGATCTGCTCTTCCTCGAGCTTCGGGAAGATCTGGCCTTCCCGCGCATAGGGGTCTTTCGGATCGGGCGGCGCGACGACGTCGGCAGGTCTCATGGGCGGCGGTCCTGGGCTTGCTTCACTCACCACCAGATAACGACCCGCCACGAGACATCCAGTCGCGCCGCCCCAATCAACTCAAGCGGCCAGACCTAACTTGTAGACGTGGATCTCGAAGGTCGGATGCTGCTCGGCGCCAACGATGCCGGGCCGGGCATGGCGATAGGTCGAGCGCCAATAGGGTTGGATCACCACGCCCTCCTCCTGCATGATCTGTTGCAGTCGCGCCGATAGTTCACGTCGGCGATCGGCATCGGCGATCGCCATCGCCTCCTGCAGGGTTTGGTCGAACTCGTCGCTGGCGAAACCGGTCTCGTTCCAGGCGACACCAGACCGATAGGCCAGCGCGAAGATCTGAACGCCCAGCGGCCGCTGCGCCCAATCCGTCGCCGACAGCGGATACTTCGTCCAGTCGTTCCAGAACGTGCTGCCCGGCAAGACGGTCCGGCGCACTGGAATCCCGGCATCCCGAAGCTGCGCGGCGACGGCGTCGCAGGTATCACGCCGCCAATTGTCGTCGATGGAGATCAGCTCGTGCTCGAACGTCTCCATGCCCGCCTCCGCCATCAACGCCGCGGCCGCTTCCGGGTCGGTCTCTGGCGCTGGAAGCTCGGCATATTCTGGATGGATCGGGCAGACATGGTGGTTTTCGGCCACGGTGCCGAGCCCCGCATAGCCCAGTTCCAAGCAGACCTCGTTCGACACCGCTAGCGCCAGGGCACGCCTGACACGCGCGTCGGCATAGGGTACCTGCCCGTCCACCTCGGCAGTCTGATTGGCGCGAATGACCACCGTGTTCGCCGTGACCGTCTCGGACCGTTCCCACCCGGTCGTGTCCATCAATTCCACGAACTCGCCCAGCGATTCGTAGAGCATGTCCACCTCGCCCGATTCCGCCGCCGCGAAATGCGCCGACTGATCGGTGCCGAAATCGATATATTCGATCCGGTCGGCATAGGGCCCGCCGAACACCTCCGACCCCCACCAATCGTGGTTCTCGTTTCGCACTAGGGCGGACCGGATGCCCACCGATAGCTCCTCGGGCAGATAGGGGCCGGTGCCCTTCGGATCGACCATCGGATCGCCCGCGAAGTCCTGGGGCACGATGGCGGCCGGATAATCCGAGAACCCCGCGACCAAGGTAATGTCAGGCACCGATGGCGTCAGGATCACGGTCAGATCGTCGGCAACCTCGATGGCGCCCTCTCGGGCAATGCCGGTTTCGGGGTCCACGAGCGACGCCATGCGCGCGGCCATTGAATTGCCCTCCACCCCCTGCTCGCACCAGCGGGTGATGTTGTAGGCCACGTCGGCCGCCGTGAAGGCCATGCCGTCGTTCCAGGTCACCCCCGGCCGGACGTTCAGCACATAGCGGGTGGCGTCGTCGCTGACCTCCCAGCTTTCCAGCAGCATGGGCTTGAAGGACCCGTCCCGCTGATATTCCACGAGATATTCGAGCCACCCGCGAGAGAAATTGGACATCTGCGGCCAGTCATAGGTCCGCGGGTCGCGCAGGGGCCGCACATCGGACTGAATCCTTATCGTTCCGCCGGTGACGGGCTGCGCCGCAGCCTGTCCGGGCATCGCTGCTCCGATCAGCGCATAGGCCGCAGAGGCCGTCACACCGAGCGACGTGGCCCGGGTCAGGAACTCCCGGCGTGAGAGCCGACCGTCGAGATGCTCTTTGGCCAGGGAACGTGCAGCGGGGTGAAGGGAATTGGTCTCCATGGGAGCTCCATCTGATCTGGGAAGGACAAGCGGATTTCCGGCCAGGGTCCGTCGTCTTGCAGCCGGTGGATCGGGGGCCAATGGGACTTGCCACGCATTGCGGCGCCCGAAGCCGGGCTTCCCCCTGTGATCGCTTGACCCAAGGTTAGGGGGCCGCTCCGGAAACCGAAAGGGAAATACCGGGCCTGCGGCGATCCGGAGCAACTTTCGCCTGCGCCGCTCTTTCCGACCGGCCGGCGCCGTGCTTCAAAACGGGCCATGCGTCGCCTTGCGATCCTCCTCGTCCTCCTCACCCTGCCCGCCGGGGCGATGGAGTTTCCTGCGCCCGTCACCGATGCGGACTACCGCGCGACGGACCCGGAGGTGGTGAAGCTCGGCCA
>JBCDCS010000324.1:0-3628 GCA_039181205.1 Pseudomonadota bacterium
CTGCTGGTGAGTGCCGATCAGACGCTGGTCATAGGGGGTCGTCTGGTAGATCTGGTTGATCCAGTTCCCGTAGAGCAGGTGTCCATGGCTGCGCCAACGGTTCTGCGGTGCACGTCCGGGGTCGTCGGCAGGATAGTAGTTACCGGGGATATTGATCGGCGTGCCATTGGCCACGTCCCGTTCATATTCCAGGCGCAGTGTCTCGGTATCGTATTCGAAATGGTTCATGATCGTCAGCGTGCGGTGGGCGACGTCTTCGATCAGGCAGGGCCCGGTTTCATCGGATCCGAGTAGCACCTGCATCCCGGCGGCCTCGACTTCGTCTCGTTTCAACTCGGTCCAGCGGGACACGGGGATGACGCAATCATCTGAGAAACCGCGCAAGTAGGGCGATGCTGGGGCCTCGTTTTGGACTCGGAAACAGCCGAAGGATTTTTGGGGTAGATCGTGTTTCGGCACGCCGTGGAAGTGCCAGGCCATGGCCATGCCGCCCCAGCAGATGCCGAAGGTGGAATGCACGTTGGTCTGGGTCCAATCCATGACCTCGCGGAGTTCGTCCCAGTAGGTGACGTCCTCATAAGGCAGGTGTTCGATGGGAGAACCGGTGATCAGGAGGCCGTCGAATTTCTGATCCTTCACCTGTTGGAAGGAGTGGTAGAACGTCGCCATATGCGCGGCCGGGGTGTTCTTCGACTGATGTTCGGTCATGCGGATCAGCGTCAAATCGATCTGCAGCGGCGTGGCGCCGATCAGGCGGGCGAATTGCGTCTCGGTGGCGATCTTCATAGGCATGAGGTTTAGAAGGCCGATGCGCAGGGGGCGGATGTCTTGCCGGGTGGCTTCGTCGGCGCCCATGACCATGACGCCCTCATCCGACAGGATGTCGAAGGCGGGGAGGTCGCGGGGCAGGGTGATGGGCATCTGAGACTCCGGGTCGAGTGGCTCAGTTATGACGTGGCGCGGCGCTTGCCAATGGCTTCGGCGACGAGGGTGATCACGTCGGTGGCATCGCGCACTTTGGCCACATCGGTGGGCGAAATCGACACGCCCCAGCGGGCCATCTTGGCATAGCGCGGTTCGCGCGCATGGATTGCGGCGGCATAGATGCCGCGCATGAAGGCATCTGGATCCACGTCGTCGCCGCCATGTTCGGCCCAGCGAGCTGCGAGGAATTCGGGGCGGAAGCAGAGCGGCTTCGGGTCCCGGGCGAAGCGGTCGATCAGGGTCTGGGTGTGGGCTGGATCGCCTTCGATCCAAACGGGCAGGGTGTGTGCGGCCAGCGTCTTCATGATCTCGTCGTTGGGGTTATCGGGGTCGACCACTTCAACGATGGAGCCGCCGGTATCGCAGACGAAGTTACCATAGCCGTAGATGTCCCGGGCACGTTCGATGAAGAACGGCGTGTCGAGGAGCGCGTTCAGTTCGGCGCGTTCGTGCTGTTCCTGACGGCGGCTGTATTCTTCGATGGGCAGGCCGCCCTTGGTGGCGTCGCCGGGTTTGCCAAGGTAGTTAGACAGGGGGGTCAGGTTCCCGAAGGTGATGTTCGAACCAATATAGATGCTGTCGGATTTCAGGAGCCGTGCCAGATAGGGCTGCTTCATGGCGTGGCGCTTCAGGTCGTCGGCAATGAATTCGCCCATATAGGCCGTGCCGATGCGGTAATCGATGGAATAGTGGAACCAATCGCCGCCCGCCCGCAGAATCTGGGACAGATGCGTTTTGCCGAGGCCCGACATGCCGAAGAGCGTGATGCGCTTATCGGCCGCGTCGAGGAAGGCCTGGGGTGTCTCGTAGATCATGCCCTCCGCGTAACGGCCCGGCCCAGGGCGCGCAACAGGCGGCCATCGAGGATGGCCAGGCCCAAGGCCATCAGGGCGAAGCCGGCATAGACGTTAGAAGAGAGGGCTTCGTCGCGGACCCAGACGCCCAGAAGGATGGCGACTGGCGGGATCAGGAGGGTGACCAGGAGGAGGTTGCCGGATCCGGCCATCTCGAGGACGCGGAAGTAGAGCAGGTAGGCTAAGGCGGTCGCGATGATGGTGTAGTAGAAGACGGCGATCCAGGTGTCTGCCTGCTGCGGGATGATGGGTCCGTCGGTGAGCAGGGCGGTCGGGATCATCACGAGGGACGATCCGGTCAGCATGCCAGCGGCTTGGACCTGTGGCGTGAGGCCGTGGAGGCGCAGCTTGGCCCAGACGCTGGCCAGGGCATAGCTTATTGTGCCGCCAACGATCGCCAGTTGGGCGGCGGAGCGGATGTCGAAATCGGACAGATTTTCCAAGCCGATAGCGGTGGCCACACCGAGAAAGCCGATGGCTACGCCGATGGTCCGATGTGCCGTGAGGCGTTCATCGGCCAGGAAGATCGCGGCTGTTATGACCCCGAAGACGGCTGTCCCGGCGTTCAGGATCGAGGTCAGGCCCGTTTCGATATGCAGTTGGCCCCAGGCCATCAGGGAAAACGGGATGACGTTGTTGAGGATGCCCATGATGAAGAGTCCGGCCCAAAGGCGCGGATCGCGGGGCAGGGGCAGGCGGCGGATGGCGACGTAGCCCCAGAGAATGAGCGCGGCGATCCCGACGCGGTAGGCAACCGAGGTCACGAATGGGATTTCGTCAAGCGCCGTGCGAATGGCCAGGAAACTGGCGCCCCAGATGATTCCGAGGAGTGTCATTTCGGCCCAGGCCCGGGTGGAGGGGGAGGCGGGTGTCATGGTTCGGGGATAGGGACGGCCCCAGACGGATGCCACCCGGAAGATGCGGAAACGCCCCGCGCTCGAGAGCACGGGGCGTGTTTCGGAGCCAGTCTTTCCAGCGGTAAGCTTAGAAGCGGTAGCCGATGGAGATACCAGCCGCGACTGCATCATTATCGTCGAAGTCGGCGAGCGACACGCCAGCAACCGTGGGGTTTGCCGCAATAAAGCGCGTATAGTTTACGCCGCCGGCGAGTTCGAGTGACTCGTTGACCTGGAAAGAGCCGCCGAGGGTGATTCCGAAGCGGCCATTGATGGGCGCCAGCGGCGACACGTTATCGTCGGGACCTGTGTCGCTGAAGTTCAGGGTGAGCGATGCGGCAATGCGGTCGGTGAATTGACGACCGACCCCTAGCGTGTAGTCCCGAACGGGGTCGATGGAGACGAGGCTGGTGCTCGGCGGCGTGATGCCCGCGAATTCCGGCGGTCGAACCGACAGAGCCGAGTAATCGGCAAAGCGGAAAGACGCGAACAAAAGCGTATCCGGTGCGATACCGGTTTGGAAGTTGATGTTCACGGCCTGCGGGGTGTCGATTTCGAAATCATTTTCATCGACCAGAGAGAAGCCGGGAGGCAAAGATGGAAGGCCCACTAGCGCGGCGATGGCCGGCGGCAGGGTTTCGTCGGCGGTCAACTTATGCTCGATTTCCGAGAAGTAGGTTGCCGAGATGCGGAAAGCGATTTCGGGGATTTCATAGGCAAAGCCAACCTGGAAGCCGGGCGCCGTATCGCCGTCGTAGACACCGCTATAGCCGTTCAGCGCGCCGTAGCCGGTGCCGCTGAGGCTTACGGCCGCGTTCAGTTGCTGGATGCGAAAGCCAGCATGTGCGCTGACGCGATCGTTGAACTTCCAGCGGGCCAAGGCGGTGTAGGAGA
>JBCDCS010000325.1:0-3614 GCA_039181205.1 Pseudomonadota bacterium
ATCCTCCTCCGCTGCCCGTTCGGCGCGCCGGGCACGCAGATCGGCGAGCTTGGTGGCCGAGGCCGACGTGCCCTTGGCCGCCGCGCGAACCCCGTAGCCAGTGCCTAGGCGGATCAGCATCAGTATCGTGCCCAAGCCCGCCAGAAGGAACAGACCGAACTTGCGCAGGTCTTCCCGCGTGAAGCCGAGGACCCAGGCGCCGGACAGCAGGGCAACAACTGCGATCACCAGCGACAGGATTTTCAGACCAATCGCCGCCGAGATGGGAAGAACCGACAGCAGGGCGCCCATCACCGTGTCGCCGAACAGGCCGCCCAGGCCGAAATCATGGGCCCATCCAGCCATGGGGCGCAGGGACGCTGCATAAACCGACAGGATCAGCACCCAGCCCGCCACGAAAAGCGCGCGCGGCAGGGCCCGTTCGGACCCCAGATGGAAGGCGAAGCGGATGCCCCAGGCAACCAGGCCCGCCGCGAAGCCCCAGGCGCCATAGCCCAGGACCAAGATCACCGGGGCCGTCAGATAGGCGCCGAACAGGCCCAGCCAGTTGGTGGCGGGCGCATCCGTGGCGGCCAGCCAGCTTGGATCGGCGGGGTTGTAGCTGATCAGCATCGCTGCGATGGCCAGGCCCAGAAGGGCCATCAGCACGCCCAGCCCCTCGCGGCCCCGGCGGGCGAGGCTGATCTGCATATTGGTGTCCAGAAGCGGGTCGCGCTGCTTGATCTGATACGCCATCCGGGGGCCTCCTTACCTGTAAAAGCGGTCGTTGAGGCGGGTCAGGCCCTCGACCGTCTGGTCGCGCGGGGCAACAAGCGCCACGCGGATATGATGTGCGCCGGGATTTCCGGCTTCGGTGTCACGGGCGAGATAGGCACCGGGCAGCACCTTCACGCCGATCTCTGTCCACGCAGTCAGCGTGGTCTGTTCGCCATCCGTGCCCTCGGGGGTGGGCAACCACAGAAAGAAGCCCGCATCCGGCGTCAGGTCGGCGCCGAAAAGCTGGCGCGCGACATCGAACTTCTCGGCATAGAGGCGGCGATTTTCGTCCACATGGGCTTCGTCGTCCCAAGCCGCCGCGGCAGCCATTTGCAGCGGCAGTGGCAGCGGCGAGCCGGCATAGGCCCGAAGCTGGCGCATCCGCGCGATGTTGCCCGGGCCAGACACCGCGAAACCGGACCGGAGCCCCGCCAGGTTCGAGCGCTTGGAAAGCGAATGGAAGGCGACGACGCGGTCGGGATCGGCGCCGGTCTGCTTCACGGCCTCCAGAATGCCGGTCGGCGGCGTATCGCGGTAGATTTCGGCGTAGCATTCATCGGCCAGGACCTTGAAGTCATGCTGCTCGGCGAGGCCCAAAAGGTCGGACCAGTAGGCCATATCTGCCGTTGCGCCCTGGGGATTAGCGGGCGAGCACATATAGACCATCGCGGTGCGGTCCAGCAGCGCCGGGTCGAGCGATGCGAAATCCGGCAAGTGACCGGTCTCGGGCGTGGCATTCACGTAAACCGGTTCGGCACCCACCGACAGTGAGGCCACGGCATAGACCTGATAGAACGGGTTCGGTGTCAGGATCACCGGGCGCTGGCCGTTCTTCTGCTCGGGGCAGAGCGCCATGGCCGTGTTGTAGAGCCCTTCGCGCGTGCCATTCAGCACCATCAGGTTCTTTTGCGGGTCTGCGTTGAAATCATATCGCCGTTTCAACCAGTTGGCGCAGGCCTGCAGCAATTCCGGCGCGCCTTCGTTCGGCGGATAGCCCCGAAAACCAGCGGCATGCTTCGCGATGACCTCGGCCACGAACGGGGGCGGGTCATGGCGCGGGTCGCCGATGGTCATCTCGATCGGGTCGGCCCCCGGCTTCAGGTCGCCAAGCAACGTCCGCAGGCGCGGAAACGCGTATTCGGGCAGTTCGGAGAACCGCTGCGGTGAGTTCATTGCCTGTGCCTCATCGACGGATGCTCTGACGGCCCCGTTCGTTGGGGACGATAGCCTCAGAGATGGGCGCGGATCAACGGAAAGGCGAGGCCGATCAGGGGTGTGTGGCTTTCGGGTCGGTGGACCCGACCACCCGCTTAGGCCGACAGATTGAGAACCATCCGCTGCACCTTCGACAATCTGGTGCGCGCCGTTTCCGGCAGGTCCCATCGCGGCATGGCGGCTTTGGGGGCCAGGAACCGCGTGAACTGGACCATCATGACGATCCGATCCACGCTGTTACCGCGGCTGCCGTAATGCAGGCAGCGGGAGGTATCGACGAAGGCCAAGCTGCCCGCCGGGCCCATGAAGCGTTTGGCTGCGTCGGCCCCGACATACTTATGGACGAGTTCGTCAGTCAGTCGCGCCGACACCCTCTTGGTCGCCGGGATTTTGGCCGAAGTGCTGGCATCCAGATAGGTGAAGGGTCCGGATCGCTCGTCCACGTCGGTGATATGGAGAAATAGCTTGAGTTGAGTCCTGTCCTCGCCATCGTAATGATAGCATTGGCTTTCTTGCTGGCTGTCATTGGTGGGCGACCACCAAAGGCTGACATCGGACAGGACCGGCACCTCCCCAAAATAGTTCGAGGCCATGCCCAGCAGTGCGTCAGACAGCACGAAGTCCGCTATATCCGGTTCTGCCAACAATTCGGACCCTTGGCGCAGCGTCACCAGGAACTTACCCTTCCGCGCGGTGTCCGATGTTTTCATCCGCCCCTTTTGCTTAAGGTCCTCGGCAATCGCTTGCGCTTTGCGTGTGGCGGCCCCTGCTTCCGGGACACTTTCGACCGGGAAAAGACCGGCTCCGTCGCGACGCAGACCGTCAACGTCGAACGCGCTGGGGACCGGCATGCCGCGCACCGCGGCTTTTCGAGCCTCGGCCGCGCCGGGCGCGGACATACGTTTCAGGGCCACCACGGCCTTGTCGCGGATCGGACGCGGCAGACGAGCTTTCCCGAGGGTTCTCTGGATTTGGAGGGGATCGACGCCCGTTCTGGTAACTGCGTGCATTTCTGAACCGGCTGATTGCGCGACCTGATAACTAACGAGGCAAGTCTATCGAGGCTGGTCCGCGCCGTCGATGTCGGGCGGTCGGGCTACCTTATTCTATTTGCGCCTACCCGGTCCCGCCGCAAGGGGAAAAGTCAGGCCAACGCGTGCTCCATTGCCGCGCCAAGGCGCAGCAGGCGTTCTTCCTGCATTGGGGTGGCCAGGGCCATGACTCCACAAGATGGCACACCTGTGGGCAGGGTCAGACCGCAGAGACCGAGCACATTGCCGACGCGCGTATTGCGCAAGGCGAGCAGATTTTCCTCGACGTAGTATTCGTCGTCGTCGGCAAGACGTTGGGCGTCGGGCGGCAGGATCGCAGAGGTGGGTAGCAAGACCGCATCATAGCCCGCCGTTGCGGCCAGGTACTCGGCCCGGGCCGTCTGCATCTTGCGATGGGCCGCCAGGACGTCGGCCGCATCCATGTCGCGCCCGGTGCGGAACCGATCTAGAATTCTGCTGTACATAAGATGGGGCGCGGCTTCGATGGTCTCCCGCCAGGTGCCGTAGGCTTCGGGCGAGAACAGGAACGGGGTCAGCGCCATGGCATCGTTCGCGGCCTGGCTTTCGCCGCGGTCGATGGTGGCGCCGGCA
>JBCDCS010000326.1:0-3557 GCA_039181205.1 Pseudomonadota bacterium
ACGATCGGCCTCTTGGTGTCCAGTTTCCGGGATCGCGACGCCATCACGGCCTCGGCCTGGTGGAAGGCCCCGTTCGCGGTGGAACAGAACTTCGCTGCCTCGGCTGAGGGCGAGTTCCAACAAACGCCGGATGGCTGGCTGCTGGAAGGCAATGTCTTCGGTGCGGATGGGTCCGGCGAAGTCACGGCCTTTGGCGGACGCCGGGCCGAACCTACGGCCTTCGCCCCCGGAATGGATGCCGAACTGGTGCGCGGCCGCATGCTGCAAGTCCAATCCAACGGCGATTACCGATACCTCGACCCTGCCGACGAGGCGCCGAGTCGAAATCCGACGATCTACTTCGCCACCGAGGTGCCTCCGACGTTCTCGACCGACAATTACGATACCATCCTGACTTCGGCGGGAATGGACGTAGCCTTCATCAACACGCTCACAGTGACGATCCCGGCTACGATAATCCCGATCCTCATCGCCGCCTTCGCGGCTTATGCGCTGGCTTGGATGGACTTCCCGTTCCGAGGAACGATCATCGCGATCATCGTGGGGCTGCTCGTCGTGCCCCTGCAACTGGCGCTCGTCCCGATGCTGACCTTCCACAACAACATCGGCATCGGGCAGAGCTTCTACGGCATATGGTTCGCCCATACGGGCTTCGGCCTCCCGCTCGCCATCTATCTTTTGCGAAACTACATGGTCGGCTTGCCGCGCGACATCATCGAAAGCGCCAAGGTCGACGGGGCCACGGATTTCCAGGTCTTCACCAAGATCGTCCTGCCGCTCAGTTTCCCGGCACTTGCCTCTTTCGCGATCTTCCAGTTCCTCTGGACGTGGAATGATCTGCTGGTCGCGAAAGTGTTCCTTCCCTCCAACTCGGAATCGTGGGTGATGACTGTGAAGATCGCCGATGACCTTCTGGGGTCGCGCGGGGGCGATTGGGGCATTCTGGCTGCGGCCGCCTTCGTCTCGATCGCGATCCCGCTTCTGGTGTTCTTCACGATGCAACGCTACCTGGTGCGCGGCCTCCTGGCCGGCTCCGTGAAATAGGAAACCTGAATGCCAGCGACGGCCGAGCAGTTTTCGCCCGCCACCGATCTGGATTGGTGGCGGGGCGGGATCATCTACCAGATCTACCCGCGCTCGTTCCAGGACACGTCCGGCGACGGCGTGGGCGACCTGAACGGGATCACCGCCCGGCTGCCTTACGTCGCCAGCCTCGGCGTGGATGCGATCTGGATCAGTCCGTTCTTCACGTCGCCCATGAAGGATTTCGGCTACGACGTCAGCGATTACCGCGACGTGGACCCGATGTTCGGCACGTTGGACGATTTCGACCGGCTGGTCGCCGCCGCCCACCGCCTGGGCGTGCGGGTGATGATCGACCTGGTCCTGTCGCACACCTCCGACCAGCATCCCTGGTTCCAGGAAAGCCGGGCGTCACGCTTCAACCCCAAAGCTGATTGGTATGTCTGGGCCGACCCCAGACCCGATGGCACGCCGCCCAACAACTGGCTCAGCATCTTCGGCGGTGGCGGCTGGCAATGGGATGTGCGGCGGCAGCAATATTACTACCACGCTTTCCTCGCCTCCCAGCCCGACCTGAACTTCCACAACCTCGAGGTTCAGGACGCCTTGCTCGACGTCACCCGCTTCTGGTTGGACCGGGGCGTGGATGGCTTTCGCCTCGACACGATCAACTTCTACTTCGCCGACAAGGATCTCCGCGATAATCCGGCGCTCCCGCCCGAACACCGCAATGCCAGCATCGCGCCGGCGGTGAACCCGTATAATCACCAGGAACACCTCTATTCGAAGAACCAGCCCGAAAACCTGGTCTTCCTGAAGCGGTTCCGCGATCTGCTGGACGAATATCCTGGCAGCGCCGCCGTGGGCGAAATCGGCGACGCCCAGTTCGGCATGGAACTCATGGGCCAATACACCAAGGAAGGGCAGGGCGTGCAGATGTGCTACGCCTTCGACTTCCTGGCCTGGGACCCGCTCACCGCCGCCCGCGTGGTCGAGGTCTTCCAGAACCTCGAAGACAAGGCGCCCGATGGCTGGGCCTGCTGGGCGTTCTCCAACCACGACGTCACCCGCCACGTGACCCGTTGGAACCTCTCCGACCAAGGCGCCCGCTGCTATGCGACCCTGATCATGGCGCTCCGCGGCTCGGTCTGCCTCTATCAGGGCGAAGAGCTGGGCCTCAGCGAAGCCCGGGTCGCGTACGAAGACCTGCAAGACCCTTACGGCATCGAGTTCTGGCCGGAATTCGTCGGCCGCGATGGCTGCCGCACCCCCATGGTGTGGGAACCGTCGAACCTAAATGGCGGCTTCAGCGACGTGAAGCCCTGGCTGCCCGTGGCGCCCGAACATCTGGGCAATTCCGTCGGCGCCCAGGAAGCCCGCCCCGACGCGCTTCTGCACCATTACCGCGCCATTATCGCGTTTCGGAACAATTCGGACGTGCTCCGCAAAGGGGTCCAACGGAACATCGAGGCCCATGGCGACATTCTGACCTTCTGCCGGGTCCACGAGGGCAAACGCATTTTCTGCGCTTTCAACCTGGGCGGCGAGCTTTGCACGACGCATACACCCGACGGCCAGTGGCGTTTCATCGCCGGGATCGGCGGTATGGACCCGCAGCGTGGCACGGGCGGGATTAAACTGGGACCCTGGCAATATACGCTGCTGGAAGAGATATGAGGATAAGCTTCGGGCCGCACCAATCGCGGCCCGGGGCCAAGGCCAACCCCGGGAGGAGGGGGCGGCAATAACGGGAGGAACAAAATGGCAGACCTGAAACTGACGGACGTGGCCAAGGTCTATGGCGGCCAGGTTGAGGTCCTCAAAGACATCGACCTGGATATCAAGAAGGGCGAGCTCATCGTCTTCGTCGGCCCCTCGGGCTGCGGCAAGTCCACGCTTCTGCGGATGATCGCTGGGCTCGAAAAGATTTCCGGCGGGACGATGGAAATCGACGGGATGGTCGTCAATGACGTCCCGCCGTCCGAACGGGGCATCGCCATGGTGTTCCAGTCCTACGCGCTCTATCCGCACATGACCGTGCGCGAGAACATGCAATTCGCCCTTAAGATTGCCAAGAAACCGCAGGAGGAGATCGACAAAGCCGTCGAAGCCGCTGCTAAGAAGCTGCAGCTGACCGAATATCTCGACCGCCTCCCCAAGGCGCTCTCGGGCGGGCAGCGCCAGCGTGTGGCCATCGGCCGGTCCATCGTGCGCGACCCCAAGGTCTATCTCTTCGACGAGCCGCTCTCTAACCTCGATGCCGCCCTCCGCGTCGCGACCCGGATCGAGATCGCTCAGCTGAAGGAGCAGATGCCCGACAGCACCATGATCTACGTCACCCACGACCAGGTGGAAGCGATGACGCTCGCCTCCCGCATCGTGGTGCTCGATGCGCTCAAGGATAACGGCCACAAATACTCGATCGCCCAGGTCGGCGCGCCCCTGGAGCTCTACGAAACTCCCAACAGCGAGTTCGTCGCCCGGTTCATTGGCTCGCCCGCCATGACCCTTCTGGAAGGGGAGATCATCGGCAC
>JBCDCS010000327.1:0-3557 GCA_039181205.1 Pseudomonadota bacterium
GCCTGGGCCGCGGTGCGCGTCAACGTCCAGAGCGCGGACTTGGCCAGGGAGTAGGTCATGAATTCCGGCGTCAGCTTGCGAACCCGCTGATCGATCATGTTGACGATGTTGCCGGATGCCAGGGGTTCCCCATCATTGCCCGCTTCGGCTGCCTGGGCCGCGAAGGCCTGCATGAGCAGAAAGGGTGCCTGCAGGTTGGAGCGCATGTGCCGATCCCACGTGGCGCGGGTGGCGGTGCGGATGTCGTCATGTTCGAAGATCGAGGCATTGTTGACGAGGACCGTGAGCGGCCCGCCCAGCGCCGCGGCGGCGTCGGGGACCAGGGCTTCGCAAGCATCCAGATCCAGTAAATCCGCCTTTAGGAGCGCCGCTTCGCGCCCCTGGGCGCGGACGGCGTCGGCGGTTGCTTCGGCACCATCGGCCGAGGTTGCGTAGTGGATAGCTACGTCATGCCCCAGCCGGGCCAGTTCGATTGCCATCGCCTGGCCCAAGCGGCCCCCTGCTCCGGTCACCAATGCGCGCATGGGATGCTCCTTACAGGAAGGCCACGTAGAGATAGACGGCGTAGAGGCCCGTGAGCGACACGCCCCAAAGCCGGGTGATGTCGCGCGCCATGAAGACGAACGGCACGAGCAGCAAGGTGGCCGCCAGCATGACCCAGAGGTCTTTGGCCAGGAAGGCCGGTTCGACCGGGATCGATCCGAAGAGCAGGGCGACGCCGATGATGCCCAGAAGGTTGAACAGGTTCGACCCGATCACGTTGCCGAGCGCCACGTCGGCGTGGCGCCGGATGGCGGCCATGACCGTGGTGGCGAGTTCCGGCAGGGAGGTGCCGATGGCGACCAGCGTCAGGCCGATGACGGTTTCACTGACGCCGAAGGTGCGGGCGATTTCGGTGGCGCCATCGACCAGGAGGCCGGCGCCGATTGGCAGGCCGACCAGGCCCAGGATCAGATAGGCGGCCAGTTTCCAGCCGGGCAGGCCCGGTTCGACGCCTTCGACTTCGACCTCCTCCCCGCGGGATGACACGAAGGTCGCGCCGAGGATGCCGGCCAGGACGGCGAGCAGGATGAGGCCATGCCACCACACCAGAAGGCCGGTCATGCAGAAGGCCATGAACAGGAATGTGGCCGCCAGCATGTAGAGAAAGTCGCGCCGGGTTTCGCAATGGGAGGTGTGGAGCGTGGCGATCAAGGCGGGGACGCCCAGGACAAGCAGGACATTGGCGGTGTTCGACCCGACGACATTGCCCAGGGCGAGGCCGGGAGCCCCTTCGAGGATGGCCTGGATCGAGACCAGGAGTTCCGGCGCCGAGGTACCGAAGGCAACGACGGTGAGGCTGACGACCAGGGCGGGAAGGCCGACGCGGAGGGCCAGGTTGACCGCGCCTTTCACCAAGGCATCGCCCGCGAAGATCAGGATGACCAGGCCGACGGCCACCATCAGGAACTCGATGATCATCGGCGGATCAGGCCTTGCCGCAAGGGCACGCGCCCCGACCGACGCGCGGCGCACCGCAGGCCGGACATTTGCCCCGCAAGCGGGCCAGTTTCGCGCTTCCCGGGAACCGCAGGCGGCCGAACATGGCCAGCACGGCGATCCCGATTAGGAAGAAGGTGACGATCTTGATGATCATGTCAGAGACCGAACCTCGCCCAATGGGCCCGGGCGTCCAGCCCGTCGAGCGCATCGGAGGCCAGGGACGGGATCAGCCGTTGGATCAGCGGGCGGCGCGGGGTACCGCCGATGAAGCGGACCTTGTCGCCATAGAGCTCCTGCATTTTGGGGCCGAGATGGGCCAAGCCGTCGGCCAGGCCTGCCGCCACGGCGTCCTGACCCACGAAGATTTCGCCGGTGAAAAGGTCGTCCCGGTCATCGGCCAGGCGGTCGCCCCTGCGGGCTTTGACGTGATCGATGAAATGGCCGTGGATCTTGGCCTGGAGTGATTTGAGGCGTTCGACGTCTTCGGGGCGTTCCGGGCGGAAGGGGTCGAGCATGGATTTATCCTGGCCCGCCGTATGGACCCGGCGTTCGACGCCCAGTTTGTCCAAGGCGGCGTGGAAGCCAAAGCTGGCCGAGATGACGCCGATGCTGCCGGTGATGGACGAGGCGTCGAGCCAGATATCGTCGGCCGCGGCGGCCAGCCAATAGCCCCCCGACGCCGCCACGTCTTCGACGAAGGCATGGACCGGGAGGCTCAGTTCATCGGCCAGGCGGCGGATATGGTCCCCGATCAGGGCCGACTGGACGGGGGATCCACCGGGGGAGTTGATCGCCAGGGCGACAGCTTTGGGCTTTCCCTTGCGGAACGTGCGTTCGATGGCGGGGGCCAGCGCGGCGTGGTTCAAGGCCCCGCGCGCGCCGGTTGCGGCGATCACGCCCTGCAGACGCAGGATGGCGACGCGCGGTGGCTTTGGGCGCAGGAAAGGCAGGGCGGGACGCGCGATCATGGAGGGGCATGTATAGCTGGGTGAAAGGTCGGACAAGGCGGCAGCGGGGACGGTTTCGCTTTCTGGCCGCGGTGTAACGGTTGGGCGTCGCCATCGGAGGCGCTTTGGGGTGGGTTTCCAGCGGTTCAATCGCGCGAAGCGATGGGATGGGCGAACGGGACGCGCGACCCGGCCGTCGCTCTGGAAGTCATGGCTCAGCGCGTGTTTTTGAGGCCTTGAGGAGTCGGCCGCGCGGGACCAGGGCCGAGGTGGAACTGCCGCGATCTGGATAAAGTATGGGCGTGGAGCCGCTGCCGGACTGACGATTCTTGGGTCGTGGGATGTGGTGCCGGGACCGGTGGCGGCCGCGTACCACCCAGAGGTCTACGGACCAGCCGGTCCGGGGCCCGGCTTCAGGCGGATCAACGGGCCTGTTTAGCGGACGAGGAATTCCGCATGCAGCGCGCCGGCGGCTTTGATGCTCTTGAGGATATCGATCATATCGCGGGCCGAGACGCCGAGGGCGTTCAGCCCAGCGATCACATCCGACAGGGTGGTGCCGCCCTGCACCAAGGCAAGCCCGGGCCCAGGCTGTTCCTGCAGTGCCACGCCCGTGCGGGGGACAACGACCGTCTCGCCTTCCGCGAAGGGATTAGGCTGCACGGCGAGCGGCGCTTCTTCGATCCGAAGCGTGAGGTTGTTCTGGGACACCGCCACTTCGGAAATGCGCACGTCGGAGCCCATCACGATCGTGCCGGAGGCCTGATCGACGACCACGCGAGCGCGATGCTGTGGCTCGACGGTCAGATTTTCGATGGCGCTGAGCGCATGGGCCGGGGAGTCGCGTCCCGTCCGCTGGATGTCGAGTAGGACGGTTCCCGCATCGAGCATCACGGCAACGGATCGGCCCAGATCGGCATTTATGACCTGTTCGACCCGAAGGGCGGTGGTGAAATCGGGTTCGCGCAGGGCCAGGCGGATTTGCGTCATGGCAGTGAAATCGAAATCGACCTCCCGCTCGACCCTGGCGCCGGCGGGGACGACGCCGGCGGTGGGCACGCCCTCGATCACCGTGGCGGCCTCCCCTGCCGCGGACACACCGCCGGAGACGACCGTGCCCTGGGCCAC
>JBCDCS010000328.1:0-3531 GCA_039181205.1 Pseudomonadota bacterium
CCTGACGCTCGCCTCCACCTCTATCCCGCCCGTGGGCGACCCGGAGCTCCGCCGCGATTCCGTCCTGACGCTGACCGGCGATCTGCCAGAGGGCGACGCGCCGGTGACCTTCGGCTTCCAGGCGCTTCTCGGCAACGTCATCGTCCGCCAAGCCTCCGATGACGGCGCCTACGAAGCCATCCTCTCCGGCGGCTCGCTCTCCGATCCGCTGCCGCGCACCGGCGTGGCCGACGTCTCGGCGGGCGACGCCTTCCTGCGCAACATGGTCGTGGGCTTCGAACACATCATCCCGGCGGGGCTCGACCACATCCTTTTCGTCCTGGGCCTGTTCTTCTTCTCACTCGCCTGGCGCCCGCTCCTCTGGCAGGTCACGTCCTTCACCCTGGCCCATACTGTAACCCTGGCGCTCGCGACCTTGGGCGTCGTGACAATCCCGCCCGCCTCCATGTGGATCGTCGAGACCGTCATCGCCGCCTCCATCGTCTACGTGGCCGTCGAAAACATCTGGTCCGGGGACACCAAAACCATCGGCTGGAACCGCATCGGCGTGGTCTTCGCCTTCGGCCTGCTCCACGGCCTGGGTTTCGCGTCGGTCTTCGCCGAGGCCGGGATGGCGCCCGCCACGCTGATCGCATCGCTGGTGGCCTTCAACATCGGGGTCGAGATCGGCCAGTTGGCGGTGATCGCCATCGCCTTCCTGCTGGTCGGTCTCTGGTTCGGTGCCAAACCTTGGTACCGCCGCGCAATCGTCATCCCCGGCTCCCTGATCATCGCGGCCATCGGGGCCTATTGGGTGTTGAACCGCGTCGGGTTCGTCGGAGACCTGCCGTACCTGACCTAGCTTCGCGCACATAAGCGAAGCGACGCCTGGCCTGTGGAGAAACGTCTATCGGTCAAACCCGGCACAACACCATGCCGGACCGGACTCAAGCCCGTAGGGCGCCGGTCCATCGCCGGGCCGCCCCCCGGCCCGGCGATCTGGCTGATGCTAGCGCATAGCTTCGGCCTTGCTCGGATGTGGCTGAAATAAAGTGCTGTCGAACCAACGTTGGATCGCCGCACCGCGGCCCGCCGACGGACCGGCTTTCACTCAGATGTCCGACCGACCAAGACAGGCCACCTCAAGATCCACCCATGAGCCCCATCAGCGACCGCTCCGCCATCCGCAGCCCCTGCGGCCCGGCCGCTTCCGGTACTACCCAAGCCTCCGCCAAGCCGATCACATCGGGATGGATGTAACTGTTCCGCGCGATCGTCGCCGTGTTGTGCAGAACCTCCGCGGCCGCCTCCGCCATGGCTTTGATCGTCACGCCCTCCCCTTGGGCCAAAGCCGTCTCCATCGCGGCCACCGAGCCGTTCCAAGTCCGAAACGTCTTCGCCGTCGCCGTTTCCAATCCCGTGGCCTTCCTCAGCCAGCCGTTCACCTGGTCCGCCTGAACCTCCCGGCGCTGCCCGTCCTCGATCCACTCGAACAAGGGCGCGCCGGGTAAGTCGGCCAGATCATGAAGCGCTCGGCCCAGCGTCCGGTCCGAAATCTGCCGGCGGACCCGCTTGCCGCCCTTCGCCGTCCAATCCAGCCGGACGGTCCCATCCCGCAGCCTCAGGTTGCCCTGCTGCAGCGTCGTCGCGCCCTCAGTGCCGTTATCGGCCAGATATTCCGGCGCCCCGATCCGCATGGACGTTCGGTCGATCAGCCGGATCACGGCGGCGAAGGCGAAGTCCCGCTCGCCCGCCTCGCCAGCCAGCGCCGCCGCCACTTTCCGGCGCAGCGACGGCAGCACCGCGCCGAAGGCCGGAAGCTCTGTATATTTCCGAACCGCCCGCCACTCGCTCCAGTCCGGGTGATATCGATATTGCTTCCGGGCCCGGTCGTCGTACCCCGTGGCTTGCAGATGGCCGTTGATCTTCGGGCTGATCCAGACGTCGCGATAGGCGGGCGGCACCGCCAGAGCCTCGATCCGCGCGCGTTCGCCGATATCATCGATGGTCGTCCCGTCCGGCGCCCGGTATGACCAGCCGCGCCCGGCGCGGCGACGGGAAATGCCAGGCCGGTCATCGGCGTAATGGATCAGGTTCGGAGGGGTCATATCCCCAGAACGCACGGCCCCCAGGCATAGGTTCCCTAAGATCCCGTCACCAAACCCGTGCGAACGCGCGTTCGCACGGGGGGTGTACAGGGGGTGTACGGGGGGTGCCCCTCCGCCTTGCGCCCATCTCCGGCCCATGACACCCTGGATCATGTCGCCCGAGACGCTTCCCTCCTGGCCCGATGCGGCCCCCGATCTCATCGCCATCGCCGCCGGCCGCGCCCCCGCCGAAACGGTGATCCGGGGCGGCAAAGTCGTGAATGTCCACACCCGAGAAGTGCTCGATTGGCAGATCGCCATCGCCCACGGCCGCTTCGCCTATGTGGGCCCCGATGCCGGCCATTGCGTCGGATCGCAGACGGAAGTCATTGACGCCGAAGGTCGTTTTCTGATCCCCGGCCTCTGCGACGCCCATATGCATGTGGAAAGCGGCATGCTCACCCCGGCCGAATTCGCCGCTGCCGTGATTCCCCACGGCACGACGACGATGTTCGCCGACCCCCACGAGATCGCCAATGTCCTGGGCCTCGCCGGGGTCCGCTTGATGCATGACGAAGCCCGCGGCCTGCCCTGCAGCCTCTTCATGCAAATGCCCTCCTGCGCGCCCTCCGCGCCCGGCCTGGAAACCACCGGCCACGAAATCACCCCGGAAAACGTCGCCGAAGCAATGACTTGGCCCGGCATCATCGGCCTGGGCGAGATGATGAATTTCCCCGGCGTGATCCATGGCGACCCCAAAATGCTCACCGAAATGGCCGCCACGGCCCAAGCCGCAAAGACCATCGGCGGCCACTACGCCTCACCCGATCTGGGCCCCGATTTCCACGCCTATGCCGCGGGCGGCCCCGCCGACGATCACGAAGGCACCTGCGAAGCCGACGCCATCGCCCGCGTCCGCCAGGGCATGCGGTCCATGATGCGGCTCGGGTCCGCCTGGTACGACGTGGAAAGCCAGATCACCGCCGTCACGGAAAAGGGTCTCGACCCACGTAACTTCATTCTCTGTACCGACGATTGCATGGCCGGGACGTTGGTCAACGATGGCCATATGAACCGCGTCTATCGCCACGCCGTGTCCTGCGGCTGCGACCCGCTGATCGCGCTACAGATGTGCACGCTGAACACCGCAACGCATTTCGGGCTGGAGCGAGAACTGGGCTCCATCGCCCCCGGCCGCCGGGCTGATCTGATCGTGACCTCCGACCTGACAACGCTCCCCATCGAACGTGTCTGGGCCCTGGGCCAAGAAGTCGCGCGGGACGGGAAGATGCTGGTCGATTGCCCGCACCTCAACTGGCCGGAAACCGCCCGGAGGACCGTCCATCTCGGCAAATCCCTCAAGCCAGACGACTTCGAAATTCCCGCGCCCGTGGGAGCCAACGATGTCACCGCCCGTGTGATCGGCGTGGTCGAAAACCAGGCGCCGACAAAGGCACTCACGCGC
>JBCDCS010000329.1:0-3530 GCA_039181205.1 Pseudomonadota bacterium
CAACGCCCCCCGGCACCCGGGTGATCCGCCCGCCTACGTCGGAGCCACGCTCCATGTGGACGGGTGCGCGGCCGATCACGTCCCAAAGCACGGATCCGATACAGAGCAGGTCGGGTGTCATGGCGCGACAGATGCCCGTTCGCGACTGGGGCGGCAAGGGCGGGCCCGGGTGCGTCCGTCGGTGTGCTCATCGCGGATATCCGGCGATCGGGCCCAACATCCGGGTTCTGCCGGGCCGCGGCTTATGCGGTTCTGAGCCGGATGAGGGAGCAGACGTGAGCTGCCGAGGAGGGAGGTGAGAAAGAAGCCTGGGAATAAGCAGAGCTCTAAAGATCATCCTGAATGGAATAAGGTGACCGCGGTATTGCAATACGCGGTTCCACTCTGGCCCGCCTAGCGAAACACCGTCATCGCCCCGGGGGACCAGGCCAGTCGGGCCTTGGCGCCACGTTCGAGGACCGGTCGGCCGAAAACGTTGCGCATGGAGACACGGATAGGTGCCGGGGCACCGTTCAACACGACGTCATAGTAGGTCATATCGCCGTAGTAGACGACTTCCGACACCGTGCCGTGTGTTTCCCGGTTAGGCGCGGTCTGGCCGTCGAACAGGAGCGTCGCCGTCTCCGGCCGGAAACCGATAACGGGCGGGCCGTCAGTCGTGGCCTGCGATTGCAGATCGTCCAATGGCATCCGGCCCAGTCCCGCGACCTCCACTTCGACCCTCGATATCTCGGCCGGCAGGAAGTTCATGACGCCGATGAACTCGGCCACCCGGCGCGAGACGGGGCGGCGGTACAGCGCTTCTGCCTCGGCGATCTGGGCGATGTTGCCGTCGAACATGACCGCGATGCGGTCGGACATGACCAGCGCCTCTTCCTGGTCGTGGGTCACGAGGATGAAGGTGATGCCGACCTGGCGCTGCAGGCGGATCAGCTCTTCCTGCATCTGCTCGCGCATCTTGCGGTCGAGGGCGGAGAGCGGCTCGTCCAGCAGCAGCACCTTGGGCCGCAGCACTAGGGCACGGGCCAGGGCCACGCGTTGCCGCTGCCCGCCTGAGAGCGCATGGGCGGCCCGGGTGCCGAAGCCGTCGAGGCCAACCATATCGAGCGCGTCCGCCACAAGCGTATCGCGGGCCTGGGCGTTCAGATCCGACCGCCGCCGCAGGCCGAAGCCGACGTTTTGCGCGACCGTAAGGTGGGGAAAGATGGCGTAGGACTGGAACACCATATTGGTGGGCCGCTTATTGGCGGGCACGCCGCGCATGTCCTTGCCGCCGATTGTCATGGTGCCGTCGTCGATCGCTTCGAATCCGGCGATGGTCCGCAGAAGCGTTGTCTTCCCGCAGCCCGACGGGCCCAGAAGCGAGAAAAACTCCCCCGGCTGGATGTCCAGGTCGATGCCCCGTAGGGCATGGTGATCGCCGTAATGCTTGTCGATCCCGCGCAGGGAGATGAGCGCGGTCTCTGCGGACGTATCCTTCATAGGAAGCCTCCGGGATCGGTTTGCCCAGCCCGGCGCAGCCCGCGGCGGCGATTCCATTCGGCGAGGGTCAAGATGAGGATCGAGACGATCACCAGGACCGTGCCCAGCGCCATGATCGTTGGCAATTCGCGCGGGAAGCGGAGCAGGGACCAAATATAGACGGGCAGGGTCGGGTCCGAGCCGGTGAGGAAGAAGGCGATGATGAATTCATCGAGCGAGATGGTGAAACAGATCAGCAGCGCTGCCACGATGCCAGGCGCGACCAGGGGTAGGGTGATGAGCCGGAAGGTCGAGGCCCGCGTTTCGCCCAGATCGATGGCGGCTTCCTCGATGGCCGGGTCGAGCGCCTGGAACGAGGCGTTCAGGATGGCGATGGCGAAGGGCGTGCAGATCAGCGTATGCGCGGCGATCACGGTCCAGAGCGACAGCGACAGGTCCAGGAAGCGGACGACGACCACCAGGAGCGAGGTGGCGACGATGATCTCGGGCAGGACCAGGGGGATCATGATTAGCCCCATGGCCGCTGCCTTGCCGGGGAAGCGGTATCGGATATTGGCGCGCGCCGCGGCGAGGCCGAGGAGGACCGCCAGGACCGACGAGGTCACCGCCACGAAGAGCGAGTTGAGGAGCGCGCCGCGCAGTTCCGGGTTGCTGGCCATGGCGCCAAACCAGCGGGCGGTGAACCCGTCGAGCGGGAAGGCGATGACCGTGCCGTCGTTGAAAGCGAAGACGGGCAGCAGCGCGATGGGCGCGTAGAGGAAGATCAGGAAGGCGATGACGTAGGCGCGCAGCATTTCAGCGCCCTCCCGACAGACGCCGCGCGCCCCAGGCGATGGCCAGCGCGATGACGGTGACCAAGGCCATGGCGATCACCGCCAGCGTGGCACCCATGGGCGCGTTGTTGAGGCCCAGGAATTGGGTCTGGATCATGTTGGCGATCATCAGGCCGCCGGGTCCGCCAACTTGGGCCGGCGTGACGTAGTCGCCGACCGTGGGGATGAAGACGATCAGCAGGGCGGCCACGACGCCCGGCATGGCCAGCGGCAGGGTGACGCGGAAGAACGTGGTGACGGCGTTCTCGCCCAGATCACGGGACGCCTCCAGCAGCGAGCGGTCGATCTTCTCCAGCGCCACGTAGATCGGCAGGATCGCGAAGGGCGCGAAGGCGTGGCTGAGCGTGATGATGACCGCGTTGGCGTTGTAAAGCAGGAAGGTCAGCGGCTCGTCGATGATCCCGAGCCCCGTGAGGCCGGAATTCAGCACGCCGTTGAAGCCCAGGATGACTTTCCAGAGGAAGATCCGCAGCAGATAGCTGGTCCAGAACGGGATCGTGATGAGGAACAGCCAGAGCGACTTCCGCTCGGGCGCCACATGGAAGCTGACGAAATAGGCGACGGGAAAGGCCAGGATCACGGTGACCAGCGTCACCGTCCCCGAGATCCAAAGCGACCGGCCCATGATCGTGGCATAGATCGGATCGGTGAAGGCCTCGCGGTAATTGGCCAGCGTCAGCGTCCGGTCGATGGTCAGGTAATCCTGGGTCCAGAAGCTGAAGACCAGGATGGCGACCAGCGGCACGGCCAGCAGCGCCAGGGCATAGGCCAAGGGCGGCGCGATCAGCACCAATCCGCGTCTGCTGTCTTGATCCACCTGCGCCCCCAGACCCCTGTTTTTGCAGGATTGCGTCAGCAGGGTGCTTTCGGCAAGCCCTGTCAGACGTGATCTCGCGTCGGATGATCCGTGGCGGTCGTCGGCGCCGTGATGTCCGGATCGGCCATACCACTGGCTTCCATCATCGCGCGCATAGCGGCCGTGTGCTGTGCGGTGGAAAGCTGGGCGGCGGCCGCGATCGTCATGGCCACGATGAACAGCCCGCCGATGGCCAGCCCGCCGCCGGTGCCCATCAGGACGGGATCGCTGGAATAAAGAAAGACGCCGCGCCAGGCAATCCAGCCCCCAAAGGCCACGATGGCGCAGCCGCAGCCGGCGACCAGGAAAAGGATCATCCGAAGGATCATGGTCCCGACAGAGAACAACCGAGCGCCCGG
>JBCDCS010000330.1:0-3514 GCA_039181205.1 Pseudomonadota bacterium
GATCGTTTACGGTTCTCGACCAGCCCCGAGCCGTGGGCGATTGGGAACGGCCACTTGCAGCGATGATCCGCCTCTCTTCATGATCCACCAGATGGCCGACCCGGCAGCAACGTTGCAGATGGCCGCCGACCCTGGCCGACGGGCGCCGACCATCCTTTCGAAGTCTTTGGTGCTGGGTCAGCGGTCGCGGAATTGCGGTTCGCGTTTTTCGACGAAGGCGGTCATGCCTTCGGTCTGGTCCTCGGTGGCGAAGAGCGACTGGAACACCCGCTTCTCGAAGAGCAGCCCTTCGGCCAGGCCGACCTCTTGGCTACGGTTCACCGCTTCTTTGACGGCGAAGACCGACATCATGGATTTCTCGGCGATCTTGGACGCCGCCGACAGCGCTTCGTCCACCAGTTTCTTGGCGGGCACGACGCGGCTGACCAGGCCCGCGCGTTCCGCCTCTTCGGCGTCCATGAAGCGGCCAGTCAGGTGCATGTCCATCGACTTGGCCTTGCCGACGGCGCGGGTCAGGCGCTGGGTGCCGCCCATGCCCGCGATCACGCCCAGATTGATCTCGGGCTGGCCGAACTTGGCGGTGTCGGCGGCGATGATGAAGTCGCACATCATCGCCAACTCACAGCCGCCGCCCAGGGCATAGCCCGCCACGGCGGCGATGATCGGTTTTCGAATCGCCATGAACGTGTCCAGGTCCGAGCCGAACATGTCCCCCATGAACATGTCGACAAAGCCCATTTCGGACATCTCGCGGATATCGGCGCCCGCGGCGAAGGCCTTGTCCGAGCCGGTCAGCACGATGCAGCGGACCTTTTCGTTGGCCTGCGCCGCCGTCAGGGCCTTGGCCAATTCGCTCAGCACATCGGAATTAAGCGCATTGAGCGCTTCGGGTCGGTCCAGTCGAATGAGGGCGACGTGATCGTTCACGTCCACGGTCAGCGTCTCGTAGCCCATCTTGCGCTCCGCCTGTTGCTCAAGGCCCCCATGCCTGCCGCAGGGCGCCAGGGCTTGCAAGTCATCTCTGGCAGGTGACGCAGTGGAAGCTGGATCGCCCCGACTGGACGGTACGGCGGATGATTCCAGGGCAGTTTTCGGTGGGGCATGGTGCGCCTTCGCGGTCATAGACGCGGAAGCCGTGCTGGAAATAGCCCAGCGTGCCATCGGCTTGGCGGTGGTCGCGCAGGGAGGACCCGCCGGCGGCGATGGCCTCGCCCAAAACATCGCGGATAATGGGCACGAGGGTGGCCGTGCGTTTGGCCGAGATACGGCGGGCGCGGCGAAGGGGGGAGATCCGGGCGCGGTGCAGCGCCTCGCAGACATAGATATTGCCCAGGCCCGCGACCACGCGCTGATCCAGCAGGGCGGCTTTGACGGGTGTGTTCTTGTTGGCGAAGGCTTGGATCAGGTGGGCTTCGTTGAAGGCGTTGCCGAGGGGCTCGGGACCCAGTTTGGCGATCAGCCAGTGGTCTTCCAGCCGGTCGGTGGGGGCCAGATCCATGGCGCCGAAGCGGCGGGCATCGTTGAAAGTGACGCGGTGCGCGCCCGTGTGGAAGACGACGTGGTCGTGCTGGGACAGCCAGCCGGCCTCGCGGTGGAACTGGCCCAATTGCAGGTCGTCGACGACCATGCGGCCCGACATACCCAGATGGACGATCAGGGTCTCGCCGGTGTCGAGATGGGCGAGCAGGTATTTGGAGCGGCGGCCGAGCGCGGTGATGGTGGCGCCCGCCAGCCGTTCGGCCATCTGTGCGGGGAAGGGCCAGCGCAGATCGGGACGGTTGACGTCGATCTGGGTCAGCCTCGCGCCTTCCAGCGCGGGGGCCAGGCCGCGACGGACCGTCTCGACTTCGGGGAGTTCGGGCATGGGGGCCTTTCGGTCGGGGCAACGCGCCCTATAAGTCAGCCGGACAGATGAAGGGGCGCAAGCCATGACGCAAGAGAGCGGCAAAACCACCCATTTCGGCTACGAGGAAATTCCGGAGGCGGAAAAGGCCGAGCGGGTGCATGGCGTGTTTTCGTCGGTGGCGTCCCGGTATGACATGATGAATGACGTGATGTCGGCGGGCATCCATCGGCTGTGGAAGGACGCCATGATGGATTGGTTGGCGCCCCGGCCCGGGCAGCGATTGCTGGACGTGGCGGGCGGCACCGGGGACATCGCCTTCCGCTTCCTGCACCGGGCGCCGGAGGCCGAGGCCGTGGTTCTGGACATGACCGAAGACATGCTGACCGCCGGGCGGCAGCGGGCCGAGGCCGAAGGCGCGCCGGTGGAGTGGGTCGTCGGCGATGCCATGGCGCTGCCTTTCGCGGATGCGAGCTTCGATGTCTATACGATCAGCTTCGGCATTCGGAATGTGACCCGCATCCCCGATGCGTTGTCCGAGGCATATCGGGTGCTGCGGCCCGGCGGGCGGCTGATGGTGCTGGAATTCAGCCAATTGCCGAACCCGCTGATGCAGAAAGCCTATGACCTCTATTCCTTCAACGTGATCCCGCGCATGGGTCAGGTGATCGCGGGCGACCGGGACAGTTATCAGTACCTGGTCGAAAGCATTCGGCAATTTCCCGACCAGGACCGGTTCGCCGCCATGATCGCGGGGTCGGGGTTCGGGAACGTCAAATATCGCAACCTGAGCTTCGGCATCGCGGCGCTGCATTCGGGCTGGAAGCTTTAGGTGCGCGGGCCCCATAACATCTGGCGGCTGATCCGGACCGCCGGCACGTTCGAACGGACGGGGGCCATGGCGTTCGTGCTGGATCAGATGGAAGCGCCGAAGCCGTTGCGCATCGCAGCGCGCGTGCTGGGCCTGCCGTTCCGCTGGGTAGGGCTGAAGGGTGACCCGAGCCTGCCGCCGGTGATCCGGGCGATCACGGCCTTGGGGCCGAGCTACATCAAGTTCGGGCAGATCTTGTCGACCCGACCGGATTTCGTCGGCGGCGATCTGGCGCGGGAATTGCGGGTGCTGCAGGACAAGCTGCCGCCGTTTCCGACCGATCAGGCCAAGGCGATGGTCGCGCGCGATCTGGGTGTGCCGGTGGACAGCGTGTTCACCGACTTCTCGGAGCCGGTGGCGGCAGCCTCCATCGCGCAGGTGCACCAGGCGCGGCTGATGTCGGATGGGCGTAAGGTCGCCGTGAAAGTACTGCGGCCGGGGATCGAACGGGCGTTCCGCAAGGACATCGACGCGTTTTATCTGGGCGCCCAGATGGTGGAGCTTTTGGCGCCCGCTGCGCGCCGCCTGCGGCCCATGGATGTGGTCGCCCATTTCGATGCCACCGTTCAGCAGGAGCTGGACATGCGAACGGAATGCGCCGCGGCCAGCGAGTTCGCGGCCAACGTGGCGCGGGATGACGGGTTCACGGTGCCCCAGGTGGAATGGGATCTGTCGGGCCGCGCGGTGATGACGCTGGACTGGGCCGAGGGGATCCAGATGGCGGATATCGACGCGATCGATGCGGCGGGCCATGACCGGGCCGAATTGTCGGAGCGGGTGATCGGCATGTTCCTGCGCCA
>JBCDCS010000331.1:0-3468 GCA_039181205.1 Pseudomonadota bacterium
GATCCGGCCCCCCTGCTCCACGCCATCGCCCATCTCGGCGCCGACCCAAAGACGACGATCTACGTGGGCGACAGCCGAACCGACTGGAAAACGGCCGCCGCCGCGGATGTCAGATACGTCCACCTTCCGGGCGGATATGAAGATGAAACACCGCCTGGATCAGCGTGGCGAATTCTCGACACCCTGCAAGATATGGAAGCGATTATAGTGTCTTCAGATCACGCCGATTTGCCAAAATAGCGGATGACTGGCATATTGACGAACCAATGTGACTGGGAATGCGCCCATATTTCGGCGCCAAGGAAAAGAATGAACAAGGCAAGACAGCAGATCGCAGCGCTCCCGCTGCGTTGGAAGAATGAGTCCGTCGAAGTCCTGATGATCACGTCGCGGGATAGCGGCCGATGGGTGGTGCCCAAGGGCTGGACCATGAAGGACAGAAAACCCTGGGCCGCCGCCGCCATCGAGGCGCTGGAAGAAGCCGGGGCCAAAGGACATATCGCACGTGAAGTGTTCGGCACCTATCACTATGATAAGGCGCTGGAAAACGGGGGGTCGATCCCGTGCCGCGTCCGCGTCTATCCGATGATCGTCGAAAAACTGGCCTCCGACTGGAAAGAGGCGGATGAACGCAAACGGCGTTGGTTCCCATTGAAGAAGGCAGCCGACTTGGTGGATGAGCCGGAGCTATCGGACATGCTGCAGCGTCTGACGGTGAAGCCCAAGAAGGTGCCCGTCGCAGGTCCATTATTGCGAAAGGCCGCCTCCTGACGGGCGGCCTTGATACTACGTCTTAAAGGAGAAACTTACCGGCGCGGTCGGCGGGGATCGTCACGTACGGGGATCGGAATGGCATCCGGCTGCGGCGCCAGGGCGCCGAGGACCTCAGACAGCTTGTCCTTGAGCTGATCGATCAGCTTTCCGGCCGGGCTGCGAGTTTCCGCCATGTCTATCCTCCTACTCACCTGCCACATAACCTGACCCGGAGGTGTGGCATCTTCAAGGCCAACTTCGTCGCAGATGAAAAAAATGCGAAGAATGACCTGTCATCCGACGCAACCGATGATTTCGACGGCATCCCGATCACCAATGATGGTGATGCGAACGCGGCTGCGGTCCACGGCGATGGGCCGATTTCCGCCCACCATCAACTCCGTCGTGGCCACGAGCCGGTCGCCCTGGCGCGCCACTTCGGCGTCGGTCACCCAGATCGACGGGTCCGGGACCTCGAACACGACGGCTTCCTCATATCCCAATGGCGGCAAAGCGATTTCACCCGCCAACGCCATCCCGTCCTCAGTCGGCCGCAACCGGCAGACCGCCGGCGCGTTGATCTGCGCCGGCTGATCGGCCAGCGCCGCCTGAATTGATGCATCCGGGGCGCCGGTGGCCGGCAATTCAGCGGTCACATCCACTTTGGCGGGCAGGCAAATGTCCCGGCAGACGCCGATATCCAAGGCGCCCTGCAATCGGATCGCCCCATTCGCCTCGGGCCGGATCAGAAGCGGCAGCACAAAATCCGAATCGTAACCAATCGACTGACCCATGAAGGAATTGAACACCTTCGGCTTGGGCCAGACCGGTGAGACCGAGACGGCATTTTCTGATCCACGCCAATCCATCTGGGGCGAAATGCCCGCAGCACCCGCGCTGCGCCAATACGTAACCCAGCCCGGGGCCAGCCGGATCTGCAACCCCGCCACGTGATCGCCGTTGTCCTGTCGCCAGCCGGGCAGGACATCGATCTCGATGACCTCATCGAGTTTCATCCAGGGCTGCTGGGCCTGAGCCGCCGAAGCGGCCAACGCCAAGGCGATCAAGAACGGAGAGAATATCTTCATGGCCGGCATTTAGGCACAGCCGTTGGCAAACGGAAATCACGCCTTTGGCACTCCGCCCTCAGCAACAATGCGGGTTCACAATAACTTAGCTTGTGTGTCAATTTAACTAGACATATTATGTGTCTAAGATGCGGACCCATAGCGCTTCCTCGCTCCGCGGTCATTTGCTGATCGCGACGGACAGCCTGCGGAATTCCATGTTCCGCCGGTCCGTTGTTTTTCTGTGCGCCCATTCCCCCGCGGGCGCCATGGGGCTCGTCATCAACCGTCCGGCGCGCGACATGACGATCGAGGATTTGGTCCCCGGCTATGAACGTCCCACTGGAACGCCACCCCTTGCCGAGCCGATCCATGCCGGCGGTCCGGCCGAGGTCGAGCGGAGCTTCGTGCTCCATTCCTGCGACTATCACGACAGCGAGGAAACGTTGGAGGTTACGCCGACCTTCGCGATGACCGCCACCAACCGTATTCTGCGGGATCTCGTGGCCGGCCGGGGGCCCAAACGACGGCTGGTCGCGCTGGGCTATGCCGGTTGGGGGGACGGTCAGTTGGACGCGGAATTGCGCGACAATGCCTGGTTTACGGTCGCCGCCGAACCGGACTTGGTCTTCGCCGCCGCGGACGAAACCAAATGGCGCGGCGCCATCGCCGCCATCGGGATCGACCCCGCCGCGCTCTCGGGGATTTCAACCCAACACGGCCACGCCTAGCGCGGCGCAGCAGCCCGCCGCAGCCGGTCATTGATCGCGCGACCCAACCCCGTTTCCGGCACCGGCGCCACATCGATGAATGCCGCCCCCCGCGCGCCGGCCAATGCATCGGCGCCATGCAAATGGTCGAACAGGTTGGCCGCCGCCTCCGCTAGGTCACCGCGTCGGGACAGCGTCAGATCGCCCGCCACCGGCCCAAACCCGATCAAAACGGCTTCTGGGTCGGCCTCTGTCACCTGCAAACGCACCGGCCGCCCCGGCGCATAATGCGACGCCAACTGGCCCGGCGCCTGCACCCGCCCCGGCGTCACGTCCCGCGTCAATGGCGCCCCGACCACCGCTTCGATCTCTTCCGCCGCCAGACCGCCCTCGCGCAGCAAAACCGGCGGCGCCGTCGCCATGATCGTCGATTCCAACCCCACCGGGCACGGGCCGCCATCCAGCACCGCATCCACCTGGCCGCCGAGTCCTGCCAGCACATGCTCCGCCCGCGTCGCACTGACCCGGCCCGACGGATTCGCCGACGGCGCGGCTACGGGCCCACCCACCGCCGCCAGAAGCGTCTGGGCCAGCGGCGCCGCCGGAACCCGGATCGCCACAGTGTCCAAACCCGCCGTCACCAACGGCGACAACCCATGCCCTTCGCGAAGTGGCAAAACCAGGGTCAGCGGGCCCGGCCAGAACCGATCTGCCAATGCGCGGGCCGTGTCGTCGGGCACCGCCAGCCGCTCTGCTGCCGCCCTATCGACAACGTGAACGATCAGCGGATTGAAGTTCGGCCGCCCCTTCGCCGCGAAAATCCCGGCCACCGCCTGTCCATCCGTGGCCAAGCCACCAAGGCCGTAAACCGTCTCCGTCGGGAACGCGACCAGCCCGCCGCGGCGCAGCAAATCCGCGGCCTCCGTCACATCCTCGGC
>JBCDCS010000332.1:0-3454 GCA_039181205.1 Pseudomonadota bacterium
ATTCCACGTGGTAGCCACGCCCGACCAACACCTCGTCACCGCGCCCGCAATGGCTCAGCACCGCAATCAGATTGCTCTGCGTCCCCGACGGCAGCAGCACGGCCGCCTCGAACCCGAACCGCGCCGCCACCTCGGCCTCCAGCCGCGCCACCGTCGGGTCGTCGCCATAAACGTCGTCCCCGACCTCCGCCGCCGCCATGGCCGCACGCATGGCAGTTCCCGGCCGCGTCACAGTATCCGACCGCAGATCCACGGCGCCGCCGGACCCCATCGCCGCCCCCGGATAACTCATGGCAGCACCGCCGCCACGATCGACACGCGCCGGGCCTGCCCGCGAAGGACCGCCGCGCGATACGCGCGCTTATCGGTGACACTGACCGCCTCCTTAGCGGGCGGATGGATGACGTGCTGGTCCACGATGAACGGACTCCTCAGATTGGCCGCGTTGGAGCATCTAACCGCAGCTCCGGATCGCAATCCCGAAACTTGCAGTTTTTGAGCTCTTTGGACAGCACCTGGATCCAGCCGAAATTGACGCGGTCACGAAATCTACTACTAATGTTGTCTCCGGCGGACCTGGCTAGGAAGGTGCAATGATCACAACATCTACGCCGATCTGGGGCATCGCGGCCCTCCCGGCAAAATCTGGCGAGCCGCCCCTGTAAACCAAAAACGGCGCCCGGCCGCGCCCAGCCGTCGCAACGGCTTTCACTGGACAATCCCGAGCCACACCATAAAAAACAAATCGCTCCAGCCAGCTCGTGCCAAGCCAAGAGGATCGCCATGGCCAAGACCGTCAGCCCGTGCATCGATGTGTGTAAGTTCCGTCGCTCCGGTCCGGCGGGTCAGCATTGCATCGGCTGTTCCATGACCAAGGAACAGAAAAAGCTGGGCAAAAAGGCCAAGAAACCCGCCGCGATGGAGGCGTTCGTGGCGCTGATCATGGCCCAGCAATCGGCCATGGGCCGGTATTCCCACTGGCGTCCGGCCTATCTCAAGCGATGCTTGAAGAAGGGGGCGAAGGTGCCCGCCATCGTCCGCAAGGCAGGCTGAGCGCCCGGGCTGCCCACCGCGCCTCAAGCAGACAATAGGTCCGACAGCGACGATATCCGACGCCGCCGCCGAAGAACTGTCAGCACACGATCAGGCCAGATGCGACCGCAGCAGCCAGGCGAATTTATCGTGGGTCTGACCGCGCTCCACGGCAAGGTCCTCGGTCCGGCTATCGCCATGGCGCGCGGCAACTTCGCCCACACCTGACAAGGTCGCTCCGACAATCTGCTGAGCGTCGGCCAGATGGCGAATCATCTCGTGATCGGGGGCATGCTCGTTGCCTTCCTCGACCTTCGATCGTGCTAAATGCCCGGCCAGCTTCCCCTCGACGGTTTCGCCGATGGCACGGATGCGCTCGGCGAGGTCGTCCTGGGCAGCAAAGTGATCCTCATAAATCTCCTGGAACAGCGCATGAAGCGAGCCAAAGTTCATTCCCTTGACGTTCCAGTGAAAATTCTGGGCAAGCATGGTTGCCACGACCGTCTCGGACATAGCCTGGTTCAACGCAGATGCGATTTCGGCGGTGGCATCACGCGACAGGTCGGAGGCGGTTTGAGCCATTCTAATATCCTCACAAAGATGTGGGGGACAGGCCGATGGCCCACCCCGGCTGGGTTAGATCAGAACTGCTCTAAACTTCGTCCAGTCGGGTCATCAGCCCGCGAACAAGGAAGAGAAACGCCTCGGTGGCGCCGGGCCGCAGACGCCGCTCGGTCAGAAAGCGAAGGCTATCGGCATCGCGCCTGGCTGCCGCCGCTTCGATCGCCATCAGCCAGGATTCGTCGAAGCTCTGCCCCGCCGATCCGGGACGCCAGATCACCGGCCGCCGCCGCAGAAGATCCGGCAAGGCCTGCAGCAGCGCCCGCGCAAACGTCACCGCATTTGCTTCGGGGGCGACCAAGGCGCAGGCCTCCTGCGGACTGCAACGCGGCGCCGTCCGACATTCAAGGGCCACTTCCCGCAAAAGCATCAACGAAAGCGACGCGCTTTCCGACGTCAGGTTCGGTCGGGGATTCGACCTCCGCGCGCGAAGCAGGGCAGACATTTGGGCCTCGGATGTCCTCTGAGTGAATTCCCGACGAGCTTAGTCAAGAATAGTGTTACAAGCCAATCACGTTCCGGCGTGCTCGCTTTCATTCTGATTTTATTGCAAATCTATCCCGACGGTTCCGGTCAGATACCCAGAACGTCGCGCTTCAATCGTCCCAACCGGAAGGACATGACCTCCATCGGTGGCAGAACCATCCGCGCCGACGCACCGTCCGTGAAAGCCATCACCGGGCCTTCGAAGACGTTAACGTGCAAACACCTCGAAGGCATCGACCGCGAAGCCCTGGCGCCGCCCACCTTCCAGCGGCCCCATCTCCACCGCCGCCCACTTGGTGCTCAGGCCAAAACCGCCTCGATCTCTGCCCTGTCCGGCATCGATGCCGCCGCGCCGGGCCGCGTCACCGACAGCGACGCGGCCGCACAGCCGAAGCGCACCGCGTCCAGCGGGTCCCGCCCCTCTGCCAGCGCCACGGCGAAGGCGCCGTTGAAAGCGTCCCCCGCGCCCGTGGTCTCCACCACATCGCCCAACCGATAGGCGGGCACCAATTCCGATATCTCGGCCGAATGGTAATACGCCCCCCGTGCGCCCAGCGTCAGCACCGCCGCAACGCCCACGCCCTTGGCCAGCAAAGCCGTCCCGGCCCGCCGCGCATCCTCTTCGGTTTCCACCGGAATGCCGGTCAGCGCCTCGGCCTCGGTCTCGTTGGGGGTCACGTAATCGCACAGACCCAACATCCCCTCCGGCAACGTCGCCGCCGGGGCCGGGTTCAGGATCGTCACCGTCCCGCCCGCCCGCGCCAATTCCAACCCGCGCCGGGCAGCCCCCATCGGCTGCTCCAACTGCGTGACGAACACCTTCGCTCCGGCGATCAAATCCGCCCGGGCCTCCAGATCGGCGGGCGAAATTCCCCCGGCGGCCCCCGGCGCCACGATGATCGCGTTGTCCCCCGTCCCCTCTTCCAGGAAAATGAAGGCCGACCCCGTCGCCTCGTCGACCTCTTCCACCGCGGGCGTCACACCAGCCGCGGCCCATGTCTCCAGACCCAGCGCCCCGAACGTATCCCGCCCGATCCGGCTCACGAAGGCCACGTCGCCCCCCGCTCGTCCCGCCGCGACTGCCTGGTTCGACCCCTTGCCCCCCGGACCCAACGCAAAGCCATGGCCCAGAATGGTCTCGCCCATGCGCGGCTGGCGGTCGGCCCGATAGGCGGCATCGGCCACGAAAATCCCCAAAACGACGATGTCACTCATCGGGCCCGATCACCCCCTTGCGCAGCATGATGCACCCATAAAACCGACGCTCACTGGTCTGGATGACGGCATAGGCCTGTTTGGCCAGGTCGTAGAACGC
>JBCDCS010000333.1:0-3445 GCA_039181205.1 Pseudomonadota bacterium
AACGGGGCGGCGACGGCGGCCGATCTGGACCTGGCCGATCAATTGCTCGCGGCCGTGGGCGATGTCGTCCGCCTGGACCGCGAAGATCAGATGGACGCCGTGACCGGCCTTTCCGGCTCCGGCCCGGCCTATGTGTTCCACCTGATCGAAGCCCTGACGGACGCGGGCGAAGCCGAGGGCCTGTCCCATGACCTCGCCCTGCAACTGGCCCGCACGACAGTATCCGGGGCGGGCGCGCTCGCCATGACCGGCGCCGATCCCGGCCAACTCCGCGTCAACGTCACGTCGCCGGGCGGCACCACCCAGGCCGGGCTCGACATCCTGATGCCCGAACTCCCCGACCTGATCCGCCGCACGGTCAAAGCCGCAACCGATCGCTCGCGCGAACTGCGCGGATGATCTCTTTCGACGATTTCCTCAAGGTCGATATCCGCGTCGGCCGCGTCACCCGGGCCGAGCCCTATCCCGAGGCCCGCAAACCCGCCCTCAAGATGTGGATCGACTTCGGCCCGGACCTCGGCGAACGCAAGACCTCCGCCCAAATCACCGCCCATTACACGCCCGAAAGTCTGGTCGGCCGCCAAGTGCTGGCCGTCGTCAACTTCCCGCCCCGCCAGGTCGGCAGGTTCATGTCCGAAGTCCTGGTCCTCGGCCTGCCCGACGAAAATGGGGAAGTCGTCCTCCTCTCACCCGATCAGGAGGTCCCCCTCGGGGGTCGGATGCATTGAAGCTCCTGATCTCCCGCGCCCTGCCCGACAGCGTCATGGAAGTGGCGGCGCAGCACTTCGACGTCACCTGCCGCGACACCACCCAGCCCATGTCCCTGGCCGAATGCCAGGCGGCCTTGGCCGAAGCCGATCTGATCCTCCCGACCCTAGCAGATGCCTTCGCAGCCGAGGCCTTCACCGGTCCGATCCGCGCCCGAGGCCTCGCCAATTTCGGCGTCGGCTATAACCATATCGACGTGGCCGCCGCCCGGGCCGCGGGGCTGGTGGTCACCAACACGCCCGGCGCCGTCACGGATGCCACGGCCGACACGGCCATGACCCTGATCCTCATGACCGCGCGGCGGGCCGGGGAAGGCGAACGCCTGGTCCGCGCAGGCGGCTGGCAGGGCTGGCACCCGACCCAGATGCTCGGCCTCCACGTCACCGGCAAGACTGTCGGCATCCTCGGCATGGGCCGGATTGGCCAGGCCATCGCCCAACGCTGCCACGACGGGTTCGGCATGGACGTTGTGTTCTGGAACCGCTCGCCCAAGAATGCTCTGGGCACGCAACTGAACTCAGTCGCCGAGGTCTGCGCCGCCGCCGATATCGTCGTCCTCGCCGTCGCCGCCACGCCCGAAACCCGTCACCTGATGAATGCCGACACACTGGCATCCATGCGCCCCGACGCCATTCTGGTGAACATCGCCCGCGGCGACGTAGTGGACGAAGCGGCCCTGATCGCCGCGCTCCAATCCGGCCAGATCGCCGGCGCCGGCCTCGACGTCTACGAACGGGAACCCCACGTGCCCGACGCGCTGAAAGCGCTCGAAAACGTCACCCTCCTCCCCCATCTCGGCACCGCCACGCTAGAGGTCCGCGAAGCCATGGGCCGCATGGCCCTCGACAACGCCATCGCCATCGCCGAAGGCCGCACGCCACCGAACCCCGTACCTTGAGCGATCCGGTCTTGTGTGTCGGAGGGGGATGCCTGTTTTAGTCCTGAGTCTTCTGCTAACCTGGCCACTGCGGAGCCAAGCTTTGGGAGGCATGTGGCATGACATCCAAGACCGCAGATCCCACACCACCGGACAACCTGACGCCGCGACGGCCGTCCAGACCCCAGGTCAACAGGATCACAACGGAGGATATCACCACGTCGCTGAAAGCCGGCTTCGCCGACTTCCTGGCGCGCCCGGTCATGAGCGGCTTCTTCGGTCTCTTCTACGCCGTCTTCGGCATCCTATTCGTATGGTGCCTGGTCTGGCTCGGCGCGATCTGGATGGTCATTCCCGTCATTGTCGGCTTTCCCCTGGTCGCCCCCTTCGCCGCCGCCGGGCTCTATGAAATGTCCCGCCGAATGCAGAAGGGCGAGAGCTTCGGCTGGTCGGACATCCTCACCGTCATGGCCAATCAGCGCAAACGCGAGATGGGCTGGATGGCCTTCGTCACCCTGTTCATCTTCTGGGTCTGGAGCTACCAGGTTCGGCTTTGGCTCGCCGTCATCCTTCAAAATGCATCCTTCTCGGATTTCGACGGGTTCATGAACACCGTCTTCTTCACACCGGAGGGCTGGACCTTCCTCGCCGTCGGCACCTGCGCCGGCGCATTTCTGTCGGCCGTCCTCTTTTCGGTGACCGTCGTCGCCATGCCCATGCTGCTCGACCGCGACACCGACGTTGTCTCCGCCATGGTGACCTCCGTTCGCGTCGTCGCGGAAAACCCTCTGGTCATGCTCACCTGGGCGGCGATCATCTCGGTCACCATGCTGCTGTCCCTGGTGCCCGCATTCCTGGGCCTGATCTTCACCCTTCCGATCCTGGGCCACACCACCTGGCACCTCTACCAGCGCGCCGTGCCGCCGGCGAAGGGGTGATTGATCGGAGCTTGGATCAGGTCGCGCCCAGTCAAACCATCGATGCCCCCGGCGAAGCACCCCGATCCGGTTTGACCTAAACGCGCCATGCGCATACGTTATGCGCAGATCGGAGCGCCCAATGAACGCACGCACCCGCACCAACCTCACCCTCGACGCCGACCTCGTGGCTCGCGCCAAGGCCGAAGGCATCAATGTCTCCCGCGCCGCCGAAGAGGGCCTCTCCCGCGCCGTCCACGCCGCCGAGCGTGACCGGTGGGTAGCCGAAAACCGGGCCGCGATGGAATCCAACAAGGACTGGATCGAGAAAAACGGGATCCCGCTGTCGGAATACCGCATGTTCTGATGGCTCGGATGGACTTCCATCGAGCCCCGGGCAGCACGCCCGGGCTCATCGTCGAGGTCCAATCGGACCTGCTGCCTTACCTCCCGACCCGCGTGGTCGTCCCGCTCGTGCCGCGGTCCGACGGGCCCGATCCCGTCACCCATCTCAACCCCCGCTTAGACATCAACGGGACTGAGTACATGCTCCTGCCGCAATACATCGGGATCGTACCCGTCACGGCGCTGCAGTCGTCCATGGGCAATCTGGCGGATCACCAGGACACGATCACCCGTGCCCTGGATCGTCTGCTGACGGATATCTAGTCCACGACCTCGCGGAGCGGGAAATGGTCGTGGCGTTTGCTCCAAGGACCTCCAGTTGCATGGATCGTTTGGTCAAGCCGGGGCAGGATGGCTACCTCAGACTGCCGCGAGCGCAACTAGAGGTCTAAATCCCATCGACGCAGACGTACTTCGTCTCCAGGTAATCCTCCAAGCCCTGGCTGCCGCCTTCCTTCCCGAGACCGCTTTCCTTCAC
>JBCDCS010000334.1:0-3439 GCA_039181205.1 Pseudomonadota bacterium
CGGCAAGACCCGGATCATCGCCCATGTGCCGAGCCGTGGATTGATCGGATATTACGGCGAATTTCTCACCGATACGCGCGGGACTGGCGTGATGAACCGGGTGTTCCACGAATGGGCGCCCTTCAAAGGCGCGATCCCGGGCCGTCGTGCCGGTGTGCTCATTTCCATGGAGGATGGTGTCAGCGTGGCCTACGCGATCTTCAACCTGGAGGATCGGGGTCGGTTCTTCATCGGCGCGCAGGAACAGGTCTATCAGGGGATGATCATCGGGGAGCATTCCCGGGACAACGATCTGGAGGTCAATCCGCTGAAAGGAAAGAAGCTGACGAATATTCGGGCGTCGGGCTCCGACGAGGCGGTGCGGCTGACACCGCCGGTGCGGATGTCGTTGGAAGAGGCGATTGCCTATATCGATAATGATGAGTTGGTCGAGGTGACGCCGAACGCCGTGCGGCTGCGGAAGCGGTTCTTGGACCCCCACGAGCGGAAGCGGCAAGCGCGGGCGGCGGGGTAGGGAGGTCCTGCATCATTGGCATTTGGTGGCCGCGCCAGATCGCTTCTCGGCGAACGGCGGATTTAGATCGACGGCTGGATATTGAGCCGCCATATTATGGCCGGGTTCGTTTTCTAACCCGCCCAAATGTCGGGTTTAAGCGTACAACATATCATCATTGGCGGCGGCTCTGGTTTCATCGGGTCAGCATTGGCGACGCGGCTTCGCGCGCGGGGAGACCGGGTTACTCTGATATCCCGCATGCCCGGTCCGGACCGGATTACCTGGGACGATTTGGAGCGAGACGGACTGCCCGAGTCGGATGCCGTCGTGAACCTGGCCGGCCAGCACATCCTTCAACCTGGCCGTCTGTGGACGGATGCCTATCGCCAGGAGGTGGTTGAGTCACGGCTGCGCACGACGCGGGGCTTGGTCGATGCGATCAACGCTTCCGAGGTACCACCGAAGGTTTTCATCTCGACGGCGGGGAAGTGCTTCTATGGCACCCGCCGGGATCACGGCGGGGATTACCCTGAACTGGATGAAAGTGCCGAGCCCATGGGACTAGATTTCCCGGCGGAACTGGTCGGGCAGTGGGAGAGCGCGGCGAACCATCTCGAAACCGCCCGCGTCCGCCACGTCCGTGTCCGCATCGGTGTCGTGCTCGGGAAAGTCGATCGCGGTTCGTTCCTCGGTCGACTGTGGCGCGTTGGCCGGTCGCGGGGGTTCTTACCGATCATCCGCCTGCCGTTCTGTCTGGGCGCGGGCGCCACGCTCGGAACGGGCCGCCAGCCCTTTCCTTGGATTCATATCGACGACATGACAGGCATCCTGATCCATTTGATCGACACGCCAGAGGCCCATGGCCGTTATAACGCGGTGTCGCCGGGTATCGTGTCGAATGAGATCTTCACCCATGCTTTCGCTCGGGCGCTGCATCGGCCGGTGGCGTGGCGGATTCCCGAATGGTTGATTTACGGTGTGGTCGGTCGCGACCGTGCATCGATCTTGGTCGAGGGCCAGAAGGTGGTGCCCAAGAGAACCATCGAAGCAGGGTATTGCTTTGAATACCCCACGATTGACGGCGCCATGGAAGACTTGGTTGAGATCATGATCTGATCGATTTGGTGCGCCAGGGTCGATTGACTTCAGCCCCGTCCGCGTCATGCTCTTCCCGACCTTTGGGAGGAGACCGATATGACCATCACCCGCCGCCAGACGCTCGCTTTGATGGGTGCGACCGCCGCCACGACCCTTGCCGCACCCGCCATCGCCGAGGGCACGAAGCTCAAGGTGGGCGCGCTGCGGTTCACGTCGCATTCGCCGTCCTTCATCGCGCTGCAGAAAGGGTTCTTTGCCGAGGCCGGTCTGGATGTCGAACTGGAGTTCTTCCAGGCGGCGCAGCCCATGGCCGTGGCCATTGCTTCGGGCGATGTGGATTACGCCATGACGGCCATGTCGGGCGGGTTGGTGAACCTGGCCGAGAAGGGCGCGATCAAGGTCATCGGGGGCGGTCTTTCCGAGGAAGACGGGATCGACGGGCAGAAGATCCTGGTGTCGGACGCCGCCTTCCAGGACGGTGTGACAAGCCCCGCCGATCTGGGCGGCAGGCGGTTCGGGATGACGACGGCCGGGTCGAGCTTCCATTACATGGGATCGAAGATCGCCCAGGCCGAGGGGATCGAGATGTCGTTCGTGCCGCTGCAGAAGGTGGGCGCGGTGATCGGCGCGCTGAAGACCGGGCAGATCGATGCCTGGTCCATCGTGCCCCATATCGCCAAGCCCCTGGCCGGCGGGCCGGAGGTGCACATGATCGGGGACGTCGCCACCTATCTGCCGGGCTATCAGGTGACCACGGTTTTCACGTCGACCACCAATGCCGCTGATCGGGGGCAGACCGAGGCGTTCCTATCGGCCTTCGGGCGGGGCGTGACGGATTACAATTCCACCATGATCGACCGCGCCGGTGGCGATGCGGGCGTCGATGCCATGGTCGATCTGATCCACCAATACGTCTACACCGACCGGGAGCGGGAGCGCGCGGCGCCATCGATCATCAACGGGACCATGCGGATCAACGAAGGCGCGGCGCTGAACGTGGCATCGCTGCAGGATCAGTTGAGCTGGTTCCAATCCGAGGGGCTGGTCGATGACGGCATCTCGCTCGACCAGATCATCGACGCGTCTTATGTCGAGACCTTGGGCGCCTAGGTGGACCTGCGCATCGACGGCCTGAGCCATGCCTATGGCGACACACAGGTGCTGGACGACGTCTCGCTGGAAATACCGGCGGGGCGGATCGTCTGTATTGTGGGGCCGTCGGGGTGCGGGAAATCGACGCTTCTGAGGATGATCGGGGGCCTTGAGCGACCGTCATCCGGAGCAGTTTTGCAGGTCGGCGCGCCGCCCCAGGGGTCACTGAACCCGCTGACCTTCGTGTTCCAGGATTTCGCACTGCTGCCGTGGCGGAGCGTGGCCGGGAACGTGTCGCTGGTTCTGGAGGACCACGCGATTTCCGATCGGGCGGCGCGTATCGCGGATGTCCTGGCCCGCACGCGGCTGTCGGATTTCGCGGACGCTTTGCCGAAGCAATTGTCCGGCGGGATGAAGCAGCGGGTGGCGATTGCCCGGGCCTTGGCGGTCGATCCGGCGGTGATGTTGATGGACGAGCCGCTGAGCGCGCTGGACGCCCAGACGCGCGATCTGCTGATGGAAGATTTGATCGACCTTTGGCAGAGAGAACGGTTCACCGCCATCTATGTGACCCACAACTTGGCCGAGGCCGTGCGGCTTGGGCACCGGATCGTGGTGCTGTCCCGGCGGCCGGGGCGCATTCGGGAGATCGTGGAGATCGACGCGCCGCTGGGCGGGCGCGGGGCGATGGAAGACGTCCAGGCACATCTTTGGAGCCTGATGCGCGACGAGGCACGGGCGGCCGATGCGGAG
>JBCDCS010000335.1:0-3438 GCA_039181205.1 Pseudomonadota bacterium
GGCAGCGCGTAACTCAGGCCTTCTGGACCCTCCTCCAGCCCGTAGCCGAGGGCTGGCAGGAACGCGGAGTAAAACCGCTTCGCGCGCGCGATGTCATCGGCACCGACTGTGACGTAGGCAATCATGCTTCGTGGTTCTTTCAGAGGGTCTGGATATTAGACGAGGTTACTATCGTGCCCTACGCCAGCATAGAATTCGGCTCAATGAACGACCCCTTCTCGATCTCAGGGACCGACAAGTGGTGTGAGTGCCGCGTAAGTTCACGTCGTCCTGCTTGCCCGCCCCAGATCGACTAGCGTCTCTCAGATACCCCGAGTTTTTCCCGCGCCTCTGGGTCTTCCGTCGTGTTCCAAAGCTCCACACCGGAACGGAACGCCGCACGGCCGATCATGTGGGCGGCCACAGGCGCGGTCAGCAGCAGGAACACGATGATCGCCACCACCAGCGCGATGACAGGTATCGTCCCATACCCAACGGCGACGGCCAGCATGATCAGCCCCGACCCCAGAGTTCCGGCTTTCGTCGACGCATGCATGCGGATCAGCACGTCGGGCAGACGCAGGATGCCAAGGCCTGCGATGAAGGTGAAAAAGGCGCCGAGCAGGACGCAGGCGATCATGAAGAATTCAAGCATCCTCCGGTCCCTCCGGTTCCATGTTCGGCGTATCGAGCCGCTCGGCCGGCGCCCGCTGGCGTTGGCGCTCCACGAACCGGGCGAGCGCGACCGTTGCCAGGAACCCGATGAGTGCGAGCACCACGGCCACGTCCAGGAACGCCAGTGAACCGGTGTCGAGTGCGAAGAGCCCGCAGAAGGCCACGATGAGGATCGTCATGGTGTCCAGCGCGACCACACGGTCCGACAAGGTCGGTCCGAGGATCAGGCGGATCATGGCCAGGATGACGCTTAGCATCACCAGCGCGAAGCTGAATTGCACCGCGATGTTCAGCAGCGGCATCTGTTCCGTCAGCGTCGGCGTCATTCCATGGCCTCCCGCACCCAGCGTTCCATGCCGGTCTGTATTTCCCGCCGAATCTCCTCCGGATTGTCGGCGAACATGGCATGGATCACCAACGTCTTGCAGTCCTCGGTCACGTCCAGCGACAGCGTGCCGGGCGTGAGCGAGATCAGGTTGGTCACCAGCAAAACCTCGGCCTCGCCCTTGGCTTTGAGCGGCATGGTGATGATCCCGGGACGTGCCCGGTGGCGGGGGGTGAGCACGTCCCAGGCGACCGAGATCGACGAGACGATCAGTTCATAGTGGAACATGATGATCAGTTTGATCCAGCGATAGACCCGCAGGAAATAGCCGCCGCCGCGATCTTCAAAGAGCGGCTGCGCGATCCAGAGCGCGAAGAACCCCACGACGTAACCGATGGCCAGGCCAGCCAGGGTGAAGTTCCCGGTCAGGGCGGCCCAGGCGATGGCCAGGATGATGTTTAGGAGGAACAGGCTCATTCGGTAGGCACCTCCGGTGATCCTGTTGTGGGCGGGTCGCCCAGGACAGCGGTCAGGTAGGCGGTGGGGTCGAGCAATTCGTCTGCCGCCCGGGTGGCGACCTCGATGAACTCCTCGGGGAACAGGCCGATGATGATCGTGAGCACGGCCAGGCCCGCGATGGGTACGATCAGCGCGCGGCGGTCATCGCCCGGCATGTCGCTCAAGGCGGGCAAGGTGCCGTCCGGGTGCGGCTTCCAAAATGCGCTGCCCCAAATTTTGGTCATGGAGTAGATCGTCATCAGACCGACGGCGAGCGCGAAGAACGCGACCCACCAGAGTTCGATGTCCAGCGAGGCTTTGACCAGCACGTACTTCGCCCAGAACCCCGAGAGTGGCGGAAAGCCTGCCAGCGAGAAGGCGGGGATAAGGAACAGGAAGCCGAGCAGCGGCGCGCCTTTGTAGAGGCCGCCGATCTTCGAGAGCTCGTTGCCGCCGGCGATGCGGTTGGCCACGCCCGCGACGAGGAACAGATTCGCTTTCACGATGATATGGTGGACCAGGTAGAAGATCGCGCCCATGAGCGCAAAGGCCGATTGGAAGGCCAGCGCGAGGCCGAGGACCATGTAGCCGATCTGGCTGACGATGTGGAACGACAGGATGCGGCGGAAGTCGGTTTGGGCTGCGGCGCCCAGGACGCCGGTGACCATGGTGGCGACGGCGATCCACAGAAGCAGCGTGTGGGTGAAGGCCACGTCCTGGGTGAAGACCAACGTGAACATTCGCATCATGGCGTAGACGCCGACTTTGGTCAGCAGGCCAGCGAAAACGGCGGAGACGGCGAAGCTGGGCGTGTGGTAGGCGGCGGGGAGCCAGAAGAAGAGCGGGAAGACCGCGGCTTTGACGCCGAAACCGACCAGGAACATGGTGGCGATGACGGTGAGCAGGCCGGGGTCGGCGTCTTGGACGGTGTAATGCAGGTCGGCCATGTTGAGCGTGCCGGTGGTGCCGTAGAGCAGGCCGATGCCGCTGAGGAACAGAATCGTCGAGATCAGGTTCAGCGTGACGTATTTGATGCCCGCATCCATCTGCACCTTGGTCCCGCCCAGGACCAAGAGGCCGAAGGAGGCGATCAGCATCACCTCGAACCAGACGTAGAGGTTGAAGAGATCGCCGGTCAGGAAGGCGCCAGTGACGCCTGCTAGTAGGGTCTGGAAAAGGGCGTGGTAGCCCAGTTCTTCTTGCTCGGGTTGTATTTCCGAGACCGCATAGATCGCCACGGCAAGACCAGTGATCCCGGTGATCACCACCATGACCGCCGACAGGGTATCCGCCACCAGGGTGATCCCAAAGGGCGCGGCCCAGTTCCCCATCTGCGTCGCCACCGGCCCGTTCTGTAGCACGTGGATCAGCAGGGCGACCCCCGCGATCAGAGAGATGGCTGAACCGATGACGCTGATCCAACGGCCTTCTGGGCCCTTCCGGAACAGGAAGGCGAAGACGGCGATGATAAAGGGCAGGACCAGAGGGAGGGGGAGAAGAAGGGCCGGGCTCACTTAGCGGCCTCCTTGCCGTCTTCCAAAGGTTCGGCCAGGCGCATTTCGTCGGAATCCAGCGTGCCGAGGTTCTGGTAGCCGCGATAGACCAGCACCAGGGCGAAGGCGAAGAGGCCGAAGCCGATCACGATGGCCGTCAGCACTAGGGCCTGCGGCAGCGCGTTGGCGACGCCCTCGGGCGGCGCGGCTTCGCCATAGGCAATAAGCGGCGGCGCCTCGGGAGTTAGCCCACCGGATGCGAAGATCGTCAGGTTCGCAGCGTTCGAAATCAGGATCAGCCCGAAGAGGAACCGCAATACGTTGCGCGCGAGCATGAGATAGACCGCGGCGGCGACCATCACGCCGACCATGATGGGCACGAAGAGCTCCATCAGACTTCCTCCTCGAGCGCGAGCACGATGGTCAGGACCGAGCCCAGGACCACCAGGTAAACCCCGATGTCGAAGA
>JBCDCS010000336.1:0-3437 GCA_039181205.1 Pseudomonadota bacterium
CTGGCCGGACGAGCTTTTGGGCTTCCTGTTTTTATGGACCGTCCTTTTCGCGACGGGCTATGCGGAACGACACCACGGGCTGATCCGCTTCAGCGTGTTGCGGGACGCGGCCCCCGTTTGGGCCCAAAGGCTCATGGATATTGTAGGGCACTTGATCCTGCTCGGCGCCTTCATCGCCCTGATCATCCCCACATGGAACTACCTCGCTTTCGTGGACCGGCGCATGAACCCGGTCCTGCCGATGCGCATGAGTTGGGCCTATGCGCCGTTCATGATCTTCCTTTTTTCCCTCATTGTCAGGATTGGCTGGCGGCTGCGGGGTGACATCGTTGCGTTGATAAAGCGGGAATCGCCCCCGGACAGCGCTAAGGACGTCTTCGTGCCGGAGGGCGATCAATGAGCCTAGAACTGATCGTCTTTTTCGGCATCTTCGTTCTGTGCTTTCTGATCGGCCAGCCGATTGCCTTGGGCATGATCGCCGCGTCGGTCTTCTACTTCGCCCTCGAACCCGGACCGGCGACGCCCATTGCCATGGCGGCAAGCCAGTTCGTAAGTCAGATGCACGTGAAATTCGTGCTTATCGCGGTTCCGCTCTTCATCTTTGCGGCCAAGGCGATGAACGATGGCGGCATCACCGACCTTATCTTCCGCTGGGCATCCACGATTGTCGGCCGCTTCAAGGGCGGCCTTGGCCATGTCAACGTCACCGCATCGTTGATCTTCTCGGGCATGTCGGGGGCGGCGACGGCCGACGCGGCGGGGCTCGGCATGATGGAAATCAAGGCGATGCGGAAGGCCGGGTATGACGACGGCTTCGCCTGCGCGATCACCGCCGCCTCCGCCACGATCGGCCCAATCTTCCCGCCCTCGATCCCGATGATCCTCTACGCAACACTCTCTGGGGCGAGCGTCGGTGCGCTATTTCTTGGCGGCATCGTGCCAGGCGTTCTGCTTGCGCTCTTCCTGATGGCCTACGTCGCGTTCATTGCCCAACGCCGCAACTACCCGCGCGAACACATCAGCATGACGGCGAAAGCCTGGCTGCTTCTGACACTCCGGGCGGCGCCTGCGCTCATAACGCCCGCGATCCTGCTTTTGGGCATCTACACCGGCATATTCACGCCAACAGAGGGCGGCGCGATCGCTGCTGGTTGGGCCCTTCTGGTGGGCATGCTGATCTATCGCACATTGGGTCTGCGCCAGCTCTGGAGCGTCGCCGCCGACGCCGCAACGACAACGGCGATCATCGGAGTCAAGGTCGGGGCTGCCTTCGCCTTCTCATTCGTCATCTCGTACGAACAACTCGCCGTCGCACTGTCCGGTTGGATCCTCGACATCTCAAACACGCGTTGGATCCTTCTGATCGTCATCAACCTCGTCTTCCTCGGCCTTGGCATGTTTGTCGATACGATCGTCATGCTGATCGTCTTCGTGCCTCTCGTCATACCGCTCGCGAACGAACTCGGACTCGACCCGACGCATTTCGGTGTCGTGCTTGTCCTGAATATGATGATCGGCCTTTCCACACCGCCCATGGGCGGCCTGCTGTTCATCACCTCTGCGGTCTCCGGCGTTCCCATCCATAAGATCATGCGGGAAATCCTTCCCATGGTCGCCGTGATGATCGTCGTCCTGCTGATCATCACGTTCGTCCCGGGCGTCGTCCTTTTCATTCCGTCGCTTGCCGGATTCTGATCGATGCCGCATCCCCTCTCCCTCTCGACCTCCCCATGCGGACACTGGTTTCGGGACGGCAACGACCAGGCATTTTTTCTTCTGGCCGATACGGCCTGGGTCCTTTTCGGAAAGCTCCGCGAAGAAGAGATCGAACAATACTTCAAGGATCGCGCCAGCAAGGGGTTCAAAGCGGTCCAGGCCTGCGTCTTTCGTGACTTTTTCGAACCGAATACACCAAATGCCTATGGCGAGCGTCCATTCGCCAGTGAAGACGACATGCAGGCCGTTCGGCTCAATCCAAAATGGATGGATTTCGTTCACCGAATGATCAAGCGGGCCGAAGCCCACGGTTTGATCGTATCGCTGCTTCCGACTTGGGGCGATAAATGGAACCGGCACTCGAACTCTGCCGGCCCGGTCATCATGGATGCAGAATCTGGTCGCGCCTATTGCCAGTTTCTGTCCGATGAGCTTGGGGATTGCCCGAATTTGATCTGGGTTCTCGGCGGCGACAGCCCGATCCTCGAACAGCAGCATGCCGATATCGTTCGGGCGATGGCCGAAGGTATCCGGGCTGGAGCATCCGGCGGAAGACCAATTACGTTCTATCCTCGCGGTCTTGAGACGTCGGCCATCTTCCACTCCGAGTCCTGGCTGAGCTTCAACGCCCTGCAAAGCAGCCACTACAAACCGAACGTCCCCGGCTATCTGCATGTGGAACGGTTCTTCCAGACCACGCCGACCAAGCCCATCGTGGATATGGAAGCCAATTACGAAGATGCGGGCATGTTCGTGATGGGCCAGCGCAATGAAAGGCAGTGTTTTTCGAGCACGCACCTTGCCTGGCTGCCACGCTTCTCGGCTTGGGACGTGCGCAAAGCGTTTTGGCGCACCACCTTGGCTGGTGCGGCCGGGTTTACCTACGGCCACGAAGCCATCCGGCAGGTGCATCGCGAAGGCGATCGCGTCCATGCGTGGGATGACGAGCAAAGCAAGGTCTGGTCAGATTGTCTGGACGCACCCGCGGCGAAGCAGGTGTCGTGGGGGGCCAAATGGCTATCCGAACTTGACCGGGAATCCTTGCGACCTGCGCAAGATCTCTTCCAGCCGCTGAACTCAGAAGGGGCTTGGCCGGATCGGCTGAATGTCGGGATTCCATTTGCCGGCCAGCGCAATGAAGATCCTGCGGCGCGCGTTTCCGTGGCCGCAAGCGACGCGGGCGAATGGATCATCGTCTACACGCCGGTTCGATCCATCGTCACGCTCGACACGTCCCGCGTTCCCGGTGACCGGCTCGAAGTGATCGTCATGGATCCGGAAGCCTGCAGCGAAGCGCGGCGTTTCGACCAACGCAACTCGCATGAGCTAAGGGTCGTCCCGGACAGGGACTTGGATTCCGTTATTCTCGTTCGCCAAGCCTAAGGACCCGCCATCCAAGATCGGTCGATAACTTTCTACAATGCAATCTGAGGGCGCCGATCCTCACCATTGGTCGGCCCCCATTTGCCCTCTCCTCCGCAGTCTATGGATCACGGCGCAGTGGCGCCGCGTGGCTTCTCCTCCAGTAAATCAGATACGGATGCAGTTTGCCGCTCAATCATCCAACCAGGATATTCCGACGGCAGTCTGGACGCCGCATCGAGCGCATCGAGGTCATCAGAAGACAGAGCTATCTCGGTCGCGCCGATATTGTCGGTCAACTGATCCACTCGTGTCGCCCCGAGGATCACGCTGGTGACGACCCGCTGATGCAGTAGCCA
>JBCDCS010000337.1:0-3436 GCA_039181205.1 Pseudomonadota bacterium
AGCGTCGCCACTTCCAAGAGCGCTTCTGGATTGCGCGACGCGATGCCCCCGCCCTCGTCGATGTCCCGGTCCACAGCGGATGTCAGCGCCCGGATCGCCTTGCTTTCCAGATGCTCCAGCCCTTCCAGCGCGACCGCGGCATGCAACAGCCCGGTCAGCGCTTCCATCCGGGGCAGGCCCTCGGGCGCCGTTTCCGCATGTCGGTTCAGATAGCCCGCCTGCCCATAGGCCGCTTCGAACCAGGCCGTCTGATCGGGCGCGGGCATGCCCGCCAGCAGCACGGGCGCATGGCTGATCCACCGCAGCAGCCTGCGGCCGGTCAGCGCGGGCGACCAGCCCGGCCCCCGCCCCGACCCAAAGCGCTGCGCCCAATCCAGCGTCCAGTCCCGGGCCATGGCCGCCGCCGCCCGATCGCCGGTGGCGATCACGTCATCCAGCCATCCCTGCCCGTGGAGCTGCATGGCAAACTGAATCGATGGCGGCTCCAGATCCCAGGGCGATTGCCCGGGCGCTTCGACCACTTGCCCCGCCAGGTGCCACAGCCCGCCCAAAATCTGTCGCCCGTGTCGCGACGACCCGGTCCCGCGCGGCTCCGGTTGCCAGGCGATCGCCCGCGACCCGGCCCTGGGGTGAGCGCGCCGCACCCGCATACGCGTGGTCCAATCCGTGGGTAGCATGCTTGCCAACTGCCGATCCTCATGGGCCCGTCCCGGCCCTTGGTGCCTAGATTACGCTGTGGGCGGCCCGCTGTCACCTCAATCTGTTCGGCGGAGTCTCGCCATATAGAACCCGTCCATACCGCCGCGTTCCGGCCAGAGATCGGGCAACAACCGCAGCCCATGGGCTGAGGCCGCCGCCTCTGGCAGCCCGTAGTCGCCCGGCATCAGTGGCTCGGCCACCAGACCCGGATGCCGTTTCAAGGCCGCCGTAACCTGATGCTCTCCCTCAACCGGTAACAGCGAACACGTGCAGAAAACCAGCACCCCGCCCGGCGCCAGCCAGGCCAGCGACCGGTCGATCAACTGGTATTGCAGCTTCGTCAGGGCCTCCACATCCCGGGCTTCGCGCAGATGCGGCAGATCGGGATGCCGCCTGATCGTGCCCGTCGCCGAACAGGGCGCGTCAAGCAGCACCGCGTCGAACGGCGCATCCGGCTCCCAGGTCAGGGCATCGGCCGCAACGATCTCGGCGCTGAGCGCGGTGCGCGCCAGGTTCTCCCGCACGCGCTTGAGGCGTCCCTCGCTGATATCCAGCGCGGTCACATGGGCGCCCATTGCCGCCAGCTGCATCGTCTTCCCGCCGGGCGCCGCGCATAGGTCCAGCACTCGCCGTCCGGCCACATCGCCAAGCAACCGGGCCGGGATCGCGGCGGCGGCATCCTGCACCCACCATTCCCCGGTCTCGTATCCCGGCAAGGCCCGCACCTGACCGCCGGGATGCCGCCAGGACCCGGTCGGCAAGCGCTCGGCGCCGTCAACGCTGACCCCCGGCTTGGTGGTCAAATCCAAGGATGCGCCCCGCAGATGGGCCGCCTCGATGGCCTCCAGCTGATCCCGGCCCCAGGCCTTGGCCAAAGGTTTGCGCAGCCACGGCGGCAGGGCAGGGGGCGGCAGGGCCGCCCACTCTGCCCCGGCGTCCGACAGCCCTCGCAGCACCGCGTTCACCAATCCGGCCTGCTTCACCGTCCGGGGCGAGGACCGGGTCATTGCCACCGCGTCGTTCACCACGCCATGGGCGGCCGCGCCGTCTTCGAACATTTCCACAAGCGCCAGCCGCAGAATATCGCGCACCTTTGCCGCCGGTTGCCGCTCCATCCGGGTTTTGAGCATCGCATCCGCTCGGCCCATATGCCGCAGCACCAGCCCGGCCAGCCGCAGCGCCCGTGCCGCCGCTGGCCCCTGCAGGCCCGATGCGCCGTCCGACAACATCCGGCCGTCGCGCAGCACATGGGCCAGCAACCGGATGGCGCCCCTTCGTGCGGCCAAGCTGTCGGGAATATCCATGGGCGATCCTTGGCGAAACGGGTGGTGCGACGTATATCCATCCCGATCCAGCGGCAAGGAGCGCCCATGGCCGAACGTATGACCGTCGATCCGACCCACCTCCCGGACACTCCGGAAGGTGCCCCGGCTTGCCCAACCTCGGGCCGTGGGACGGGCCCCGTCCCGGCTGCCCTATCGACGGAAGAAGAAGCCGCCCGCCGCGCTGCCTTGCCCGAGGTCGCGCGCCGCGCCCTGGAAGAAGCCGAGGCGCGCAAACGCGCCGATCCGAACCTGCCGACGGAATTGGGCGGCCGCGATGGTCCGGAGCCGGTTCGCTACGGCGATTGGGAACTCAGGGGCATCGCCATCGACTTCTGACTTCCTGGTCCGTTCAGGAGGCCTGGAAAAGCTGACTACCGGATCCGCAAATCCGCAATATCGCCCTGGCCGCCATTGGCATGGAACCGAAGCACGTCGCCGCGCCGGGCCACGGTCTGACAATCGCGGGGAAAACTCCGCACCGCGGTTTGGAGCGTTCGGCAAAACATGCGGTTTTCCCAGTTCCAGCTGCCGCTGATCTGTAGGCCCAATCCGCTACCGCTGATCTGGCCATTGCCCTGAACTTCCAGCGACACGCCGTCGCCGACCAACCGGCGCCCATCCACCAGCGACAGAAACGTATCGCGGGAGGTGATCCGCTCGAAGGCCTGGGCCGGAACCGGCAGAGACAGAAGAAGAATTAGAAGAAGACGCATCGAAACCCTTTGGAAACCAATGCCATTGAGTTTAATGCTTCTTTTCCCGACCTGGAAGACCCGCTGCCCTGCAAAAACCGCCTGCGTTGCAGGTTAGCGAAGTCCCAGGACATCCAGCATATCGAAGGTTCCCGATCCCTTGTCCTGCCCCCATAGCGCCGCGCGCAACGCCCCACGGGCAAAGACCGACCGGTCGGTCGCCAGATGCCGCAGGACGATCCGCTCGCCATCGGCGGCGAAGATCACGTCATGATCTCCGATCACGTCGCCGCCCCGGATCGCATGGAAGCCGATCTTGCCCCGTCCCCGCGCCCCGGTGATCCCGTCGCGCGCCCGGTCGGACACGTCGTCCAGCGCCACCCCGCGACCCTCCGCCGCTGCCTGGCCCAGCATCAGGGCCGTGCCGGACGGCGCATCGACCTTGTGGCGGTGATGGGTCTCGACGACTTCGATGTCGTAGTCCTCGCCCAAGGCCGCCGAAACCTGTCGAACCAACTGCGTCAGCAGGTTCACGCCCAGAGACATGTTCCCGGCCCGGATGATCGTCGCGTGATGGCCCGCCCGGTCGAGCGCGGCGATGTCGTCGGGTGTCAGCCCAGTGGTGCCGACAACATGCACCGCGCGTGCCTGGGCGGTCAGTTCCGACATGGCCACGGTCGCCGCCGGTGTCGTGAAATCGATGACCGCCTGGGCATGCCG
>JBCDCS010000338.1:0-3402 GCA_039181205.1 Pseudomonadota bacterium
CGAGGGTCGGCGCGGGGTCGGCGCATCGGTCTCGCGTGCCGGGCTCTACGGCTTGGACGCGGGCTATATGGCACGCGCCAATGACGAGATTTCCATTTGGGTTCAGGTGGAAAGCCGATTGGCTTTGGAAAATCTGGACGCCATCTGCGCCGTGCCTGGCTTGGATTGCGTCTTCATCGGTCCCGCCGATTTGGCCGCCGATCTGGGCGTGGAGACCGACGATCCGGACTTCCTCGCAACGCTGGAGACGGCGATTGCCCGGATTGCCGCCACCGGGATGGCGCCTGGGATCTTCGCCGCCGATCCGGAACGCTGGGTCGCGGCGGGCGCGCGGATCGTGGCGATGGGCAGTGACGGCGCCATCCTGGCGAGCGGTCTGAAGGCGCTTCTGTGATTTCCCTGTCCGCGCGGGGCATCCGCGCCACGTGGGAGCCGGGCTGCGGGCATCTGCCGGACCTTGTGATCGGCGGCGTGCCGGTGCTCTGGGCCGCGCCGTGGCGGGACGATCCGGCGATCCAGGCCGATCAAGGGATCCCCAAGGTGGATCGCCGCTTGGGCGGGACTTTCACCTGCCTCCCCTTCGGCCGCGACGACCTGGACCATGGCCCGCCCCACGGCGCGCCAGCGAATGGGCCTTGGCGGTTGCGGGCTCGGGCCCCGGGCGCCTTGACGGCAACATGCTCGACGCCCCGGGGTCGGGTCTCTGCCCAGATCGCCCTGCGGGACGGTCATCCGGTGCTTTACCAGACCCACGTCCTGGACCTGACCGCGCCCGCCACCTTCGCCCACCACCCCATGATCCAGGGTGTCCACGCGATCACCCATTCGCCCGCCCGTGCCGTCCACACCTTTCCATCGATGGAGCCGCCGGGCGTCGAACGCTGGCCGCCGGACACGCGCAGCGCGGCCCTTCCGCTTTTGCCAGACGGGCCTGGCACCGATTTCGCCACCATTGTGTCCGAGCCCGGGCTCGGCTGGACGGCCGCGACGAGGGCCAGCGACACGATCCTGTTCCTGCGTCCGTCGAAGATCCTGCCGGTCACCAATATCTGGCTTTGGAACGGCGGGCGTGTGGGCCCACCCTGGCGAGGGCAAGCGTTGGATATCTGCGGGGTCGAGGATGCGATTTGCGCCGGGGCCGCGGGGTTCGCCGCCGCGCTGGACGACAATCGCATTGCCGCCGAGGGCGTCCCCACGGCGCTCGCCTCCGGCCGTCACGTGATCCCCCACGCCATCGCCCGCCTGCCGGACGCCACCATCGTCGAGTCCGTCGACATCACGCCCGACAGCCTGACGGCCGGCGGCGTCACGATCCCCTTCGACGGCAGTCATCTGGCATGATCCTGGTCGATGCCGACAGCTGCCCCGTCAAGCGCGAGATCACGGAGATCGCGCTTCGCCACAAGATCCAGGCGATCTTCGTGGCGGCCAGCTACCTGCGCCTGCCTGATCATCCGTCGATCAAGCTTTTCGTGGCGGGCGATGCCTTCGATGCGGCGGACGACGCCATTGCCCAGGTCGCGCGTCCCGGCACGGTGACGATCACCGGCGACATCCTGCTGGCCGAACGGGTGCTGAAGGCCGGGGGCGCGGCGGTGGACCCAAGGGGGCGGGAATATACCGAAGCGAGCATCGGCGACACGGTCGCGACCCGGGACCTGATGGCCGAATTGCGTCCCGGGCTCGACGGTCAGACCGGTGGCCAGACCAGCGGGCCTCGCCCCTACACCACGCGCGACCGGGCGGCGTTCAAATCCGCGCTCGAAAACATCTTGCGCCGGATCGCCAAGCCTTAGGGGCCTGGGCTGCGTCCGCCCCGGCCCAAAGGCAAAGACTGTCAGTTCCCACGTCGAACGAACCGCCCGGCTTCCTGCGCCGCGGTCTTCAGCGCACGGGACTTGTTCACCGTTTCCTGCCATTCGGCGCCCGGATCGCTGTCATGGACCACGCCGCCCCCAGCCTGAACATAGAGCTTGCCGTCTTTGACCACGCCGGTGCGCAGCGCGATGCACATATCCATATCGCCGCCGGCCGAGAAATACCCGACCCCGCCGCCATAGACCCCGCGCTTTTCGGGCTCCAACTCGTCGATGATCTCCATGGCGCGGACCTTGGGCGCGCCCGACACCGTGCCCGCGGGCAACCCGGCCAAGAGGGCGGACAGCGCATCGTGATCGTCCGACAGCTCTCCGATCACATTCGACACGATGTGCATCACGTGGGAATAGCGCTCGATGATGAACTTCTCGGTCGGCTTGACCGTCCCGGTCTTCGCCACGCGCCCCACATCGTTGCGACCCAGATCGAGCAGCATGAGATGCTCCGCCAGCTCTTTCTCGTCGGCCAGCAAATCGGCCTCCAAGGCCCGATCTTCATCAGGCGTGGCACCCCGCGGCCTCGTCCCTGCAATCGGCCGGATCGTCACCTCGTCCCCAAACACCCGGACCAGTATTTCCGGTGACGCCCCGATGATCTGAAAGCCGCCCATGTCGAAATGGAACATAAACGGCGACGGGTTCGTCCGCCGAAGTGCCCGATAGAGCGAGAAGGGCGGCAGCGGAAACAGGATCGTCCAGCGCTGGGATGGCACGACTTGGAAGATGTCGCCCGCCGCGATGTACTCGCGGGCCTTCTCCACCGCCGCCTCATAGCCGTCGCGTGTGAAGTTCGAAACCGGTTCCGACACGTCCAGCGGATCGCCCATATCGCGGGGCTCCGGCACTGCCCGCGACAGGGCGGCCAGCGCATCTTGCAACCGCTCCGCCGCCTGGGCGTAGGCGGCGCGCGCCGGTCCCGATGTCGCGCCCCAAACCGGGGCTACGAGGATCACTTCGCCCTTTACGCCGTCCAGGACCGCGATGACCGAGGGCCGCATCAGCATCGCATCCGGCAGGCCCAGCGGGTCCGGGTTCACGTCCGGCAGATGTTCCACCAGCCGGATCATATCGTAGCCCAGATAACCGAACAGCCCGGCGGACGCCGCCGGCAACCCGTCGGGCAGCTCGATCCGGCTTTCGTCCAGCAACCCGCGGATTGCGGCCAGCGGTTCGCCAGCATCCTCCCAAGCCTCTGGGTCCCATCGGGCGGACCGGTTCACGCGGCTGTTCTCGCCTCGGCATTCCCAGATCAGATCGGGCTTCATGCCGACGATGGAATAGCGCCCCCGAACCTCGCCCCCGGTCACCGATTCCAGAACGAAGGAAAACGGCTGCGCTTCCGCCAGCTTCAGCATCAGCGACACCGGCGTATCCAGATCGGCGGGCAGCCGCATCCAGAGAACCTGGTTCTGGCCCCGGCCATGGGCGGCTTCGAATGCCGCGAAATCCGGCGCGATCATCCCCCGTGTCCACCCAGCAATTGCGACTGAACGGCCTGTACGGCTTGCTGGTTGACGGTGAATCC
>JBCDCS010000339.1:0-3399 GCA_039181205.1 Pseudomonadota bacterium
AGGTCGGGGATGCCGTATTTCAGCATGGCCAGCCGGTCGATCCCGAGGCCGAAGGCGAACCCCTGGTACTTGGCGGAATCCACGCCGGCCGCCTCCAACACCTTCGGGTGCACCATGCCGGACCCGCCGGCCTCCAGCCAGTCGTCGCCCTCGCCCAGCCGCAACTGGCCATCGACCCAGGAGCAGCGGAAGTCGATCTCGGCCGACGGTTCGGTGAACGGGAAGTGGGAGGCACGGAAGCGGACCTCGATCTTGTCCACCTCGAAGAAGGCGGCCGCGAACTCCTCCAGGCACCATTTCAGGTTCGCCATGGAGATATCGGTATCGATGGCCAGCCCCTCGATCTGATGGAACATCGGCGTGTGGGTCTGGTCGTAATCCGAGCGATAGACCCGACCAGGGCAAATCACCCGGATCGGCGCGCCGTGCTCCTGCATCGACCTGATCTGCACCGGTGACGTATGGGTGCGCAGGACGTGGGGCGGGCGGTCATCGCCGTCGGCCCGGGCCATGTAGAACGTGTCCATCTCGGCCCGCGCGGGGTGGTGGCCGGGGATGTTGAGCGCGTCGAAGTTGTACCAATCGGTTTCCACCTGCGGGCCTTCGGCGACCGAGAAGCCCATATCGGCGAAGATGGCCGTCACTTCCTCGGTCACCTGGCTGACCGGATGAATGGTGCCTTGGCGGCGGGTGCGCGTGGGCAGGGTCACGTCGAGCCATTCGGCGCGCAGGCGTTCGTCCAAAGCCGCGTCTTCCAACGCGGCCTTCCGCGCGGCGATGGCAGAATTGATCTCGTCCTTCAGGGCGTTCAGCTTCGGGCCGACCTCCTGCCTCTGCTCGGGCGTCATCTTCCCAAGCTCGCGCATCTTGAGCGCCACTTCGCCCTTCTTCCCGACGGCCGCCAGACGCACCTGTTCCAGGCCATCCTCGTCCGCGGCGTCGCGGATCTGGTCCAAATACTTATCGCGCAGGTTGTCCATGTCGGGCCTCAAACTCGTCGGGCGCTTGCTAGCTTGGTGGTCACCGCACTGCAACTGACAGAAGGCAACCTTTCGGGGACTTCCGCGGTTGCCCCAATTCAACCGATCACCCATGGTTTCAATGAGAAGGAGAGCTGCCATGCCCAAAGTCACGATCGTCTATCATTCCGGCTTCGGCCACACCGCGAAACAGGCCGAGGCCGTGGCCGACGGGGCCCGCGCCGGCGGCGCGGATGTGACGGTCGTGAAGGCGGAAGACCTGGCCGACTCCGACAGCGGCCCATGGGACGATCTGCATGGCGCCGATGCGATCATCTTCGGCTCTCCCACATATATGGGCTCCGTCTCGGGCCCCTTCGAGACCTTCATCGATGCCACATCGAAGACGTGGTACCAGCAAGGCTGGAAGAACAAGCTCGCCGCCGGTTTCACCAATTCGGGCTCGCTGATCGGCGACAAGGGACAGACCTTGCACCGCCTGATAACCCTGGCCATGCAGCACGGGATGCTCTGGGTCGGAACGGGGCTGATCTCCGGCGACCCGCAGAAACCGGACGATCCTGAAAACCTCAACCCTCTGGGCGCCTACGAAGGCGCGGCGTCCTATTCGGCCAACGTTCCGCCCGAGGAAATGCCGCGCGCCGCCGACCTCGCCACGGCCCGCCATCTGGGACAGCGCGTGGCGGAACAGGCCGCGCGGCTCGGCTGATCAAGATATGGCGGGCGGGGCGAGCCCCGCCTGCCGTCAGACCAGCAGCGTAATGCCGTAGATCCCGAACGCCATCATCGCCAGATTCTCTGTTAGAGAGACCGCGCCGAGGGGCACCTGGGACCCGGCCCCGACGCACGCGCATTTCAGTTCGCGCTTGTCCAGATAGACGGCCTTGAACACCGACACGGCGCCCACCGTCCCGATGAAAAGCATGGCCGGGACCGCCAGCCAAGGCAGAAGCCCTGCCAACATCAGAAGACCGGCGCCGGTTTCCACGAACGGATAGATCTTCGCGTATGGCACCCAGCGCCGGGCCAGCAGATCGTAGGTCAGGAACATGGTCGAAAACCGCTCCACATCCTGGAGCTTCTGCAAACCGAGCAGAACCATGGCGGTGGCGACGAACCAGGGAACGACCTGGGCCTGCAGCAGAATCCCATCGACCCGCCACGAGATCGCCATCGCGACCAAGGCCGCCACGGCAAAGATCGCCAGAACGGGCCGATAGGTCGGCCCCTTGCGAACCGGTTTGCCGAGATGTGCCCGCAGATCTTCGTAGCCGCCGATCCGGTCACCGTTCAGAATGACCTGCGGCGTGGTCTTGACCTCCAGCCGGGCCTTGAGCGCATCGATCTCCGCCCGTCCCGTCAATGGTCGATCTTCGACCTCGAACCCCTGGCGCCGCAGCAGATCCAATGCTTTCAGCCCCGAGGGACAAGTATCGGGCGATACCATCCGATAAAGGATCGCACGGTTCGACTGGTCGGATACGTCTTTGGGCATGCCCTACCCCTCCTGCGGTTCAAGGGAGTCGAGGATCGGGCAATCGGGTCGGTCATCGCCCGCGCACGCATCCACCAAATGGGACAGCGTCGCCTGCATTGCCCGCAGGTCGGTGATCCGCTGATCGATATTTTCCAGATGGGCCTTGGCGATCCGCTTGACCTCGGAACTGGCCCGTCCCTCATCCCGCCAAAGCGCCAAAAGCGTGCGGCATTCCTCCAGACCGAACCCCAGCGCCCGCGCCCGGCCCAAGAACGTCAAATCGTGGACATCCCGATCCGTAAAGGTCCGGTACCCGTTGCCGCTACGCGCCGGCGTGACCAAGCCGACCTCCTCGTAATAGCGGATGGTCTTGGCCGGGACGCCGGAGCGGTCGGAGGCGGTCTTGATGTTCATTTCAGCCATATGGGCCTTCCAGTCACTGGAAGGTCAAGGCTATTCGGCCAGCCGCATCCGTCGCGCCAGTTCGGCGCCCATAATGGCGGAGGCACGGGCGCTTGGATGCAGGCGGTCCCGCGCAAAGAGACTCGGATCGTTTCGATCGATCACATCGGCCGCATCCAGAAAGACCAGGCCCGGATCCCGGGCGGCCAACTCGGCCATGCGAGCGTTGATGATATCAAATTGCGGCTCGCACGGCGCGGGTTCATTCGGCAGCAGGTCGTAATAGCCCAGAAAGGCCACCTTCGACCCGCGAGCACGCAGGCGGGCAATGAAATCAGGGATATCGCCGGTGAGGTCAGGTCCGATTTGCCGATCGCGGAGCGCTGGCGTCTCCGGCCGAAGGCAATTGCCGCGCAGATCGTTTCCACCCGCCGTCATCACGATCCAGTCCCAAGACCCGTCGCGGACCTGATGCATGATATCGAACCCGAACGCCCGGGCCACCGTACTGTCGGTCCTCAGACGGGCGCCCGATTGGGC
>JBCDCS010000340.1:0-3394 GCA_039181205.1 Pseudomonadota bacterium
GGTATAGATGCGCGCCGTGATCGGGTGGTAATTCCCCGTCCCGAAATGGGTGTAGGTGACCAGCTTCTTGCCCTCGCGCCGCACCACCGTGCTGATCTTCGCGTGGGTTTTGTAGTTGGTGAAACCGTAGACCACATGGGCGCCCGCCCGCTCCAACCGCCGGGACTGGCGGATATTGGCGGCCTCATCGAACCGCGCCTTCAACTCCACCAGGGCGGTCACCGTCTTCCCCGCCTCCGCCGCCTCGCAAAGCGCGGTCACGACAGGCGAATCCTCCGACGTGCGGTAGAGCGTCTGCTTGATCGCCACCACATTCGGATCGGTCGCCGCTTGGTGCAGGAACCGGATCACCATATCGAAGGTCTCGTAAGGGTGATGCAGCAGCATGTCCTTCTGGCGGATCGCCGCGAACATGTCGCCGTCATGGTCCTGCACCCGCTCCGGCACGCGCGGCATGAAACCGGGCCAGAGCAGGTCCTTCCGGTCATCCACCACCAAATCCTTCAGCGCGGCCAGGCCGATCAGCCCGTCCACCTCGATGGCCTCATGCTCGCCCACGCCGATCTCCTCCACGATCTCGCGGCGCAGCCCCTCGGGCGCCCCGATGGTGATCGTCATCCGCACCACCTCACCCCGGCGGCGGCGCTTCAGCGCGGTCTCGAATTCCCGCACCAGATCCTCGGCCTCTTCCTCGACCTCCAGATCGCTGTCGCGCAGCACCCGGAACGCGCAATGTCCCTTCAAGGCGTAGCCCGGAAACAGCGTATCGATCTGCATCAGCAGCAGCGATTCCATCGGCAGGAACCGGATCCGCTCCCCCACATCGTCGAGCCGCAGGAACCGGTCGATCTGCGGCGGGATCGGCAGCAGCGCCCGCAAGGTCCGCCCATCGGACTTGCGCTCCAACTCCACCGCCAGGGCCATGCCTTCGTTGGGGATGAACGGAAACGGATGCGCCGGATCGATCGCCAGCGGCGACAGCAACGGGAACACTTCGCGCAGGAACCGCTCCGACAGCGCCCGCTTCTCCGCCGCCTTCAACGCGTCGGGCGACATCAGGCTGATCCCCGCCGCCTCCATCTCCTTGCGCAACGACTTCCACCGATCCTGCTGTGCACGCAAGAGCCGCCCCGCATCCGCATCGATCAACACCAATTGCTCCGCCGGCGTCCGCCCATCGGCCGCGGGCGTCACATTCCCCTCCCGCGCCAACTCCCGCAGACCGGCCACCCGCACGGTGGTGAATTCATCCAGGTTCGCCGCCGAAATCGACAGAAATCGCAGCCGTTCCAACAAAGGCACCCGGGGGTTCCCCGCCTCCTCCAACACGCGCCAATTGAAGGCCAGCCAACTGATCTCCCGGTTGAAGAACCGGCGCGGGCCGGTGCGGCGATCCTCGTCCAGGGCACGGGGGACAGGCAGCGGGGCGGTCAGAAAATCGGAAGCGGTCATGGGGCGGCGGCTAAAATGGTCATATGACAGGGAAATGACACCCTAAGACCCCGCCGCATCGGCGTCCATCACCGTCCGGGCCAGGGCCACGTTCACATCCACGCCCCGCTCCAACGCCGCCGCATCCAGCCTAGCCACCAATGCTGCGGCCGCCGCATGGCTCCGCTCCATCCGCGGCAGCAACCAGCCGATGAGCGCCGGTTTGACCCGCAACTGCCGATCCGCAAACAGTTTCAGCAGCACCACCGACAACAGCGCGTCATCCGGGTCCTCCAACACCGCCGGGGTCACCGCCGACAGCCGCGATGCCAGATCGGGCAGCGCCACATCCCAATCCGACGGTACCGCGCGCCCGGTCAGGAGCAGCCCCTGCCCCGCCCCCGCGCAGGCATTCATCAGATGGAACAACGCCGCCTCATCCACGCCCCGATCCGCATCCTCGATCACCAGCGGCGCCTCGGCCAATCCGCCCGCCGCCTCGGCCCGCAAGGCCCGCGCGGGCAGAACCCGCGCCCCAACCTCCGCCGCCCAGATCGCCGCCATATGCGATTTGCCCGACCCCTCGGGCCCGGCCAATGCCAAGCGGCGATCCGGCCAATCGGGCCAGCCTTCCAGCAGAGCCATGGCCGTCGCGTTGGACGACGACACCATGAAGTCTTCGCGCCCCTGGGCCTGTCGCCGGGGCATGTCCATGACCATCTGCGCCATGATCTACTCCGCCGCGTCCTTGGGCGCCGCCCCGGCCTCCGTCTCCGGTCCGGTCGACGGCATGCCAGTGGCCTCCGACGTCTCCGGAGACGCCCGCCCGCGATAGAGCAGGCTGTCCTGGTATTCGGAAACCACGAACCGAGTCACCACGCCCAAGGCTGCCGCCACCGGCACCGCGACCAGCATGCCCACGAAGCCATAGATCGTGCCAAACGCCGACAGCGCAAACAGCAGCCAGACGGGATGCAGCCCCACCGACGACCCGACCAGTTTCGGCGTCAGGATATTGCCCTCCAGAAACTGCCCAGCCACGAAGATCGCCGCGACAAGCCCGATCGACGTCCATTCCCCCCAGAACTGGAACAGCGCCAGACCGATGGCCAAGGTACCCCCAACCAGCGCGCCCACGTAAGGGATGAACGTGATCAGCCCGGCAATCGCCCCCACGACCAGGCCGAATTGCAGCCCCACCGCCATCAGCGCGACCGAATAGAACGTCCCGAGAATAAGGCAGACCGTCAGTTGCCCGCGCACAAAGCTGGCCAGCGTCCGGTCGATTTCGGAGGCAAGGCGCCGGATCGTGTCCACATGGTCCCTGGGCAGCAACTTGTCGATCCGGGCCACCATGTTGTCCCAGTCGAGCAGCATGTAGAACGCCACCACCGGCACCACGACGATGAAGACCAGGGCATTGACCACCCCGAACAGGCCCGCGACCACTTGCTGGGCCAGCGCGCCACCCCGTTCGCGCACCATCTCGCCCAGATCGGCCAAGCTGCGCTGCACGATCCCGCCTTCCCCGCCCAGGGCCGGGAACCGCACGATCAGCCAGTCCCGCAAAGCCGCGAAATATTCCGGCGCCCGGTTCACCAGGGCCTGGGTCTGCTCAATCAATAGGGGGATGACGACGGCAACTGCCCCCACCAAGGCCAGCACACCGACCAACGTGATCACCGTCGTGGCGGCCGCACGGGGCAGGCCCATCGCCTCCAACCGGTCGGCCAGCGGGTCGAGGATATAGGCAATCGCCCCGCCTACGATGAACGGCAGCAAGACCGGCCCGAGATACCACAGCAGCACCAGGAAGACGGCGGCTGCGATGCCCCAATAGGTCACCTGCTTGCGCGCGGGCAGTGCCATGTTCGATGCCTTTCCGGTCGGGTCCGCGGGTCAGAATGCCCCTGTCGCGGAACCGGGGCAAGCAGATGAAAGATAGGCCGATAAAGCGTCGGAA
>JBCDCS010000341.1:0-3385 GCA_039181205.1 Pseudomonadota bacterium
ACCATGTCCGTTCCCGGCCAGCCCGATCTCTCGATCCGCTTGAAAAGATCGGTGCGGGCCCGGCGCATGACGCTGCGGGTGGGCCGGACCGATGGGCAGGTGACGCTGACATTGCCAGCCTGGGTCTCGGTCACGGAGGCGAAGGGCTTTGTGGCAGAGCAGGCCCGCTGGATCGCCCGGCACGTCGCCGCCGCGCCGCCGCCGCGACGGGTGACGGTGGGTGCAGCCGTGCCGTTTCGCGGAAAGGATGTGCCCGTCATCGCCGGGCCGGGGCGGGCGGCGCGGCTGCAGGGCGATGCGATCGCCGTCGCCGATGACGGGCACGCCGGCCCGCGGGTGAAGGCCCTGTTACGGGGCCTGGCCCGGACGCATCTCACATCGGCCGTGGACCGCTACGCCGAGGCGCTGGGGCGGGCGCCCGCGCAGATCACGCTCCGGGATACCCGGTCGCGCTGGGGGTCCTGTTCATCGCAGGGCAAGCTGATGTTCTCCTGGCGGCTCGTCATGGCGCCGCCGGACGTCCTGGACTACGTGGCGGCCCATGAAGTGGCGCATCTGCGCCATATGGATCATTCGCCGCGCTTCTGGGCCCAGGTGGCCGATCTGATGCCCGATTACGCGCCGCGCCGGGCCTGGCTTCGGACCCATGGTGCGGCCCTGCAGGCGGTCGATTTCAGCGCCACTTAAAACTTGGCCGTATCTTCTGCCGGTGAGAGTGCGGGCCTCTCGCCACACCTCGCATTCAATTGGTTGACGCCCTCCATTTTGTGATCACATCTGGAGCCATGTTGTTGAATCCCCTTCCCGAAGGCGCGGGCGCCGCCCATGACCGGCTTTACCGCAATCTGCGCAGTCGCATCATGCACGGTGAATTGCCCCCTGGCGAAGCGCTGACGTTACGCGGCATCGGCCGGGATTACGGGGTATCGATGACTCCGGTGCGCGAAGCCATGCGCCGGTTGGTGGCCGAAGGGGCGCTGTCGTTGTCGGCATCGGGGCGGATCACCACGCCGGCCCTATCGAACGACCGGATCGAGGAATTGGCTGCTATCCGGTCCCTTTTGGAGCCGGAATTGGCCGTTCGGGCTCTGCCCCGGGCGCACCCGGCGCTGGTCGACCGGATGGAAGCCATCAACACCGCCATTGCCGAGCAGATCGTGAAGCACGATGCATCGGGCTATATCCGGACGAATCTGGAATTTCACCGCACGCTGTATCTCCGGGCCCAGGCGCCCGCGATGCTGGCCATGGCGGAAACCGTCTGGTTGCAGCTTGGGCCCACCATGCGCGCGCTTTATGGCCGCCTGAACCGGACGGAGTTGCCGAAAAACCACCGGTTGATCGTCTCAGCCTTGCGGGCCGGGGACGAACCTGGGCTGCGGTTGGCGGTGCGGGCCGATGTGACCCAAGGGCTGCGGCTGCTGGCGGGGTAGGATCGGGACCCTAGTCCCGCATCACACGCGACAGGTCCCGCAGATCGCTTGCCTTGAGGCCAAGGCCACGGCTCAGGCTGCGCAGAAGGCGTTGATCCGACAGGGATAAGCGGCCCGAGGCCAGCATGACGGACGCGGCCGCGTTGAAAATCACCAGCTTTTCATCCTGGCTCAGATCGGCGCGCATCCAGCGGAAGTTGAACGGCAGGAGCAGCCGGTCGGCTCGGTGGACGAGTTCCCGGATATGGACGTCGTCGTAGTTCATATCCGTCACGTCCCGCGCGATTTCCAATGCGCGCTTCAGACGGCGTTCGTCGACTTTCCCGCGCTGCCAGACGGCGTGGCAGACGGCATCGACCAGGCGAAAGCGCGGTCCGTTGCCGAGGCCCGAGATGCCCTGGCGGATCATCCGTCGGCGGAGGCGAAGCCGATGGTAGGCGATGGCCAAGGCAATCAAGCACACAACCCCGGCCACCGAGAACAGGATGACCTGGTTCCGATCGAGCCAGTCGATCAAGGCAAGGGACGGGGCCGTCAGGATCCATCCGGTATTTGGCGCCCCCGTGATGGCTGGAAGTGTCAATGTGAAAACCGGGCTAGAAAGGGCGAAAGGAAAGGGCAGGCGGGGTACAGAAAAGCAATCGCGACATGATATCATTGATCTTTATGACAATTGAAAACGGCAGGACGTGGGACGTCCTGCCGCGTGATTGTGACCATTTCAGGCGCAGAACGGCGCCGATGTGTCAGGCGTGGATCGCTCCGTCACCGCAAGCCAACGCCGCTTCGCGCATGGCTTCCGAATAAGTCGGGTGGGCGTGGCAGGTGCGGGCCAGGTCCTCGGCGGCGGCGCCGAATTCCATGGCGACGCAGACTTCGTGGATCAGATCGCCCGCCATGGGGCCGATCACGTGGCAGCCCAGGATGCGGTCGGTATCCTTGTCGGCCAGTATCTTCACGAAGCCGTCCGCCGCGTGATTGGCCTTGGCGCGGCCATTGCCCATGAAGCTGAATTTCCCGACTTTGTAGGATCGGCCTTCGTCTTTCAGCTGTTCCTCCGTCAGGCCCACGCTGGCGACCTCGGGGTGGGTGTATATCACACCAGGAATTACGTCGTAGTTAACGTGACCGGCCTGGCCCGCCAGAATTTCGGCCACGGCCATACCTTCGTCTTCGGCCTTGTGGGCCAGCATGGGACCTTCGATCACGTCGCCGATGGCGTAGATGCCGGGAATATTGGTCTGATATTGATCATCGACCGAAATTTGGCCGCCTTTGGTGAGGGTTACGCCAAGCGTATCGAGGCCGAGCCCCTCCGTATGCGGCCTGCGCCCGGTGGAAACCAAGACCACATCGGCCTTCAGATCGTGCTGGCTGTCATCCTTGCGCAGTGCATAGGAGACGTTCGCCTTGCCGCCCTTGACCTCGACTTTCGAGACGGCGGCGCCGGTGATGAATTTAAGCCCCTGTTTCGTCAGGAGTTTCTGGAACTGGCGGGCGACTTCGATGTCTTGGCCCGGCGTGATGCCGTCGAGATATTCGATCACCGTCACATCGGTGCCCAGACGGGTATAGACTGAGCCCAGTTCCAGCCCGATCACGCCACCGCCGACGACGACCATGCTCTTAGGAATGCTGGATAATTCCAACGCGCCGGTGGATGTCACGACGACCTTTTCGTCGATCTCGACCTGGGCGCCCGGGACATTGGCGCTGTCGGAGCCGGAGGCGATGACGATGTGCTTGGCCTCGTGGACGTCGTCGCCCACCTTCACCTTTCCGGCTTCGGGGATCGATGCCCAGCCTTTGATCCAGTCCACCTTGTTCTTTTTGAACAGAAATTCGATGCCCTTGGTGTTCTGGCCGATTGTTTCTTCCTTATAGGCCAGCATCTGTTTCCAATCGACGCTGGGCGCCTTCACCTTCAGCCCCATCTTCGCAAAATTATGTTC
>JBCDCS010000342.1:0-3383 GCA_039181205.1 Pseudomonadota bacterium
ACGTTGGGAAACCGGTCGGATTGGCTTTCACCAGGCCAAAGGTAACCCGCTTTTCATCGCACATTTTCCGGCGCTCGTACCGGCGCCCGGCGCCCGCCTGTTTTTGCCGCTGGCGGGAAAGACCGGGGATATCCACTGGCTTCTGGACCAGGGGTATCGCGTCGTGACGGCGGAACTGAACCAATTGGCCGTCGACCAACTTTTCGAAGAACTCGGCGCGACGCCGGAGGTCATCGAAGGGCCAGCCTCGCGTCTCTACAGTGCCCCGGGTCTCGACGCCCATGTCGGCGATGTCTTCGATCTGACGCCCGACGCGCTGGGCCCTGTGGACCTTGTCTATGACCGCGCGGCCCTGGTGGCCTTGCCCGAAGCCATGCGCCGCGACTACGCCCCGCATATCGCCCGCCTATCGAAAGGCGTGCCGCAAATCCTCGTCACCTTCGAATACGATCAGTGTCTCGGCGACGGCCCGCCCTTCGCGGTCAGCGCCGACGAAGTGGCCGATCTCTATGCGGAGGCCTATGTGGTTGAGTTGATCGAGCGGAAGGCGGTGCCGGATGGCCTGCCGGCCCTGCCGAACGTGACCCAGATGACAGAGGCGCTTTGGCACCTCACGCCCCTAAACCGGGAGACATCATGACAGACACACCCATTACCTGCGCCACCGATGATGTGGCGCCCGCAGGTACTGAGACCGCCGTGCGCGTCACGGCCACCGACGCCGCCCGCGACCTTCTGGCCGAGATTCGAGAGAGCCATGGCGCCGTCATGTTCCACCAGTCAGGCGGGTGCTGCGATGGCTCCTCTCCGATGTGCTATCCGGTGGGCGAGTTCCCGTTGGGCAGCCGTGACGTTCGTCTGGGCGATATCGACGGTACCGAAGTATGGATCGGCGGCGCGCAGTTCAAGGCATGGAAGCACACCCAGCTTATCCTCGACGTGGTGCCCGGCCGGGGCGGTATGTTCAGCTTGGACAATGGCACCGAGCGCCGGTTCCTGACGCGGTCCCGGCTGTTCACCGATGCCGAGCGGGCCGAATTGGGGATCTGACGGGCGTCCGGAACCCGTGCCGGATCGGGTTGGGATTTCTGTTGGAAGGATTATGCAAGGGCGTCGCCGTTCATGAAATGGCGCGCCTTGATCCATCCCGTTGTTCCGGTGGTAGTGTCGGCTGACCACGGTGAACACGGAGGGGTCGAAGAACCACGAACACATGCTCGATGTCTTTTTCGTGCGGTCGTTTCGTCAGTTGTTCGCGGCGCAGGTCATCGCGCTGATCGGAACCGGGTTGGCCACGGTGGCCCTTGGTCTGCTGGCCTTCGATCTTGCGGGACAGGACGCGGCGCTGGTGCTGGGCGGTATCTTCGCCATCAAGATGCTGGCCTATGTGACCGTTGCGCCCATCGCCGGGGCCTTCGCGGATCGGCTGCCGCGTCGCAAGATGCTCGTCGGATTGGATGTGATCCGGGGGGTGGCGGCGCTGTCGCTGCCATTCGTGTCGCAGATTTGGCAGGTCTATCTACTGATCGTCGTTCTCCAGGCGGCGTCGGCGGCCTTCACGCCGGTTTTCCAAGCCACGATCCCGGACATCCTGACCGATGAAGAGGACTATACCCAGGCCCTGTCCCTGTCGCGCCTGGCCTATGATCTGGAGGCCATGTTCAGCCCGCTTCTCGCGGCGGCCCTGCTGACGCTGGTCAGCTTCAGCGCCCTGTTTGCGATGACATCGGTGGGATTCGTGGCCTCTGCCCTGCTCGTCGGCTCGGCGATCCTGCCGCATGTGACGCCTGGGCCGCCGCGCCCGATCTATGAACGGACCACACGGGGGATGCGCAACTACTTGGCCACGCCGCGTCTGCGGGCGCTGCTGGCCCTTTGCTTCGCCGTCTCGTCCGCCGGGGCCATGATCTTGGTGAACACCGTCGTCGTGGTGCAGGGCGATTTGGGTCTGTCGCCCAGCGCGGTCGCCGTGACGATGGCCGCCTTTGGTCTCGGTTCCATGATTGCGGCTTTGGCGTTGCCAAGATTGCTGCAGCAGGCGTCGGACCGCAACGTCATGTTGCCCGGGGCTGCCTTGATGGGCGGGGCGCTGATCGCGCTGGCTTTGTGGCTGATCGTGGCGGGCCTCAATTGGTCGGTCGTCCTGTTGGTCTGGTTCCTGGTCGGCTTGGGCTATTCCGCGATCTTGACGCCATCGGGGCGATTGCTGCGCCGGTCGTCGCATCCAGAAGATCGCCCGGCTTTGTTCGCGGCCCAGTTCGCGTTGTCCCATGCCTGCTGGCTGGTGACCTATCCGTTGGCGGGTGCCCTGCTCACCTGGGGCGGGTTAGAGGTGACGTTGGTGGTGCTGGGTGGTCTCGCGCTCATATCTCTGATCGTCGCGCGGCGGCAGTGGCCCGACCCGGACCCCGAGGCGATCCCCCATAGTCACCCGGATCTTCCGGCTGACCACCCGCATCTGCGGGAACATCGGGGCAGCACCCATCCGTTCGTCATAGACGATCTGCATCCAAGTTGGCCGACGCATCGGTAGCGATCGACGATCGAACTGGGCCTTTGCATCGGCCACCACCATCTGGCCTTCAGATCGACAGAACGGTCTGCCCCACATGCCCGCCCGATTCCACGCGATCATGGGCTTCGGCGATCCGGTCCAAGGGCAGGACGGTGCCGATGGCGATGTCCAAGCGATGGTCGGCCAGGAACCGGTGCCCCGCGGTTCTGGCGGCGGGTGGCAGGGCAAATCCCTGGACGAAGCGCACTGTCTGCCCTTTGGCCGCGAACGCGTAATAGTCGAGTGTCGGCATCGGGTTCGAACTGCTGGAATAACTCGCCAAGACGCCGTTCGGCTTCAGAACGGCTGCATCCACGGCGGCGTTGGCGGCAAAGTCCACCTCGACCACGCGGTCCACGCCGTCTCCGTGCGTCATCGCCAGGACCCGCTCGGCCACATCCGTATCGTGCCGCAGGATCGGTTCGGCACCCAATTCCGTGATCCGGTCAGCGGCCGTTTGACTGCTGACCGTTGCCAACACCCTGGCGCGGGCCAAGACCCCGATCTGTACCGCCAAGGACCCCACGGCGCCCGCGCCGCCCTGGACCAGGACGGTCTGATCCGCCAACGGTCCGTCCGCCAGCACGCATCGATGGGCCGTCATGGCCGGGACACCGAGGCAGGCGCCTTCCTCCATCGTGTAGTGGTCGGACAGGTGCACAGCCTGATCCTCTGGTAGGGCGATATAGGCTGCCGCCGTTCCAAAGGGCCGCCCGACAGAGCCGTAGCCGCCTTGCGCGTTCCACAGCCACACGCGTTGGCCGATCCGGTCCGCCGGTCCGTCTGGGCCCACCGCCACGATGACGCCAGCGCCGTCGCAATGGGGGAT
>JBCDCS010000343.1:0-3378 GCA_039181205.1 Pseudomonadota bacterium
CCCCCGTGGGCTCAGATGCCCGGCTGCCTGGTGGTCCGACCGGCTCGCCCGGTTCAGCGCCACGACCGGCGGGAGCCCATAGCTTTCTTCGAACAAAGCCGCGGATCGGCCCGAGGCGTGGTGGCCCAGATTGGTTTCCGCCTCGATGACGACAACACTTCCCAGTTCCGCCAACGCCGCCCCGGCGGACAATCCGGCAATACCACCGCCGATAACTAAGAAATCCCATTTCACGGCGGCGAACCTGTCATGCCGTGCGACATTCGCAAAGGCCTGTCCGGGAAACGGTTAATTTACGATGCCATCAGCTCAGATATCCGCCTCTTCCAGGCGGTCCGTTGCCGGTGCCGGTCGGCGCGACAGCGCGTTGATGCGGGCCCGCAGCGCGGCGTCCAGATCGAAGGACGCGGCCGCTAAGGACGGGGCCAATTGCGTTTTATTCCGGGCGCTTATGATGGGGGCGGTGATGCCGGGCTGGGCCATGACCCAAGCGACGGCAAGGGTTGCGGGATCGGCACCGATCTCGTCTGCCAAGGCCGATAGGGCCGTGGCCGTCTCGTGCATCCAATCGACGCCGTAGCGCGTGGCGTAGCGGGCGTCGGTCCTCAAGCGCCCCTCTTCGCCGCGGGCGTATTTCCCGGTCAGCAGACCGCCGCCCAGGGGCGAATAGGGCGCGACCGCGATGTCTTGATCCATGGCCATCGGCAGGAGCTCGACCTCGGCCTGGCGCTTCACCAGGTTGTACATCGGCTGCATGACATCGATCCGTGTCCCGAAGGTCGCGGCCACCGCCTGGGCCTTCATGACCTGCCAGGCGGCGTAATTGCTGACGCCGAGATATCGCACGATGCCCTGGTCCTGCAGGGAGGCCAGCGTCTCGAAGGTTTCTTCCAGCGCGACGTCCCCGTCCCAGCGGTGCATGTAGAGGATATCGATCACATCCATTCCCAGTCGCGCACGGCTTTCATCGAGGGATGTCAGGATATTGGCCCGGCTCGCCCCGCCGGTATAGGCCGCCTTGGTCGCCACGATCAGCCCATCGCGCTCAGACGCGACCAGGGCGCCGAGCAGGGTCTCGGAACGGCCTTCGGTATAGACATGGGCGGTGTCGAAGAAGGTGATCCCGGCGGCGCGGCAGGCCTCGAACATGGCGCGGGAGGCCGCGTCATCGGCGGTGCCGCCGAACTGCATGGCGCCGAAACAGAGCGGGGAGGCGGGCGTGCCGTCGAGGGCGGTCAGGTGGGTCATGGGGCCAGAATTCACAAATTGGGGGTGTTTTGGAGGGGTGTTTCCCAATTTGTACATCTTTTGAAGGCGGTTTGGCGGGGGTCGGGCTGCGGTCTCTGTTGGTTTTTGTTGGCTTGGTGATAACCCCGGTTGCGTCTCACTAAGCGATAGTCGCGATGCGTCTCCCTCCGAGCCTACACCTCGCCCGAGAGGCCCATTCGGTCACCCTTGAGAGAGCAGCCGCGCCGACCGGGCCGAGTGAGGCGCAGATCGCGCGGATCAATGCGCTGACGGCGACTGGGCGGACGGATTGGGTTTCGCTGGCGGGTTGTCTGGCTTTCGGGCTGGTGACGGCCTTGGGCGCCGTGGATGTGGACGTCTTCGTCGATATCCGCCAGACCGAGTTGCCTCTGGTGGGTATCTCCGTCTTCACCTTACTCACATCCCGGCCGGTTTCGGGTGGTCCCTACGACGCGCCTCCGCCTCTGGGTGTCCGCTCGGCATCCGAGGTCTAGCCTGAGCGCAAGCCGGTCCATCGACGGGCCGCGGTGCGGCGATCCGACGATCGTTCTGCGGCGTTTTATGGTGGCCAGGTTATTGCGTTGTCCGAGCGGCGCGCCGAGATCGGCCAAATCGCCGTGCCGTGGGGGCGGCCCGGCGATGGACCGGCGCCCTACGGGCTTGATTCCGGTCCTCTGGGGGAGCGGCGGGAAGTCCGCCTCGAGCCCACCATGAAGAATGCTGAAAGACAGATAGACACCTACAACGCGGCGGTGAAGGGCTTCGTGAAGTTCAAGTTTGTATTGTAAGCCCACCCCCAAAGGCTCTCGATAGAAAACTGCCGCGCTAACACTTGAAGCGCTTGCAGTTTACACACCCACACTTAGAATTCGAAGCTTACCGGAAAGCTCCGGATCAAACTGAAGCTGATCGCACGGCTAGGTCACATCCATCTACAGAGAAGGTAAGCGCTATTAAATTGAACAGAATAGTGGAGATCGCAACAAACGGAACTCGTTGGAGCACTCTCAAGAATCTTAATAAATCCAGAGCTGCGCAGCTCACAGTCTTGGCGCCATTTTTAGGATATTTGATCATCTTTAACTCAGAACTGCGGACATATCTTAGCTTAAGTCTTCCAGAAAATTCTAATGCGGTATTATCCGAATGGCTGAAAGAAAATAGCCTGACTTTCTTATATTTCGGCCTTGTATTATACGGAGTAGCGACTGCGCTTTTTTCGGCGTGCTGCCCAAATAAGATTAGAGAAAATGATAACATAATTGAATACGTTCAAAAGATGGAGGACGTGAAGACACCCAACCTCGTGAGAAGGCACCTGAGTCATACTGTCCAGCTGTTTCACGATCATAATTCCGATGAAAGGCGGAGTCCGTTCTTTGGCAACCTCCACCCAAGTTTTCCATATGCCGCTGCCGCACCCTTGCATCTTTTAATCGAAGAACTGGCAAGTTCCGCCTTTACAGAAGAAGATACTATCGTGTCCTTCCAAACTGGAACCGGCCACTGGAAGACAGACGAAATTATGGAGCTGATGCATAGTGAGCGGCGGGTCGATAGAGTCTTTTGGATGCCGCTTTTCGCAGGATCGTTTGATTTGTCAAAAGAGGTATTCTATGTCTCCTACAGGGTTGATGACTTCAGATTATTCCTTGTTCGATTGGTGAATTTATGTCTCTTTTTACTAGGCCTAATATTTCTCGCGATACCCACTGTTATAACAATTTTGGCCATTGTTCTTAACTTGACTTGAATTTAGATAAGGCTCGCAAAGAACTGCGTAGCCGAAGGGTCCACGAACCAACCCCAAAACGCAAAACGCCCGGACCAGAAGGCCCGGGCGTCGTAGCTTCCCACGAAGCAAAGGATCAGTTCGGGATGTCGCCCGTGATCCCCTCAACATAAAAGTCCATCGTGGCTAGGGCGCCGTCTTCGGCGACTTCTCCGTCGGCGAGCCAAACGGTGCCGTCCTGTTTGTTGATGGGGCCGGTGAAGGGGTGGTACTCGCCCGCGGTGATGGCGGCGACCATGGCGAGGGCCTCGTCGCGGACCTCGGCCGGGACGGCGTCGGTGATCTCGCCGATCACGACCTCGCCCTCGGGCATGCCGCCCCAGGAGGCGGTCTGCTCA
>JBCDCS010000344.1:0-3361 GCA_039181205.1 Pseudomonadota bacterium
AGGCCGCGGCCCCCGCCGGGACCACCAGGGCGACAAGCCCCAGCGGAAGGGCAAGCCCAAGGGGAAAGGCCCCAAAGGCCCGCGCAAGGACAGCGGCCCCCGGACTTACGAGGCCAAGCCCAAGCGCGAAAAGGCCATCGATCCCGACAATCCCTTTGCCGCCTTGGCCGCTTTGAAGGACAAGTGACGGACCCCCTGTCAAAGGTCCGACTGGACAAGTGGCTCTGGTACGCGCGCTTCTTCAAAACGCGGAGCTTGGCGGCAAAGATCGTCACCGATGGTCGGGTGCGCGTGAATGGCGAGCGCGTGTCCAAAGCCGCGCAGACCGTCCAGCCCGGCGATGCGCTGACCTTCCCGCAAGGCAGCCGCATCCGCGTGGTCGAGATCCTCGCGCTGGGCACGCGGCGTGGTCCTGCGGTCGAAGCCCAAGCGCTCTACCGCGACGATACGCCGCCATCCATGGCTCGCGTCGGCCCGCGCCCCACGGGCCGGGACCGTCGCCGCCTGGATGCGTCGCGGGAGTCACCCAAGGGCTGACTTTCCAAAGCAGTAGATATTTCGTTAACAAACCCGTGCGAACGCGCGTTCGCACAGGGGGTGTACAGGGGGTGCACGGGGGGCACCCCCCTGATTTCGCGCCACATCCTCTTGGAACCGAGATCGAACGAGGGCCATCTTGATCGCCCCCTGCTGCACCGCTAAATCGCCTTTCAGGCGAAAGGACAATCTTGATGACCTATGTCGTGACCGACAATTGCATCGCGTGTAAGTACACGGATTGCGTTGAGGTCTGCCCGGTCGATTGTTTCTATGAAGGCGAGAACACACTCGTCATTCATCCCGATGAATGCATCGATTGCGGCGTCTGCGAGCCGGAATGTCCGGCCGATGCGATCCGGCCCGATACGGAGCCCGACATGGATGATTGGGTGGAGCTTAATCGGAAGTATTCCGAGATGTGGCCCAACATCATCACCAAGAAAGACCCGATGCCCGGCCACGAGGAAATGGACGGAAAGCCCGGAAAACTGGAACTTCTGTCCGAAGCGCCGGGCGAGGGCGGTTGACGCAACGTCCTTGGTTTGACGCAATTAGTCAGCGGCCGTGACGCTTTCGTCACGCCCATTTTTCTGGTATTATTGCAACCGTACCCTATCTAATGGGGTTGAAACGATCACGTTCCGGTGTCCCGACGAACCGCACGGTCGGACTACACCGCCATAGAAGTGCGCTTGATCTGACCAGGGGCCATGCTCCGGGCCGGATTTTCTTGTCGCCCACGCGACCGCACCACGAGACATCGAAAGGATGCCCATGGCCAAGAAATCCGAATTCCGCCCCAACGACTTCGTCGTCTACCCGGCTCATGGCGTCGGCCAAATCGTGGCTGTCGAGAAGCAGGACGTGGCCGGGATGGAACTGGAGGTGTTCGTGATCACCTTCGCCAAGGACAAGATGAAGGTGTCCGTGCCGACCCATAAGGCAGAAGTGGTGGGCATGCGCTCGCTGTCGCCGCCCGATGTGGTGGAGAAAGCCATGACCACTTTGAAGGGTAAGGCTCGGGTGAAGCGCGCCATGTGGTCCCGCCGGGCACAGGAATACGAAGCCAAGATCAATTCCGGCGACCTGATCGCCATCGCCGAAGTGGTGCGTGATCTGCACCGCAACGATGAACAGCGTGAGCAGAGTTATTCCGAGCGTCAGCTTTACGAAGCGGCTTTGGACCGTCTGACCCGCGAATTGGCGGCCGTGAACAACATGGACGAGGACGGTGCGCTCAAGGCTGTGGACGAGATCCTGTCGTCGCGACCGCCCGCCGCGGCCTGAGCGAGATTTCGATATTCTGAGATGGGGCGTCCTTCGGGGCGCCCCTCTTCGTTCAAGCCGGGGATCGGATTGACATGATACCATTTGGTATCTATTGAAGTGATATCAAATGGTATCACAAAGGATGTTCGTCATGTCCCGTTTAGCGTTTCTATCGACCCTCCTCCTGGCCGCTTCCGCTCTTGCTGCCGATCCGATCGCGGTCACGCCGCCGCCGGCGCTCGATTGGGCCACAACGCCGGAGGGCGTGGCCTTCGCGCCACTGGTCGGGGATCGCTTCGCGGAGAGCTACATGGCCATGGTCCAACTGCCCGCGGGCCTGATCAGCCCGGCGCATACCAAGAGCGCGGATATGTTCGGGATCATCGTCTCAGGCGCCATGACGCATGTGGCATTGGGGGACATCGGCTCGGAAGTCGTACTTCCGGAGGGGTCTTTCTATCACATTCCCGCGGGCGTCCCCCATGTCAGCAGCTGCGTGTCAGAAGTCGATTGCGTGACCTTCCTTTACCAAGACGGTGCATTCGACTTCGTGCCGGTGGCGCAATGATCCCGGCGCAGGGCGGCCCCGACATCCAGGCGACATTCCGGGCACTGGCGGACCCGACGCGCCGTCAGATCGCGGCGCTGCTGGGCGACGAGGAGAAGACGGTCGCTCAGGTGGCCAGTCAGTTCGCCATGACCCGGGCGGCCGTGAAGAAGCATCTGGTGGTCATGGAGGAGGGCGGCCTCGTCATCTCCGAGCATCGGGGGCGCGAGACGCTCAACCGCCTGGAACCCCTGGCCCTGAAACGCGCAGCGGACTGGCTGCGCCAGTTCGAACGCTTCTGGGAGCCGCGTCTGGCTGCCTTGAAGGACGCCGTCGAGCGAGACGCAAAGAGCGGAGACAAGACATGACCCACACGCTGACAAAGACCGTGATTTTCGCCGCGCCGCCCGACTTGGTTTGGTCCTACCTGACCAACCAGGAGAAACTCGGCACCTGGTACCACCCGGCCGAGGCCGATCTAGCCCCCGGGCAGCCATATCGCCTGATGGGCACGTCCGATGAAGGCGCGCCGAAGGCGATCATCACCGGCGACGTGCTGGAATGGGAGCCGCCCCTGCGCTTGGTCACGACGTTCTCGATCCCACCATTTGGGGACGCGACGACGAAAGTCACGTGGGACTTGACCGAGATGGCCGGCGGCACGCGCCTGACCATGACCCATTCCGGCATCACCGAAGCAGCGGGCGAAGCGGTTATGTCGTTGATGCAGGCCCTGGATGTCGGATGGGACGGACATCTGGGCGATCTGCGCAAAGCATGCGCGGCCTGAGTCTATTCCCACCAGCGGTCGATGGTGGCCACATCGTCGTCCGACCACCCGAAATGGTGGGCGAATTCGTGGACAGTCACATGGGTGACGAGTTCCTCTAGCGTGACATTTCCCCGTGCCGCCCATTCATCCAGGATGGGCCTTCGGAAGAGTGTGATCACAGATGGCGGCTCTGGATGTTCGACGCTCCGCTCGGTCAGGGCCACGCCTTCATA
>JBCDCS010000345.1:0-3357 GCA_039181205.1 Pseudomonadota bacterium
CATGGGCAAAAAGATCCAGGCGGAGATGGACGCCCAGAAGCCGATTTTCCTGGAAGGCGCGGCGAAGAACGGGGTGGATGCGAAGAAGGCCGACGAGGTCTGGCGGCTCTTGGATAAGTTCGCGAATTACGGGTTCAACAAGTCCCACGCGGCGGCTTATGCCGTGGTCAGCTATCAGACGGCCTGGCTGAAGGCGAACCACCCGGTGGAGTTCATGGCCGGGATCATGAATTCCGACATTCATCTGACCGACAAGCTGGGCGTCTATGCCGAAGAGGTCCGCAAACCGCGCGACCGGGGCGGCCTGGGCCTGGAGATCGTGCCGCCTTGTGTGAACCGGTCTGAGGCGACGTTTACGGTCAAGGATGGCAAGCTGGTCTACGCCTTGGGTGCGCTCAAGAATGTGGGCGTGGAGGCGATGAAACTGGTTGTCGACGGGCGGGGCGGCAAGCCGTTTGCCACGCTCTTCGATCTGGCGCGTCGGGTGGATTTGAAGCGCGTGGGCAAGCGGCCCCTGGAGATGCTCGCCCGGGCCGGGGCGTTCGATGAGCTCGATCCGAACCGGGCGCGGGTTCTCGAAGGGCTCGACGGGCTGGTGGGCTATTCGGCGGCGATCCATGAGCAGCGGTCATCGAGCCAGGTGTCGCTCTTCGGTGAGGCCGGGGAGGATTTGCCCGAACCGCGCTTGGCGAACCGGGACGACTGGCTGCCGGCGGAGCGGTTGGCCGAGGAGTTCACCGCCATCGGCTTCTATCTGTCCGGGCACCCGCTGGATGACTACATGCCATCGCTAAAGCGTCAGGACGTGAAAACTCTGGCCGAAATTCAGGCTCAGACCGCAGACAGGCCGATGGTCGCCAAGCTGTCCGGGATCGTGGCCGCCCGGCAGGAGCGGAAGTCGGCGCGGGGCAACCGATTTGCTTTCCTGCAATGCTCCGACACGACGGGTGCCTATGAGGCGATGGTATTCTCGGACACGCTGGACAATTCGCGCCAGCATCTGGAGCCCGGCTGCCGCGTGATCCTGCAAGTGGAAGCCACGCAGGAAGCGGATCAGTTGAAGCTGCTCTGCCGGGCCGTGACCCCGATGGACGACGCGGTGGAGGCCGCGCCGCAGGTCGGCCTGCGCGTGTTCCTGGAAGCAGGCGATGCAGTCGATCCGTTGCGCGGGCTGTTGGATCGGTTGTCAGGCGAAAGCGGCGCGCGGGGACGGGGGCCGATGCATATCTGTCTACTGGGCGATGACTTGCCGGGCGAGGTGGAGGTTCGGCTACCCGATCTCTACCCAGTGAACCCGCAGGTGAAGGGCGCACTGCGGTCATTGCCTGGCGTGGCAATGGTGGAAGAGGTTTGAGAGCGCACGGCCGCCATGTTGAACGGGTCGTATTCAAAGCGCCGACCTTGGTCTGGATCGATGGCGAAAGGCGGACATGACGCGGGAAAGTGGGGTCCCGGATGAGGACGGTTTCGTGACGGCGCCGGATGCCGACCGTTTTCTGGCCGATCTCCATGCGCTTCGGGGGATTGGTACACGGGGCACCGGGGTCGTGCGGCGCGCGTTCGATGCGGATGACGTGCGCGGCCGCCGCTGGTTGGTGGAGCGCTTCGTCGAAGCCGGGCTGGACGCGCGGATCGATCCGGCCGGGAACGTCTGGGGCCTGCGCGGCCCGGTCCTCATCGGATCCCATATCGACACGCAGCCCGAGGGCGGATGGCTGGACGGCGCGTTGGGCGTGATCGCGGGGCTGGAGATCGCACGAGTCAATCCGGCGGTTTCGGTGGTGGCGTTCCAGGATGAAGAGGGCCGGTTCGGAGCGACGACCGGCTCGGAAATCTGGACGGGCACGTTGGACTTGGCAGAGGCCGACGCCTTGGAGGATCTGGACGGTGTGTCCTTCGGCACGGCCCGTCAGGCGCTGCCCGCAACCGGTGAAGCGCCCGATCCCGGGCGGTTTTCGTACTATCTGGAGCCGCATATCGAACAGGGGCCGGTCCTGGATGAAGCGGGCGAGGCTGTCGGGGTCGTGACCGCCATTGTCGGTCTGCGGCAGATCACCGTGGAGATGACGGGTCGGCAGAACCATGCGGGGACGACTCCGATGGCCCTGCGCGCCGATGCGCTGCTTGGGCTGACCGGGGCGGACGCGGCGATCCGGGAAGGTCTGCGGAACGTGGCCACCCCGGCCTCGGTCTGGACCATCGGGCATGTGAGCCTGCATCCGAACGCGCCGTCGGCGGTGCCGGGGCGGGTACGGTTCACGGTGCAATGGCGGGATGCGGAGGCCGAGCGGCTCGACCGGATGGAAGCGGTGATCCGAGACGCCTTTACCGCAGTGTCGGCGGAGGCGGGGCTGGCGCTCGACGTGTCAGAAACGACGTCCCTACCCCCCGTGGCCATGGACGGGCGGCTGCGCGGTGTCTTGGGAGAAGCGGCAGAGGCTGTGGCACCGGGGCGCTGGCGGGAGATGCCGTCGGGCGCGTTGCACGACGCAACGAATGTGGCGCGGGTTCTGCCGGTGGGGATGCTGTTTGCGCCGTCGATTGGAGGTATCAGCCATGCGTTCGACGAGGATACGGATGAGGCCGATCTGGTGACGTGTCTTTCGGTTTTGCACCGGGCGGTCGGGGCGTTGGGGAACGCGTAGGATGGATAGCCGTTTGACGGGTGCAAGCCGATCCGTCGGTGGGCCGCGGTGCGGCGATCCGACAGTTGTTCTGAAGCATTTTATGACTGCTCCATCCGAAAGAGCTCAAAGCTAAGCGCTTTCATCAGCCAGATCGCCGGACCGGGGGGCGGCCCGGCGATGGACCGGCGCCCTGCGGGCTTGATTCCGGTCTGGGGCAAAGTTGGAATGGTGCGTATATGTTGCTCGACCTGAGGCGAGATGCGCAGACCTCACCGCCAAGTCACATCGCCCAGGAAGATATATCCTGCCCCGTAGATCGTCTTGAGAAGCGCGGGGTTCTTCGGATCCTCGCCGAGCTTCGCGCGCAGGCGGGAAATCCGAACGTCGATGGCCCGGTCGAAACTGGCGCCGGCGGTGCCGCCCAGGGCATCCTGCATGTCCGCCCGGGTCAGCAGACGGCGGGGCCGGTCCAGGAACAACCGCAACATCTCCGCCTCGGCCTGGCTCAGCGGCTGATCGCCGTCGGGCCCAGTGAGCACGAACCGATCGAAATCCGCCTTGAACGCCCCGAACGTGGCCACCGCCCGGGACGGCGGGGAGGTCTTGCGCAGGCGGGCGCGGATGCGGGCCACGATCTCGGCGGGTTCGAACGGCTTGACCACGTAATCGTCGGCGCCGAGTTCGAGCCCCGTCACCCGATCCTGCACCTGGCCCCGGCCGGAAATGATGA
>JBCDCS010000346.1:0-3333 GCA_039181205.1 Pseudomonadota bacterium
GAGAATCCGGCCATGTCGGACCCGGATGTCGATCATGCCCGAGCTGCCCTGGCGAAATTGGATCATCTGGTCGTGCAGGACATCTTCCTGACGGAGACGGCCAATTATGCGGACGTGATTTTGCCGGCTTCGGCCTTCGCCGAGAAAACCGGGACGGTGACCAATACCAACCGCCAGGTGCAGATGGGGCGGCCAGCCGTGCCGCCGCCGGGTGAGGCGCGGGAGGATTGGTGGATCACCACGGAATTGGCGAAGCGGTGCGGGTTGCACTGGGATTTTGCCGACCCGTCTGAGGTTTTCGCCGAGATGAAGCGGAACATGGGCTCGCTCGACAACATCACCTGGGATCGGCTGGTGGCCGAGAACGCGGTGACCTACCCATCCCATTCGCCCGAAGATCCCGGCCAAGCCATCGTCTTCGGCGATCGGTTCCCACGCGAGGGCGGGCGCGCGAAATTCACCCCAGCCTCCGTCATCGCGCCGGATGAGACGCCAGATGCGGCCTATCCGATGATCCTGACGACCGGCCGGCAGCTTGAACACTGGCATACCGGATCCATGACGCGCCGGTCGATGACGCTGGACGCGATTGAGCCAGAGGCCAACTGCTCCTTGCATCCGTCCACCTTGCGGAAGCTGGGGGTCGAAGCGGGGGGCGTGGTTCGGTTGACCACGCGGCGTGGTTCGGTGGAGATCATGGCTCGGTCCGATCGGGCGGTGGCGCCGGACATGGTGTTCCTGCCATTCGCCTATGTGGAGGCGGCGGCCAACCTTCTGACCAATCCGGCGGTCGACCCATATGGAAAGATACCGGAGTTCAAATTTGCCGCAGTGAAGGTCGAAGCGGTGTCTTGACGGGGGCCGCCCGGCCCGTTTGTTGGGGCCGTGGCAAAGAAGCAGTCCAAGAAGAAAGCTCCGCGCAAGCAGGCGGCGAAGCGATCCAGTTTTCGACAGCGGGTCGGCGAACGGACCCGGCGCGTCGTGAGGGTCGTCTTTCGGGGCGTCGTTTTGGTGGCCGCAGCCGTTTTGCTTTGGGTCCTGGCCTATCGATGGATCAATCCGCCGACGACGCCTTACATCTGGTCCGAAGGGTCTAGATTAGGCTCTATACAACGGGATTGGGTTGATCTGGAGGATATGGCGCCGGTCATGGCGCGGTCGGCCGTCGCGGCTGAGGACGCCAATTTCTGCCTGCATTGGGGGTTCGATGTGGATGCCATTCGGGACGCCATCGAGGATGGTGCCAATCGGGGGGCGTCGACGATCAGCCAGCAAGTCGTGAAGAACGCGTTTCTCTGGCACGGCCGATCCTGGGGGCGAAAGGCCATGGAAGCCGGGCTGACGCCAATCATGGAAGCGTTTTGGCCCAAGCGCCGGGTGATCGAGGTGTATCTGAACATCGCCGAGTTCGATGAGGGTGTCTTCGGCGTCCAGGCGGCGGCGCGCCATTACTTCGGTGTCGATGCCGCCGATCTGAGTGCGCGGCAGGCGGCGTCGTTGGCGTCGATCCTGCCATCGCCGAAATCGCGGAACCCAAATGGGCTGTCGCCCGCGCTGCAGCGTAAGGCCGCCCGCGTGGCCGATGGGGCGGCGACCATCCGGGAGGATGGGCGTGCCGCCTGTTTCGAGGATTGAAATGCCAGACGCGGCGGGGCATTCACCTTGGCCATGATCCAGCTTCACCATTTCGCACTATCGCCGTTTTGCCGGAAGGTTCGCCTTGTCCTGGCGGAAAAGAAGCTGGAGGTGGAGCTGATCGACGAACGCTATTGGGAGCAATCGTCGGAGTTTCTGCGTCGGAATGCGGCGGGCAAGGTGCCGGTACTGCGGATCGACGGCGAGACGTTGGCCGACAGCAATGCCATTTGCGAATATATCGAAGAAACGGTGCCGACGCCGCCCTTGATGCCGAAAGAGCCTGCGCGGCGGGCGGAGGTGCGGCGCCTGATCGGGTGGTTCGACGACAAGTTCCATCAGGAGGTGACGTCGAAACTGGTCTATGAGCGGGTCAATAAGAAGCTGACGCGCGAGGGCTATCCGGATGGGGCGAACGTCAAGAACGGCGTGAAGGCGATCAAGTTTCACCTGGACTATATGGGCTGGCTTCTGGACCGAAACCGGTGGTTGGCGGGCCCCGACTTGACCGTGGCCGATTTCGCGGCGGCGGCACATCTGTCTTGCCTGGACTATTCGTCGGATGTGGATTGGAACCGGAGCGAAGGGGTCAGGGATTGGTACGCGAAGATCAAATCGCGCCCGGCCTTTCGGTCGATTTTAGCGGACGTGGTGCCGGGGTTCCGGCCTGCGCGGCACTATGCGGATCTGGACTTTTGACGGCGAGCACAGCCGGGAAGGTCTGACCTTCCGAACCCGGCTGGATGCCGAGGCAAGGGCCGCGGGCTTTGTCTCGAGCGGTGTGTGCCGGCCCGATGCCATTCCCGAAGCGCCGGGGCGGTTGACCAAGTTCCTGGAGTCGGGGCGCCACGGTCAGATGGATTGGATGGAAGCGCGCGCCGGGTGGCGTGGCGATCCATCTGCCCTGTGGCCGGACGCGAAATCCATTGTCATGCTGGCGCATTCCTATGGGCCAGACCATGATCCGCTTGGAGACTTGGAAAGACCCGAACACGGGGCAATTTCGGTCTATGCCCAGGGGCGGGACTACCATGACATCGTCAAGAAGGCATTGAAGCGGGTCGCGCGATGGATGGTGGCCGAGACGAATTGCGAGGTGAAGGTTTTCGTCGACACGGCGCCGGTGATGGAGAAGCCTTTGGCGCAGGCGGCTGGGATCGGATGGCAGGGTAAGCACACCAATCTGCTGTCCCGCGATTTCGGAAACTGGATCTTCCTGGGCGCGATCTTCACGACGTTGGAGCTGGAGCCGGATACGCCGGATGCGGATCATTGCGGGTCGTGCACGAGTTGCCTGGATGTGTGCCCTACATCCGCTTTTCCAGCGCCGTTCCAGCTCGACGCGCGGCGCTGCATTTCTTACCTGACGATCGAGCATCGGGGGCCGGTGGATGAAGAGTTGCGACCCGCCTTGGGCAATCGCATCTACGGCTGTGACGACTGCCTGGCCGTGTGCCCCTGGAACAAGTTCGCGGCCGATGCATCGGACATGCGGTATCACGGGCCCCATCGGTCGCCGCCTTTGGAGGAGTTGGCCGGTCTGGACGATGCGGCGTTTCGTGCGCGATTTTCGGGATCCCCGATCAAGCGGATCGGCCGGGACCGAATGGTGCGGAATGTGTGTTATGCGATCGGGAATTCCGGTTCGGAACGGCTGAAACCCGTTGTGCAGAGACTGTCGAACGATCCTGATCCGGC
>JBCDCS010000347.1:0-3285 GCA_039181205.1 Pseudomonadota bacterium
CGCCATCCAATCGACGCGAGACCACCTAAACTTCCCGAAACTGTCGTCCCCGCTTCGCCCCGGACCGGAACAAAACCCGCAGGGCGCCGGTCCGTCGCCGGGCCGCCCCCCGGCCCGACTATTGGGCTGATGAAGGCACACGGCCTTGGGCTTCTTTGGACGTAGCAGCCATAAAGTGCAATAGAAGGTCCGTCGGATCGCCGTACCGCGGCCCGCCGAAGGACCGGCTTGTACCCAGCAGACCAGCCTCTGCTCCCGCCCAGGACCACCGGACGTGCCGCAATCCCCAATACCAACCCCATCCCGCAAACCAATCCCCGCCAGCCCCCTTCATCTTCCCGCGCGGCAACCTCCGACCAACCATCCCGCTCAACCGTCACCCCCAGCTGACCCCTGCCACAGTCGGACCCAAGACAGGCCGTCCAGACCCCGCCGTTCGGACCGACTGCCGCCATATGCGAAACCGCCCCCGGGCGCGCACGGCAGAATTGCGGCAACCAAACCGCAATTGCAGGACAAAACCCCAACCAGAGCCCTGATCGTTTCCAACCCAATAGCTTTGCCCGAAACATTCCCTATTCGATCCGCATCATGGCCAAATCAGATCAGAAAGGTGGATTGGTGAAACGCAGGAAAGAATGAGGTCCAAAATGGAACCGATCGCCTTTTCGCTTTTGTCATTGAGTTCGTCGGGCATGGCAATCCGACGCCTTACAGCGGCCATGGAAGCCGCACGGGAAGCCGCAGCTGACCCGGTCGCTGACCGCTTGTCGCGCAAACCTAGACAATCGGTCCTGGCGGCGCTCTCGACCGCGATCATCCGGCCCCGCCGGTTGGTATCCGCCGACGCCGCACCCCTGGTGAACCGCATCACGCGCTTTGCCGCGGACAACGACCTCAGCATCGGCATGCAGGTTTCCCTAGCCTCGCTCTTCGAACTGCAAGGCGACAGCCCCGCTTCGAACGCGCTGTCCCGTCGCCGGGCCGACATGGTGCTCATGGACAAGACAGGCGCCCCCCTCTGCGGTCTGGAACTCGCGGATCAAGCCGGTCCGGCCTTCCGCGATCACATCCGCGCGCGAGCCTTCGAGCAGGCGAACCTGCCGCTCCTTTCCGTGCCAGTGGACGCCGATTGGTCCGTCATTCGCGATCGGCTGGAGGCCATCCTCCCCACGCAAACTGCGAAGGCCACAGCCGTTCCGCATCTTCGGATCGAAACAGAGCCGGAGGACGCCGAGGTCCTCAACCTCTTCGCCGACCGGAAGGCGGCCTAAAGCCGGAATCGCGGCTGTTCAGTCGCACCCGTACCGGGCCTCTGACGGGGCCTGGCCCGGCAAGTCCTCAGAACGCATCCTCCAAATCCGGATGCGGGGTCATGCCATAGGACAGACGGTTTGTGCTCAGCGGGCACCTCACGCCTGCGCCGGCCGCTTGTTCAGGCAGATCTCATAGTCTGCTATCTGTTGCGCCACCGACGGATTCCGCTTGCCCATCCAGGTCTCTCGATAGCTTTCCAGCAGGTCGTCACGATCTAATATGCCCGGTCAAAAGCGCTCAGCACAGTGCTCTTGCGCAGCCCACAGCCCGACATCATGAACCCGAACGAGTTCAGACATCTTCACCTGCATGAAAGCTGCTCGTCCACTTGGCTTCTGCCGGATCGGCCGCTGAGTCGATCAGACCACCCGGGCCTCACGTGCGCCAAAACGGGCGCCAAAAGAGACAAACTCAGACCATTCGGCGCGGATCACACACCGATTTCATCCAATTACCCGCATTTTATGAAACTGTTCATCAAATTTCCTTAAATGCGGCACGCAAAGCCTCTCTACCGACCGACTCCCGCCATGCCTGCCCTGCATTGCTATCGTCAATCGAATTGTCGAAGAGGCGTTCCATGGAACCCGTCAGCATGTCCCTTGTCGCTATTGGCGCGTCCAGCATGGCGCTGCGGCGGGCGACCCGTGACAATCCCAACATGCTCCCCTTCGAAACCGAAGGGCTCGCCGCGGCTGGCGCAGCCCTCATGGGAGCCCTGTCCGGGTGCAGCCTCCGGCCCCGCTCCGTCATTCCATCGGGCGGCCAAAGCATGGCGCTCCAATTGGCCCGCTTCGCCAGCATTCACAACGTTCACCTGAACGCCCAGGTTTCGCTCGGCGCGCTTTTCGAAGCCGAAGGTCGCACCGCCCGCTTCGTCTCCTCGTCCCTGCGTCAGCGCCGCATCGATTTCGCCCTGACCGATAACGATGGCCAACCGCTGTGCGGAATCGAGATCGTCACGGCCGCCCAGCCGGGCCGTGTCGATACCGCCCGCCGCGCGGCGTTCCGCAAAGCCGGGCTCCCCATTGTCACGCTCGATGCCGAAGACGGCTGGCCCGCGAACCGTGACCGATTGCTCCAAGCCCTGGGTCTCGAAACGAACCCGGCCAACGACGAAATGCCGCTCCGAGGCGTATCTTAACCGTTTCTCAGGCCAGGTTCCGGTCACATTCCTAGCGCAGGGACCGGCGCTGCGACCGTAAACTTGGTTAACCGCCCGGCCCCCGGTCCAGCCCAAAGCCCACATCTCCCGGGCTCGCACGGGCCTGGTCACCGTTAACCTTTACAAGGCAAAAGCGGTCTTGCGAGCTCGCGGCAACGCGGGCCGTATTTCCGGCACGTTGCGTCGGCATCCCGAAAGCGTCCAACGCATCGGAGTGTCCCATGTTGTCGATTGTTCCCTTCCTGTCCCGCCGCCATTCGCCCTTCCAACGGGTTCTCAGCCCGGTTCCGCCGCTGCGCACCAAGCTGCGCATCGCACCGTCCCGCCTTCCCAAACCCCGCGTCAGTTCCGCCGATATCATCGACACGGTCGCCATCGATGTCGCCCCGCTCATGGATCGGTCGCGCAATGACTGGTTCCACTCGCTTTCGGAACTGGCCCATGACCGCGGGCTTGATGTGGCGCCCGAAGTCTCGCTCGGCGCGCTCTTCAAACTCCGCTCGCCCGAAGACCAACCCGATCTGGGCGACGCCACCAAGGTCTTGCGCGGTAAGCGAGTGGATTTCGTTATCTTCGACCGGTTCGCCAATGCCGTCCTCGCCATCGACCACCGAGGCGATGGCCCCTGGCGCGGTCGCGCCCTGCGCCGGGATCGCCTGAAGCGGCGCGTCTTCGAAAAGGCCGGCATCCCGCTGGTCGAAGTCGGCGGCACTGATGACTGGTCACAAGACCGCGCGCATCTGATCCAACTCCTGGACCAGGTGTCTGCCGAAGCGCCGTCCGCCCCATCGGAATGTGCCGCC
>JBCDCS010000348.1:0-3274 GCA_039181205.1 Pseudomonadota bacterium
CAATCACACCTGTGACAATTGGGTCAATGGTCGAGGAGTGGGAGGAACAAATCGCGACGGAGGAGGAAGACTCGGCGTGAATTCCGGGACATAGTTCCTATGTGGGGGCGTAGGGGAGGACGCTATGACACAGGAACCGGATGACGTTCTGAAATTTTGGCTGCAGGAGTGCAGCCCTGAGGATTGGTACAAGCAGGACGACGCGCTGGACGCGACGATCCGAGATCGGTTCGAGGCGCTTTGGGAGCAGGCGCTGGCGGGGAAGTTGGGACATTGGTGGCGATCGCCCAAAGGATGCCTGGCCTTCCTGATCCTGACCGACCAGTTCCCACGGAACATGTTTCGCGGCACAGCCAAGGCCTTCGCCACCGATGAGCTGGCGCGGGATGCGGCGAAGCGGGGGATCGAGCAGGGGCTCGACCTGCGGGTGCCGGAGCAAGAGCGGCAGTTCTTCTATCTGCCGCTGGAACATAGCGAGTGCATCACCGATCAAGATCGGGCGGTGCGTTTGATCGCTTCGCGGATGAAGGCGCCGGAGACGCTGCTGCATGCCCGGGCCCATCGCGAAATCATCCGGCAGTTTGGGCGGTTTCCATTTCGCAACGATGCGCTCGGTCGGATCAGTCGCGCCTGCGAGGCGGCGTTCTTGAAAGAGGGCGGATATGGATCAGTTATTAGAGGGCTGAAGGCCGAGGCCTGATCTCGGCCGGACAGGGGAGTGATGTCCATGGGCCGTAGCTATTTGACCCATTCGCCGATTGCCTGGCTGTCGATCGTCCTGATGTTGGTTGGCTTTTCTCTGAAATATGTAGTGGCTGCCACCGGCTGGCCCGCGTGGCTGATCCCGGTGGGATATTTCGGAGCGTTGATCGGTGCGGCCGTGATGTTCGTTGGCTGGGTGATGTGGAAGATCGCGGCGGACGCGCCGGAAACCTGATCGCGGACCTGTTGGCGGTTTTCGCGGGGCGCTTTAGCCAGGTTTGACACCCGGGTTGGTTCGGCCTGGGATCAATGGGTTTTCGAGGCCTGGGCCTGCTGCATTTTGTCCAAGTTGTGGATGTGGGGGCGGGTGCAGCTAGGTCGCCGTGGCATGGAAAATGACACGCATATACACCGTTTGATGGCGCTGATCGTGGGTGCGCTGCGTCCGCCACCCGGGCGGGCGCGGATCGCCATCGCCTATGCTTATGGAGTCGTCTGTCACGCGATTTTCGGTCTGGCCGTGGTGGCCATGATCGTGGCGATGTTCTTCGGCATGAGTGAGAGTTTCGGCCGCGTCCCGGCGCCGTGGTCGATCTGGGTCAATGCCTTGCTGATCCTGCAATTCCCGCTGGTGCATTCGCTGCTGTTGTCGAAGCGGGGCGGCGGATATCTGGCACGCTTGGCGCCGGAGGCGTATGGGCCGACCCTGGCGACGACGAGTTATGCGATCGTCGCATCGGTGCAGTTGCTGGCGCTTTTCGCGTTGTGGACGCCCAGCGGCATCGTGTGGTGGCGGGCCGAGGGCGCGGCGTTCTGGGCGATCTGTGCGGCCTATGCGATGTCTTGGGGCTTGCTGATCAAAGCCAGTTACGACGCGGGGGCCGAGGTGCAGTCGGGCGCGCTGGGCTGGATGTCTTTGGCCGGGGACAGGCGGCCGAAGTTTCCCGATATGCCGGTCACGGGGCTGTTCCGGGTGATCCGGCAGCCGATCTATGTGGCCTTTGCGCTGACCACCTGGACGGTGCCGGTCTGGACGCCGGATCAGTTGGCGGTGGCGGTGGCGTTGACGGCCTATTGCTTGGCTGCGCCGGTGTTGAAGGAACGGCGGTTTGCCCAGCGATATGGCGAGCGGTTTGAGCGGTACCGGGCGCGGGTGCCCTATGCCGTTCCGCGGCTGCCGGGGGTTGGGTCGCGGTCGGATCACGGTAGTCTAGGGGCGCCGGGGGTGGATCGTTCATCGTGAGATTTGAGCGGCCGGTTTTTTGTCGATGAGGGGTAAAGATGGCGGGGAGCTGACCGTCGAAGTGCAAGCCGATCCGTCGGCGGGCCGCGGTGCGGCGATCCGACGGTTATGCGGTAGCAATTTATGGTAGCCAAATCCGAAGAAGCCCGAAGCTGCGCGCTTCTATCAACCAGATCGCCGGGCCGGGGGGCGGCCCGGCGATGGACCGGCGGCCTTTGGCCTTGATTCCGGTCCGGGTTGAGCGGGGACGGCTGGTAAGTTGCTGTTGCGATCGCCGCACGAAGGCTTCAGCGGGCGAGCACGACGTCAGTCTTGAGATCGGTGCCGGTTTCGACTGCGTCGATCAGGTAATGGGCCACATCCGCGCGGGAGATCAGGCCATTCCGCCACGTGTCGGGGTCGCGCAGGATGCGGTAGGCGCCGGTTTTCGCGCCCTTGGTCAGGATGACCGGGCGAGCGATCGTCCAATCTGTGTCGCTGTCGATGATCATGGCTTCCTGGCGGTCCTTGTCCTCGTAGGGTTTGCCCAGGATGGCCCGGTGGCCCATGCGTTCGATGGTGCTCATGGCTTCGATACTGCGGCCGGCACCGAAACCGGTGACGACGATCAGGCGGCGGATGCCGGCCTGAGCCATTTGGTCGATCAGGATTTTGGTGGAGTTCGAGAAGAGCGTGACCGGCGTCCAGAGCATGGCGAGGCTTTCCTGGATGCCGAGGGCGTAGATGACGGCGTCGATGCCCTTGAGCGCCTCTGCGACGTCGTCGGGTTTGAGCGCGTCCCCGGCGAAGCGTTCTAGGGATGGATGATCGTCCAGCTGGTCGGCGCTGCGGGCAAAGGCCCGGACCTTGTGACCGCGGGACAGCGCTTCTTCCATGGCGAGTTTGCCGATGCCGGAGGTCGCGCCCATGATCAGGAGGTGTTGGGTCAATTCAGCAGGTCCTCGAAGAGGGAATGGTAGCGGCGGTGTTCGGAGCTGTCTTGGTCAAGGTTGAGCGCGCCCCGCTGATCGGTCGTGGTCCAAGGCGTCTGGGCCGCACGGATAATGCGGTTGGGATCGGGACGGTCGAGCCGGTCGGGGATGTGAGGTGTGTCTTTCATCTCTCGCTCCTTCATTCGGGTTTCCGGGCTGTGCCCATGTAGATGATCTGGCGGCCGGGCAGGCGGCCGAAGGTGAAATCGCCCTTACCGTTGATTCCGCGCGGGCCAAGCCCGGTCATCGGGCCGGGGACGAGACCGGCGCGGGTCATTTCGGCGGTCAGTTCTTGGGGCTTGATGAACATATCGGGGTCATGGGTGCCCTTCGGCAGGATGCGCAGGACGTCTTCGGC
>JBCDCS010000349.1:0-3269 GCA_039181205.1 Pseudomonadota bacterium
GCCCGCGGTCCAAGCCCGCGACACCTTACTCCGCCAAGAGCGACCTCATCAGCGCAACTGTCTCGGGGGCGGCCCAATCGGCTTCTCCGCGGAACTCGGCGATAACTTGGCCCGAACGATCCAGGAGAAAGGTGTGGGGCAAACCGACCACGCCCAGGCCTTTGGCCATGGCCGTGTCGGCGTCGAGGTGCAGCGGGAGCGTGGTCAGGCCCGCCTCCTCCCAGAAGCGGGTCATCGCCATGGGATTATGGCGGCCGAAGGCGACGGTCACGACCTCCAAACCCTCATCCTGCAATTCGTCCTGCAACGCCTGCAGCGACGGCATCTCGGCCCGGCAGGGCGCGCACCAGGTGGCCCAGAAATTCAGGACCACGACATCGCCGGCATAGGCCGACATGTCCCCAGGCGTGCCATCGACCATGGCATAGCCTGTCACAGGCGGCACGAAGGGCTCGACCACGCGCAGCCCGGACATGGTTCCGGTGATCAGATCCTCGTCCAGGGCAGCCGCCGGCGCAGCCACAAGGGTGGCGAGCGCGGTGGCCGCGATGTAGGACGCGGGGACCATGGACCAGAGCAGGGACAACCGCATGTCGGAGACCTCGAACAAGATGTGGGGCGGCCGCTTTGCGGAAGGCCCGGACGCCATAATGGAGGCGATCAACGCCTCTATCGGCTTCGACCAGCGGATGGCCAAGCAGGACATCGACGGGTCGCGGGCCCATGCCGCCATGTTGGCTGCCCAGGGCATCGTTAGCGATAAGGATGCCGCGGCGATCCGGGAAGGCTTGCTCACAGTTTTGTCAGAGATCGAGGCGGGGACGTTCCAGTTCTCGACGGCGCTGGAAGACATCCACATGAATGTGGAAGCGCGGCTGACGGAGCTTATCGGTGCGCCTGCGGGGCGGCTACATACGGCGCGGTCGCGCAACGATCAGGTGGCGCTGGATTTCCGCATGTGGGTGCGAGATCAGGTCGATGCCGCCCTCGACGCCCTGCCCGCTTTGATCCTCGCGCTGGTGGGTCAGGCGGAGGCTGGGGCCGATTGGGTCATGCCCGGGTTTACCCATCTTCAGACGGCGCAGCCGGTGACGTGGGGGCATCACATGCTGGCCTATGCCGAGATGTTTCACAGGGATCTGGGCCGGTTCCGGGACGCCCGTGCGCGGATGAACGAATGTCCCTTGGGTACGGCGGCCTTGGCGGGAACGAGCTTTTCCATCGACCGGGATATGACGGCCGACGCGCTCGGCTTCGATCGGCCATCGGCCAATTCCCTGGATGCTGTGTCGGACAGGGATTTCGCTCTGGAGTTTCTGGCGGCAGCCTCGATCTGCGCCATGCATCTGAGCCGGTTGGCCGAGGAACTGGTAATCTGGTCCTCCGCGCAGTTCCGCTTCGTACGGCTGTCGGATCGCTGGTCCACCGGATCGTCGATCATGCCCCAGAAGCGGAACCCCGATGCCGCGGAATTGCTGCGCGCGAAGGTGGGGCGCATCCTGGGGGCCAATGTGGCCCTCTTGACGGTGATGAAGGGGCTGCCGCTGACCTATTCCAAGGACATGCAGGAAGATAAGGAACAGGTCTTCGATGCGGCCGATAATCTGATGCTGGCCCTGGCGGCGATGACCGGCATGGTCGGCGACATGGCCCCCCAGCGAGAGGCGCTGGAGGCGGCGGCGGCCTCGGGCTTTTCCACCGCGACCGATCTGGCCGATTGGCTGGTCCGCGAACTGGACCTGCCGTTTCGAGAGGCGCATCACGTCACTGGCGCCTTGGTGAAGATGGCCGAAGATCGCGGCGTGGACCTGCCGGATTTGACTTTGGATGATATGACATCCGTGCATGCTGGGATCAGACAGGATGTGTTCGACGTGCTGGGCGTCCGCAATTCGGTGGCGTCGCGCACGTCCTATGGGGGCACCGCGCCCGATAACGTTCGGGCCCAAGCCGCCCGCTGGAAGGAGAGATTGGGATGATCCGCCTACTTCTGCCGTTCCTGTTCATCTTGGCCGCCTGCGGTGTGGACGGTCCGCCGATCCCACCCAACCAGGTGGAACGGGATGGACCAATCGACGATACCGTCGAAGAGACGGATGAGGATCGGCCCATCCGGGGCGGCAGCGTTCTGATCAACGGAACGGCCGTGGGCGGTATTCGCGCGGATTTCTAACGACTGGCGTCGCATGGCAGGTCTGCGGCCCCGTTGCACCCGTCCCAACGGCTGATAATGTCGCACCGAACCGACAGCACGGGGCGATAAGCGCCCCCGCAGGAGCACATCCATGGACAAGGTCCCCATGACCCCGCGCGGCATGTCCGCGCTCCAGACCGAATTGAAGCACCTCAAATCCGAGGAACGCCCCGCCATCATCCGGGCGATCGCCGAAGCCCGTGAGCATGGCGACCTGTCGGAAAACGCTGAATACCACTCGGCCCGGGAAAAACAGTCCTTCATCGAGGGCCGCATCAAGGAACTGGAGGGTCTGATTTCCCTGGCCGATGTCATCGATCCTGCCAAGCTTTCGGGCGCGATCAAGTTCGGCGCCACCGTGACCATCGTCGATGAAGACACGGAGGAGGAAAAAACCTACCAGATCGTCGGCGAACAGGAGGCAGATATCGAGAACGGTCTTCTGAACATCAAGTCGCCCCTGGCCCGCGCTCTGATCGGCAAGGAGGAAGGCGACAGCGTCGAGGTCCGAACGCCCGGAGGGACCCGGGACTACGAAGTCACGGCCATCGATTACAGGTGAGGGATCGCTGATGGCCGAGAAGCAGGGGCGTCTGGGACCGATTTCGACCATCGATGCGGTCGCCGTTGGGGCAAGCTTGGTGTGGCTGGCGCTGATGATATGGGCGCTGCTGAGCTTGGGTGTGGATCGATCGCAATCTGCGGCGACCGGACCATTGACGCTTGCCCTGACCATCGTTGCGGTCTTTCTGCCGATCGCGCTGATCTGGATCGCTGCTTCCGCTACGCGGACGGCGCAGACCGTGCGCGAGGAAAGCGCGCGGCTGCAAGCGGCCATCGACTCCATGCGGTCGGCCTATGTGAGCGTGCAGTCCAGAACGGCGGCCGCAGTGCGGGAGGACGTCGAGGCGCGCATTGGGCAGGTCGCCCGCGCACAGGCGACGATGGGTGTCGAAATCGCGTCCCTGGTGGCCCGGCAGTCGGATGCGACCGTTTTGACCCCGTCGGAGCGTCCGCCCGCGCCCGACCGCCAGCCCATTCTCGCCCTGGAGCCCGAAGATGCGGTCGAGCCCCA
>JBCDCS010000350.1:0-3262 GCA_039181205.1 Pseudomonadota bacterium
ATCAGATAAAGCTCCGCCCCCAGCCAATACATCAACGCCAGCAACGCGAAGCCCGAGAGCCACGTCGCGTAGCTCTCCCATTTGAACCAGGTGAGATGCTCCGGCATCGCCTCGGGAGCGACTAAGTACTTTTGAATGTGATAAAATCCGCCTCCATGGACCTGCCATTCCTCCCCGTCCGCGGGACCCGGGACGGACCGGTTCAACCCCAGATCCAGCGCGATGAAGTAAAACGACGACCCGATCCACGCGATGGCAGTGATCACATGGAGCCACCGCACCGCGAATTCGATCCAATCCATGAAAATGGCGAGGTCGTACATGCGTTCCCCTTACAAGCCGCCCCACCCGGCCGCCAGATCGGCCGCCCGGTTGAGGTTACGCCGAACCGGCCTTGCTCAAAAGATGAGCAACCGCCTCAACTCCCGCGATAGGTCGAATAGCCATAGGGGCTCAGCAGCAGCGGCACATGGTAATGCGCGTCCTCAGCCAGCCCGAAGGCAATCGGGATCACGTCCAGAAACGCGGTCCCGTCCCCAATCAACCCCTCGGCCCGCATCCAATCACCGGCATGGAAGCGCAACTCATAGGACCCGTTTTCAAAACGATCTTCCCCCAAGATCGGGGAGTCCGTCCGCCCATCATCGTTGGTCACAACCTCCGCCAACACGACCCCATCGCGCAGCAACTCGATCCGCAATCCCGCCGCCGGCCGCCCCCGGGCCGTGTCCAGCACATGTGTCGTCAGAAACCCAGCCATTATCTTCCTCTGGCCACAAATACCTAAATCCCGAACGTCCCAGACAGCGCGGCGTGCCGGTTCACGTCCTTATAGAGCAGGTACCGGAACCGCCCCGGCCCGCCCGCATAACAGGCTTGCGGGCAGAAGGCGCGCAGCCACATGAAATCGCCCGCCTGCACCTCGACCCAATCCCGGTTGAGCTTGTAGACGGCCTTCCCCTCCAGCACGAAAAGCCCGTGTTCCATTACATGGGTCTCCTCGAACGGGATCGTCCCACCCGGTTGGAATGTCACGATATTCACATGGCAATCATGGGCCACGTCCTCCGGGTCCACGAACCGTGTCGTGGCCCACCGCCCGTCCGTATGGGGCATCGCCGTGGTGACCGCCTCGTCCTCGTGGGTGACGAAGCTCTCTGGCATCGACACACCCGGCGCGCCGACCCAGCGCTTTCGGATCCAGTGGAACCGGGCCCCGTCCGCCGCCATCACCGTCCAAGCCGCCCCGGGGGCGATCCAGGCATATCCGCCGGGCAGCAGGTGCCGGGTTACTCCATCCAAAGTCAGATCCAGCCCGCCCTCGACCACGTAAAGCACCGATTGCGCCGCCGCATCGACCTCTGGCGCGTCCGACCCGCCCTCTGCCGACAGATCGACAAGATAATGGGAAAACGTCTCCGAAAACCCCGAGAGCGGTCGTGCCAGAACCCACATCCGCATGCCCCGCCAGCCCGGCAGCAGGGATGTCACGATATCGGTCATGCAAGCACCAGGGATGACCGCATAGGCCTCGGTAAACACCGCCCGCTGGGTCATCAGCGCCGTCTGCGGTGGCAGCCCCCCCGGGGTCACGGCTGCCCCCCGAGCGAAGGGGCCCAACTTCGAGCCGAGGAGCGCGCGCCCCAGATGTCACATTGCAAACAGGTCATCCTCATTCCCTGCCCCAAGCGGGATGGGCCCACAAGGGACTCGCTTTGCATTCGAATGCAGCATAACCTCTCCCGAGGAGACTCACCATGCTCGACACGCCAAAGGACCTGGCCTTCGCCCCCGTTCGGACCGCCCCCACGACGCTAACTCAGGCACAGATCGACCATTACAATCGCGAGGGCTATATCCAGCCCTTCCAAGTGCTTACACCAGACGAAACCGCCACGCTTCGCACGACCATCGACGGCTGGCTCGCCGCCATGGGCGAAGACGGCGCCTACGGCATCAACTGCTATCAGGCGCGGCTATCGACGCTCCACGACATCGCCCGTCACCCGAAGATCTTGGATCTCGTCCAGGACATCATCGGACCCGATATCCTGTGTTGGGCCACGGCGATCCTATCCAAACCGGCAGGGGAGCGCCGTTCCGTCCCCTGGCACCAGGATGCCGGCTTCTGGGCCCTGACACCGGCGCGCACCGTCACCGTCTGGCTCGCCATCGACGATGCCGATGACGCCAATGCGGCCATGCGCTTCATTCCCGGCACCCACAATCGCGGCCGCATCGAAATGCGGGCCGTCGACGGCGAAGTCTTTGCCCATGGCATCCCCGATGCCGACAGTCTGGGCACACCCTTCACCAACGTGCTCAAGGCCGGCACCTGCTCGCTCCACGCCGATATGCTGGTCCATGGCTCGGAGCCGAATACCTCCGACCGCCGCCGCTGCGGCCTGACCCTGCGCTATTGCCCGCCGCAAGTCGCGATCACCGACGAGGCCTGGCGCAAAGGTGTCGAAGCCGTGCTCTGCCGCGGCCAAGGGGGCGATTGGATCACCCATCCCCGCCCCGACAACGACGACATCACCGCCACGTCCAGCCCCCGGGCGGTCGGGAACAACTAATGCGGATCACCTGGTTCGGACAGGCGGCCCTGAAGCTCCAGGGCGAGACGCTCAGCGTCATCACCGACCCCTATACCCCTGATGTTCTTGGATATCCGGCCATCGAGGAAACGGCTGACGTTGTCCTGACCTCGTCGGATGACGACGACGCCCATTGCCGCTCCGACCTGATCAAGGGCGGCCCCGTGACCTGCAACACGCTCGACATCGCGAGCGATGGCCAGGGCGAGGGCATGGTCGGCCCGCTGCATGTCCGCGCCATCGCCGCCGAGGAATGGGAGCACCATCCCCGCGGCGTCGCCAACCAGAACGCCATGTATCGGTTCGAACTGGACGGAATGCAGATCGCCCATATGGGTGACGTCGGCAACGCGCTCGATGACGACCAGATCGCGTTCTTCGAAGGTGTGGACATCCTGCTCGCGCTCACTGGAGGGCCGCCCACCATCGCACTGCCCGATCTGATGCGCATGATCCACAAGACCGAGCCCAAGCTCATCATCCCCATGCATTTCCGCACGCTGGCCTACCGCCCGGCGAATATCCAATGGATTGCGGACTTTCTGGCCCACTTCCGGGACGAGGACGTAGACTTCGCGTTCGGACCGCACTTTACTGTCACCAGGGAGGATCTGCCGACGCACACGCAAGTGCGCGTGCTCGATCATCTCCGTTAGAACCAGACA
>JBCDCS010000351.1:0-3252 GCA_039181205.1 Pseudomonadota bacterium
CTCGTCAACGACCGTGAGACGCTCACATTCCGCCTGCAGGACGGCGAATTTGACGACGCAACAGAGGCGAGCTTCGATTTTGCCGATCTTCGGGGCGACGCCCAGGTCCGGGTGATCTTCTTTGAAGACGGCGGCCGGATCGGCGCGGAGAGCTACGACGCCAGCGCCGGGGCCATCACGGCCGATCTGGATGGCGCCAGCTTCGATACCGTAAAGATCAGGGCTCTGGGCGATACGGCGTTCTCTCTCGATGGCTTTGCCTTCGAGCGCCTGATGGCGGACGAGTTCCTGTTCGCGTGATCCTGTCCACTCCGACGACCGGCGGACAGTCCGGCGGCGTCGTGGAAACGTTCAGGCGGAAGTGGAAATGTGTTGAGGTGGACGGACAAACCTCCGTAGCCGGCGGAGGTCCGGGAGCTGGTTTTCGGACTGCAGACGGTCGGTCGGAGTGCCGGAGCTCTGGCGTGGGCGTTCAAGTTCTTCGCCCCGATGAGCTCTGGTTGGGCCCTGCAGGCGGGCGGTATCGCGGAATGCAGGCCGACAGTCCAAAGAGAAGAGAGCAAAAAAGGACGACGGCGCCTTCCACCTGAGAGCAACCAACTGCGTCCGCAGCACGATATCTCTCAAGAAGGTCGTCCATCGAACGCACCGCTGCTTAGCCCAGAACGAAGCGATGCCGTCGAAGGCGGCCATGTTGGCGGCCATCAGTCCGGAGCCCATGGCGAATGACTTCAAAGCCGCGAACCGGGCCGATTGTTAAGAGAGAGCGCGTCCCTGTCCGCCATTGATCCAAGGACAACGGCGAGCGGTTTACAGGATGGTCGGGTCGCTCCGCCGGTTGCATGATCGACGAAGGAGAACGTCATATGTGTGGGACTCGCCGACCTTCCGCTGACAGAACTAATCCGGCAGGTCTATACCGCTCCCGAATAGAGTTGCGGAGCCCAATGGGTTCACGCTGAGATGGCCAGTGATGGAGCGCATGTCGGCTGGCATTAGGGCGAACGGCTGGTGACATGTGTGCCGCAGCGATAAGGCTCGCAGTTGTCGGCCGCCGCCGACGTGCCCGGACGATAGCTCGCGATAGCCGCATTCGGCCGTCCGCCGATCAGGTGGATCGCGTCGGCCCTCGGTACCGCCTAGCAAACTAGGAGCGCAGCCTGCCGCTTCTTGGCGAAGACCTCCAAGGTCTTCGAACTTACACTTGCATTCTCTGGTCTTCCACTTCTACAGAACATGACGTTGGAGCGAAGCGGCTGGGGCAACTTTGCCGAACGTTGGAGCTTCTAGTGCGCATTGGTTTGTATGCAGGCGATTTCGGCCGTCCGTCCCTCGTAGACCCGCGCACCTCCGCCGAAACCCAAGCTTGTAGATGCAGCTTGACCATGTCTGAGCCCAGATACTCAGCTCGGCCCATACCGACCGTTCGTCTTTCACTTGCGATGCTGCGTTTGCAGTTCGCATTCCGGCCGCTCGCTGCGGGTGCAAAATCAGGCCGCTGGCGAACTGGTGGTGTGCGGGACAATTGCTGCCATTCAGGACACAGAGTTCAAAGTCCGCTTTCGCAAGTGTGCCGCTAGGCCATAACTTGCGAAATGGCCCAATATGCCACGGAGGGGTCGCCTCAACTCTCCAGCGGTTCCACCGCGGGGTAGTCAATCTCCAGATCGAAAGCGGAGGCTATGTAGTTGGCCATGACGTTCATGGCGACATGGCCCACGATTTCGACCATAGCCTCGTCCGATAGGCCGGAGGCGCGGACATCCGCGAAGATGGCCGAAGGGACATGGCCGACCTCCGTCAGGACCGCTTCCGCGAAACTAAGCGCCGCCGCCGCGTCCGCTTTGCGCGAGTGCCAGAGGCGGGCGGCCTCGATTTCGGCCGGCGTCAGGCCGGCGGCGCGGCCCAGCGTGCACTGAATCGCGAGGCAATATTCGGCGCCGTTGGTCTGGGCCGAGCCGATGGCGATGCGCCGCGCGATAGCTGGATCGAGGGTGCCAGTGTCGAGTGCTTGGCCCATGGCCAAATAAGCTGCGAGGGTTGCAGGGCTCCGCGCTATCGTTCGATGCAGGTTTGCCGCCTTGCCCTGTGCCGCTTGAATGGCGCGAAGCCCGTCCTGCGCCGCCTCGGGAGCGTCCTCAATGGTGGCGGGGATGGGGATACGGGACATGCGAGCTCCAGCCTGTGTTTTTTTCACCTTTCTGCACGGCGGCGGCGGAGCGTGATTACATCTGATTGCGCTTTGCACGGATTAGCGAACCTTTGAAACTGTGATCGCCCGTTGTGGCCAAATCGCAACCAGGTGCAAAAACAGCGCTGTGTTAGACGTGGCAGCGGCAACGCTGTACATCTGTCCCATAACAGGCGCGTGAGGCAGCCATGACCGATACCGCCAGGAGAGATGGACCCAAGTCGTTCGCGGATGCGATCGATAGGGACGGCTGGGTTAAAGAGGTCTGCGCAGATACCGGCGGCGACCGGCTACGCGTTCGGAGACTACTCCATAATTCTCACGATATGGCGTTGTCGCCGCCAGCCACCGGGGAAGATCACGTGCTCGTCTTCCCGCTCCGGGGCACCCGCGGCGTCGAACGGCACGAAGATGGACGGCTGACAGGAACCGCGAACAACGACCGTCGGGCCACTCTCATACCGGCGCGCAGCATCACCCAGTGGCGTCTGCCACCCGGAACCGAAGTGCTTCACTTTTACCTCGCGCACGAGACATTCCGCGACCTCGTCACCCGCGAGGGCTACGACCCCGACATGATCGAGTTGATCGACCGGATGGATGTGATCGACCCGTTCCTAGCCTCGCTGGCCCCCACGCTAATGCTGGAGATGGCCGCGGGCGAGCCTGCGTCGCGCCTCGTGGTGGACGGGTTCGACAGCGTGATCGCTGGTCACCTTCTCCGGGCCTATTCCAACAAAGCCTGGCGTTTCGACGAAAGCCCCGCCCGCCGTCGCACACCCCGCGACCCCAAGACCGTGGGCCGGGCCCAGGCCGCGATGACCGACCGGATGGACGAGGTCGTCCCCCTGAAGGACATCGCAGAGGATCTGGGCCTGTCGCCTTTCGCGCTGCTGCGCCGCTTCAAGATCGAGACGGGCATGACCCCGCACCAATGGCTCCGCCGCGAGCGTCTGCTGCGGGCGCAGGCGATGCTGTCGGAGACCGATACACCGGTGGCCGAGGTCGCCTATGCCACCGGCTTCTCCTCCCAGTCGCACCTGACGACGATCATGCGCCGC
>JBCDCS010000352.1:0-3242 GCA_039181205.1 Pseudomonadota bacterium
CGCTAGGTGGCTCGCGGACAATGGCGTCGCATGCCTGACCTATGATTATCGCGACTTCGGGTGGTCCGGGTCGCCGCGCGGAAGCCCAGCGACGATGACCGATTGGGGTGTGCGGGATCAGCAGGCCGCCCGCAACTACGCAGCCGAAGCAATGCCCGGCACGCCAGTCTGGGTGATCGGGCATTCTCTAGGCGGCATGATGCTGTCGTATCAAACGGGCCTGGATCGGATCGATCGGGTCATTTGTGTCGCTGCCGGAGCGGTGCATGTGACGGATCACCCCTGGCCCTACCAGGCGTTTGCCCGTGCGTTTTGGACGCCCGGTCTGCCGTCGCTGGCCCGACGGGTCGGATATCTGCCGATGCAGGCCATCGGCGTAGGGCCGGACATTCCTGCAGGCGTCTATGAGCAATGGCGGCGTTGGTGCCTATCGCGGGACTTTCAGGCCTCCGATCCGGATCTTGTCGCCACTCGGCCGGAAGCCTTGGCCTGTCCGGTTCGAATGGTGGCTGTGGCCGATGATTCCCTATGCCCGCCCAAATCCGTTTGGCGATTGATGAAGGCCTATCCCGCGGCACGGATCAGCAAAGAGGTGATCCGGCCAAAGGACGTCGGTCTCGCGCGCATTGGGCATCTGGACGTTCTGGGCTCCAAGGGCGCGGGCGCCTGGAACAGCGTTCTGGGCGACGTACTCACCGACGAGTGCGTTTAACCCGCGACGTTTCGGCCAGTCATTGCTGTGCTGTGGGTGAGAGGCTGGACGACGACCCAGACGGGGCTCGTTGTGGCTGCTTCCTTCCGGACCTGACCAGGTTGGCGAGGCGCCTGCCCGCGCCAACCTCTCGATTAGCAAAATATGCCCGGTCATTGGGCGATGCAAGTCGCTGCAATTTCGATGGACGAACAGCCCGTGCTGCGTCTAGCTTGCCATCATGACCAGCCGTCGCCTCGTCTGCGCGAACCGCGCGCCGGGACAGCCCTACGGCAAGCCGCAATTTTGGTGGCCGCCCGGCGTCTGAGCCTTTTGCAATCGCATTTGGCTTTGACTGATCAGGATTGATGACATGACCGAACTAACTCTGGGCAACGGCTTGCTGCGCGTGGATTGGCCCGATGCTCCGGCCGATTATCCCTTCATCTGGTTGCGCGATAACGGCCCCGACGCATTCCACCCCGCCACGCAGGAGCGGGTCATCGATTTGCTGGCTGTGCCGGAAGCGCCGGTCTTACAAGACGCGCGGATCGATGGGCCGCGCTTGGTCCTCGATTGGGCCGATACCGGCGAGGCGGCGTTTGACTTGGATTGGCTGGCGCGTCATCGGCCGGGGCGCCGGATCGACGATCCGGCCGACATTTCGTTTGAACCTTGGAGCGAGCGGTTCGAACCGCCGCGTCACCGGGCGGCTGATATTGCCAATTCCGATGACGCATTGCTGGCTTGGCTCCGCGAGACCAAGACAAAGGGGCTGACACTGGTCGAGGGATTGTCCGGGGATGGTGCCGGTGTGGCGCTGGCCCAGCGGATCGGTTTCCTCCGCCGGACCAACTTCGGAACGACATTCGAGGTGGTTTCGAAGCCCGACCCGAATAACTCCGCTTACACGGCAGATGCTCTGCCGCTCCATACCGACCTACCCAATCAAGAAGTGCCGCCGGGCTATCAGTTCTTACACTGCTTGGAGAATGCCGCGGAGGGCGGCGGCTCGGTCTTTGCGGATGGCGTGGCTTTGGCCGAAGCCCTGCGTATTGAGGACCCGGACGCCTTCGATCTGTTGGCCAGCGTGCCGATCCAGTTCCGGTTCCATGATGCCGAGACGGATATTCGGGTGCGGCGGCCGGTCATCAATCTGGACGAAGCGGGTCAGGTGGTCGAGCTTCGCTGGAACGCCCATATCGCGGATGTCTTCGATATGGGGCCGGATGTGTTGTCGGCCTACTACCGGGCATACCGGGCCTACATGGCGTTGACGCGCGAGGCCCGGTTCCGGGTCGAGTTGCGGCTCGCTCCCGGTGAGATGGTCGTTTTCGACAACCGACGGGTGCTGCACGGGCGGGAGGCCTTCGACCCATCGACCGGGCGTCGGCACCTGCAGGGCTGCTACGTCGACCGCGGCGAGTTCGACGCGCGATTGCGGAAGCTGGGAGAGTCCTTCAGGTAGGCGACCGTTCGGCCCAGCCGGCGAAGATGCGTTCGAGGGCGACCACCACGTAGAAGAGTGCGATGCCGAGCACGGCGAGGGCGATCAGCACGGCGAACATCAGCGGGTAGTCGGCATTGGTGCGACCCGAGTCGAAGAGCGCGCCGAGGCCGCGGCCGTGGGGGGAGACGATCTCCATCAGGTTGGTGCCGATGAAGGCAAGGGTAACGGCGACTTTCAGGGCGCCGAAGAATTCCGGCAGCGTCTTCGGCAGGGCGATCTTCCAGAAGATCGTCGTGCTGGAGGCGCCGAGGGAGCGGAGAATGTCGCGGTATTCGGGCTCCAGCGTCGAGAGGCCTATGGAGACCGACACCGCGATCGGGAAGAACGAGATCATGAAGGCCAAGAGCACGGTGTTGAAATCGTGCTGGCCAACGAAGAGGAGCGCGAGGATCGGGACGACCGTTGCTTTGGGGATAGCGTTGAAGCCGACGAGAAGGGGGTAGAGCGCTTCGCGCGCCAGGCGCGAAAATCCCATGATCATGCCGAGCAGTAGGCCGAAGATGACCGCGATCAGCAGGCCCAGTACGGTGCGCCAAAGGGTCTGCCACCCGCCAATCAGGAACAGGTCCCAGTGCCTGGCATAGGCCGGGGGCAGGTCGGAGGGCGAGGCCATGACGAAGTTCGGCCAGCCATTCACCCAGACCAGCAATTCCCAGAGGACCAGGAAGATCACCATCGCCGCCACCGGGACGAGGATCGGACGGAGCGCGGGACTCATTGCGGAGCCTCGGCGGGGGCCGTGCTGGTTCGCTGGTTCGCAGTCGAATCGGGCTCGCGCCCTTGGGCGATCTGGATTTCGTGGCGCAGCGTGGCCAAAAGTTCGACGGCGCGGGGCGTGTAGAGATCATCGAGCGTGCGGTCGGTCCCGAGGTCGATTTCGACGGTGCGCTGGGCGCGGGCGGGGCGGGCACTGAAGACGACCGTGCGGTCGGACAGAAAGACGCTCTCGCGAAGGTCGTGGGTGATCAGGACACAGGTGAACCGCTCAACGTGGCGCAGGTCGTGCATTGTCTGCCAGAGATCCTCGCGCGTGAAGGCGTC
>JBCDCS010000353.1:0-3218 GCA_039181205.1 Pseudomonadota bacterium
TACCGCGAAGGCGAAGGCAGCGCGAACCGCTACTTGGACAAAGATACCTTGGGCGACGAAACGGCCGAGCGTGCGGCCGAAATCCACTGACACCGACCAATCTTTGAGACGGGCGCCTGAACGCCTGCGGGGGAACGAGACGACATGATATTCGGATTGGACGGGGTCGAAATTGGCCTGATCATCGTGTTCCTCTGCCTCTTCGGCGGGATCATGTCGGGCTTCCCGGTCGCCTTCGCCATCGCGGGCGCGGGGATGATCAGCTTCGGGATCATCGCCGCCTTGGACAGCGCGGGTATCCTGATCCACCAGGCCATCGACACGGGCAGCGCGGAATATGCGGCCCTGCTGGCGGAAGGCGTCGGCAGGGACGCGATCTCGATCTTCCGATACCCGGACTTGCCCCGGATCGAGGAGCCGCTCTTCCCCGGCGGGTGGGAGCAGGCGCTGGACCGCAATATCAGCTTCATCACCAACCGTATGAACGAGCGGGTCATCGCGGGCGCGTCAATCGAGACGCTGTTGGCGGTGGCCATGTTCGTGATGATGGGGATCACGCTGGAACGGTCGAAAATCGCCGAGGACTTGCTGACGACCATGGCGCGGGTCTTCGGGCCGCTGCCGGGCGGGTTGGCCGTCAGCATCGTGATCGTGGGCGCCTTCCTGGCCGCCTCCACCGGGATCGTGGGCGCGACCGTGGTCACCATGGGTCTGCTGGCCCTGCCGACGATGCTCAGGAACGGGTATTCGCCCGAACTGTCCACGGGCGTCATCGCGGCCAGCGGCACGCTGGGCCAGATCATCCCGCCCTCTATCGTGATCGTGCTCTTGGGGACGTTGGCCGGGGATATCTATTCGGCGGCACAGGAAAACCGCGCGCAATCCGTGGGCTGTTCCGATGCACTGACCTATTTGGGGGAACCGGCTGTCCTGTCGGTCGGGACGCTGTTCCAGGCCGCGCTGTTGCCGGGCATCTTCCTGGCCGCGCTTTACGGCGCCTATGCGTTTGGCTTCGCGCTTCTCAATCCCAAGAAGGCCCCGGCCGTGGTTCTGGGACAAGGACAGGCGTCCTACACCACACGCAATGACGCGCTGGTCTGGTATTTGGGGGTTCCGGTCGCGTTGATCGTCGGGGCGATCCTGCTGGGGCTGACCGGTGCCATCGGCAGCCAGGACGTGATGGTGTCCAGCTTCTCGATCGCTGGGGACACGGCCAGCCTTCGGACCAACGTCTCCGAGGCCTGCCAGGCTGCCATGATCGAGTTGCACGGCCAAGCCGCCTGGGACCTGGCCGTGTCGCAGCAGGCCGCGATCACCGAAGCGGGCGGCGTAGAGCTGTCGCGGGAGCTGTCGGCGGAGGAGTTGATCGAGGCCCGCAATGCGGCCATCGCGAGTGCCGCCCCCATCGGGACGGGCGTCGCGCTCGTGTTCCTGGGCCTGGCCCTGACCCTGTCCTTGGCCCGCGGTGTGAACCCGCTGGAGCCGGGCCTACCGCTTGCCATCGGCGCCGGGGGCGTGGCGCTGGCCTTCGTGCTCGACATCTTCCTGATCGGGCCGCTGACATCTCCCGGTGCCACCTTCACGATCATGGCGATCCCGCTGGCGATCACGCTTTACGGGGTCAGCCCCGGCCTCAAGCGGCTGGCGCAGAACGAGCTTCTGCGCGTGGTCTTCCCGCCGCTTATTCTGATCGTTGCGGTTCTGGGCTCGATCCTGGGCGGCATTACCAACCCGACACCGGCGGCGGCGCTTGGGGCGGGCGGCGCGATCATGCTGGCGGCCTACCGCAAGCTGCAGGAAGAAGGTCGCTCCGGCGGGCCGATCCTGATGGCGTCGCTCGCGTTGGTCATCATGCTGCTCTTCGGCGTGAACTTCGATCTGCGGGTCGGGGTCGAGAGCACGACGGCCGCCGATTCCGTCGCGCTTTTCATCGCGCAAGTCGCCTACCACGCGGCGTTCATTGGCTTGCTCTTCGCGTGCTGGGTTCTGTTCCGGGCGAACGTCCTGGGCCCCGTTGTGCGGGAGACGGCCAAGGTCACGTCCATGGTCTTCACCATCCTGATCGGCTCGCAGCTATTGAACCTGGTGCTGATTTCCTTCGGCGGGGAACATTACATCCAGCAGTTCCTGCGCAGCTTCGACAATGAGCTGACGGTCTTCCTGATCGTGATGCTGGTACTGTTCATCCTCGGCTTCGTGCTCGACTTCCTGGAGATCATCTACATCGTGATCCCCATCGTCGGGCCCGTGATCTATGGCGGGACGTTCGATCCGAAATGGGTGACGATCATGATCGCGGTGAATCTGCAGACCTCGTTCCTGACGCCACCCTTCGGGTTCGCGCTGTTCTATCTGCGGGGCGTGGCACCGAAAGAAGTCACGACGGGGCACATTTATCGCGGCGTGATCCCGTTCGTGCTGATCCAGGTGATCGGCTTGGCGATCTTGTGGATGTTCCCGGCCATCGTGACCATCGTGCCGAACCTGCTGCCCTAGCGGCAGCGCGGATCGTGCCTATCTCACCCGGAGCACAACCGGGGAGTTCACCGATGTCTTTGAAGCGTATGGCCATGAAGATGGCGATCGCGTTCGCGGCCGCCAAGGGATACCAGGCTTTCCGCCAACGCGGCGGGATGCAAGGCGTGAAGCAGATGATGTCCCAGGCGGGCGGCTCTGGCGGCGGGCTGTCGTCTATGCTGGCCGGTTTGGGCGGTGGCGCGGCGGGCGGCGGTTTGCTGGGCGGATTGGCGGCCATGGCCGGGGGGACCTCGGCTGTGGGGCAGGGGGCCGATCAAGAGGCGCTGGCCGATGCGGGGCCCCAGGACGATGAGACGGCGGCGATCATGATCCGCGCCATGGGCCAGGCGGTGCGCGCCGACGGTGTGATCGATGCCGAGGAGCGGGCGCTGCTGGATCAGATCGTCATGGATGCGGAGACGCCGGAAGATCAGGCGGTGGTCGACGTGGCCCTTTCGGAGCCCGTTCACCCCGAAGCGCTGGCCCGCGATGTGCCGCGTGGGCACGAGGCCGAAGTCTATGCCGCCGCGCTGACGGCCATCGACCCCGATCATCCGGCTGAGCGTCAGTTTCTGAAGCGGTTCGCCACAGCCCTTGCGCTCGATCCCGCCGAAGTCGCCGATCTGCACGCGACTGCGCGCAAACCCGCGCCATGATCGTCTTTCCCTCCGGCGCGTGATGGCCTAGCTCACGGAGGAAGA
>JBCDCS010000354.1:0-3203 GCA_039181205.1 Pseudomonadota bacterium
ATCGATTTCGAGCGGCGGGAGGCCTGACATGGGCGTCTTCACCCTCTCGCCCCTGAACCAGCGCCGCTTGCGCAATTTCCGGCGTAACCGCCGGGCGGTTTGGTCGCTGCGCATCTTTGCGGTTCTGTTCGGGATCGCCCTTTGCGCGGAACTCGTGGCCAATGACCGCCCGCTGCTCGTGAGCTACCAGGGCGACTGGTATACGCCGATCACCCGCTTCTATGCCGAGACGGAATTCGGCGGCGATTTCCGCACCGAGGCCGTCTATCGCGATATCGAAGTGCAATGCCTGATCATCTCCGGCGGGTTGGAGGATTGCTTCGACTTTCCCGAAGACGTGATCGAAGAAGTTGGCGAAACGGGCGCGTTCAACGGCAACCCGGTCGAGGCCGGGTGGCTACTATGGCCGCCGATCCCCTACAGCTACAACACGGTCAGCGACATTTCGGGGGCGGCGCCCAGTGCACCCGATGCCAACCACTGGTTGGGCACCGATGACACGGCCCGCGATGTTCTGGCACGCGTGATCTACGGTTTCCGCCTGTCGGTGGCCTTCGCGCTCATCGTGACGGTGCTGACCAGCATCATCGGCATCGCGGCAGGCGCGGTTCAGGGCTTCTTCGGAGGCTGGATCGATCTGGTCTTCCAGCGCATCATCGAGATCTGGGGCGCGACCCCCAGCCTTTATATCATCATCATCGTGGCGGCGATCATACCGATGAACTTCTGGATATTGGTCGGGCTGGCGATCCTTTTCGGATGGACCGCATTGGTCGGGGTTGTCCGAGCCGAGTTTCTGCGGGCCCGCAACTTCGAATACGTCCGGGCCGCCCGTGCTTTGGGGGTCGGCAATGGAACCATCATGTTCCGCCACGTCCTGCCCAACGCGATGGTGGCCACGGTGACGTTCCTGCCCTTCATCGTGACCGGCTCCATCGCCACTCTCGCTTCGCTCGACTTCCTGGGCTTCGGTCTGCCATCCTCGGCGCCGTCCCTGGGCGAGCTGACGCTGCAGGCCAAGGACAACCTCCAGGCGCCTTGGCTCGGCATCACGGCGTTCATTACCTTCGCCGTCATGCTGTCGCTACTGGTCTTCATCTTCGAGGGCGTGCGGGATGCGTTCGACCCGAGGAAGACGTTCTCGTGAGCCTTCTTGCAGTCCAAGACCTGCGAATCGCCTTCCGCCAGGACGGCGCGGAGACCGAGGCGGTCAAGGGCGTCTCCTTCACGGTCGAGAAGGGCGAGACCGTCGCGCTGGTGGGGGAATCCGGGTCCGGGAAGTCGATCACGGCCCTGTCCACCGTCTCGCTCCTGCCCGACAGCGCCCGTGTGACGGGCTCGGTCACCTATGACGGCGCGCAGATGATCGGCGCGGACGAACGGGAACTGCGCCGCGTCCGGGGCAACGATATCAGCTTCATTTTCCAGGAGCCGATGACGTCGCTGAACCCGCTCCACACCATCGAAAAGCAACTGGCCGAGTCTTTGCGGCTGCACCAAGGTCTCACCGGTGACAACGCGCGGGCGCGCATTCTGGACCTGCTCGACAAGGTCGGGATCGTCGATGCGGAAACCCGCCTGTCGGCCTATCCCCACGAATTGTCCGGCGGCCAACGCCAGCGCGTGATGATCGCCATGGCGCTGGCCAACGGGCCCGAATTGCTGATCGCCGATGAACCGACGACGGCCCTGGACGTGACCATCCAGGCGCAGATTCTGGAACTTCTGGGTCAATTGAAGCGCGATGAAGGCATGTCCATGCTCTTCATCACCCACGATTTGGGAATCGTCCGGCGCTTCGCCGACCGGGTTTGCGTGATGGAGAAGGGGTTAATCGTCGAGAGTGGTCCGGTGACGGAGATATTCGACCGCCCCCAGCATGCGTACACACAGAAGCTCCTTGCCGCAGAGGCCTCGGGCCAGCCGGATCCTGTGGCGTCCCAAGCGCCCGAGATCGTGGCAAGCCAGAACCTCAAAGTCTGGTTCCCCATCCAGAAAGGTCTGCTAAAGCGGACAGCGGGCTACGTGAAGGCGGTCAATGATGCGACGCTGGCCGTTCGGGCGGGCGAAACCGTCGGTATTGTCGGCGAATCCGGGTCCGGGAAGACGACGCTCGCGCTGGCGATCATGCGGCTGATTTCGTCCGAAGGCGCCATCACGCTGGAAGACAGGCGTATCGATGGGTTGAAATCCCGCGACCTGCGGCCCTTGCGCCAGTCCATGCAGATCGTGTTCCAGGACCCATACGGCTCACTGTCTCCGCGGATGACTGTGGCCGAGATCGTGGCCGAGGGTCTGAGACTGCACGATACCGGCGACAATCGGCCCCATCGCGAGCAGGTGGCGGATATCCTGGCAGAGACAGGGATCGATCCGGGATCGATGGACCGCTATCCCCATGAGTTTTCGGGCGGCCAGCGCCAGCGCATCGCCATCGCCCGGGCCATGATCTTGAAGCCCAAACTTGTGGTGCTGGATGAGCCAACATCCGCCTTGGACCAGACCGTGCAGGTTCAGATCGTCGATCTGCTGCGCGATCTGCAGAAGGCACACGGACTCGCCTATCTGTTCATCAGCCACGACTTGAAGGTCGTGCGAGCGCTGAGCCACAAGGTCCTGGTCATGAAGCGCGGCGATGTGGTGGAGCAGGGCGACGCCGCACAGGTCTTCGACAATCCGGTCGACCCCTATACCCGCGCGCTCATGGCAGCGGCCTTCGACCTGAAAACGTCCGAAACGGACGCCGTAGCGGTCTGACGCCGCCGCTAGCCGCCAGCGACCACCGAGCAGGGGACATCCCGGGCCTGGAGTCGGACGCAGGCGCGATGGGCTTCCCGCTCGCTCAACCCGATGAAGCTGGGCGCGAAGCCCCCGCGGACCCGTTCGACTTGGCGCAAGGCGTCGTCGAGCGCGTCCAGTTCCTGCAGGGCCGTGCGCAGCAGCAGTTTGTCGGCCGCGGATCGGGATGGTTGGGCGTCCAGCGCAATGGCGAAGATCCGTCCGCCCGACGTCGAGGCGCGAGTGACGACCTGCAGCGGTGGAGTATCTGTCGCCACGTCCGGTCGCTGTGTTGGGGTAGACGCGGACGCGATCAAGATTTCGCCCGGCGTCGTGCCGCGCATCACGGGTCGCATGGAGATGGCAGGCGTCGTCGAGCCCGGCATCGTGGCGACACCGTAGGTCGGCAGAGCGGGTCTGCGTTC
>JBCDCS010000355.1:0-3196 GCA_039181205.1 Pseudomonadota bacterium
CGAGAAGATCGCCGAGGAAGTGGGTGTTCCGCTCCACGATGTGGAGATGATGGAAGGCCGCCTCTCGGGATCGGATTTCAGCCTGAACGCCACGCAATCGTCGGATGAAGACGGGCGGGAATGGATCGACACGCTGGAAGATGACGCGGTTCAGGCCGATCAGACGGTCGAGATGTCCCACGACAACGCGATGTTGCGAGAATGGCTGCTCACCGCGTTGTCGTCGCTCAATGACCGCGAGCGGTTCATCGTTCGCGAGCGCAAGCTGCGTGAAGACCCGAGGACGTTGGAATCGCTGGGCAATGAATTGTCACTGTCGAAGGAGCGGGTGCGCCAGTTGGAGGCCGCGGCCTTCGCCAAGATGCGCAAATCCCTGGAAAAGCAATCGCGCGAAGTGATGGGCTTCTTGGGGTGAGGTGTCTGCCCGCGCTGGCCCTAGTCTGGGCGGGCGCGGTGTCCGCCGACGGGCTGCCGCCTGCGGACATTTATGTTCTGGGCGAAATACACGACAACCCGGTACACCATGAGGTGCAGGCGCGCTTGGTCGAAGAACTTTCGCCCAACGCAATCGTTTTCGAGATGTTGACCGAGGATCAAGCGGGCCATCTGAACCCATCGGTGCCGCGCGATCCCCAGGCTTTGGATGAAGTTCTGGGCTGGTCGGAAACGGGGTGGCCTGACATCGCCATGTATGCCCCGATCATGGCGAACCCGGACACGCCGATCCTGGGCGCGGCGGGCGAGGTTGGAGACCTGGCTGGGTATGGGTTGGATGCGCCGCTGCCCCCAGCGCAACAGGCGGAACGGGAGCAATTGCAGGCCGATGCCCATTGCGGGGCGCTGCCCGAGGATTTGCTGCCGCAATTCGTAGCTCGCCAGCGCCAGATCGATGCGCAATTCGCGGCCCGGACCCTAGCCGCCCTGGCGGAATACGGCGCGCCCGTGGTTCTGATCACCGGCAACGGCCATGCTCGGAAGGATTGGGGTGTCCCAGCCGCCATCGAGCGCGTGCGGCCGGATGTGACGGTTCTGGCCGTGGTCCAGGGCGAGGATGGCCGCGTGCCCCCGGGGGGCGACGTGGTCTTCGATGCACCGGCGCCCGATCGGCCGGATCCCTGCGAGGCGTTCCGCTGACGGCTCAGCCGTGCCAGCCGCGATTGACCATTATACCGTCCAGGCAGACATAGCTCGCGACGTCCAGCGCGTCCCCGCAATCCTATCTCCCTCAGCGATCAGGGCATCTGGCCAGCCAGATGATCCGGTACCCGACCGGATCGGCGGAGCGCTGTCGGGCCTGCGCGCCGCCCTGTCTGGACGGCACCGGCACGGCCCACTAGGTGTCGGCCCATGACGCCGGGCAAACACATCCTGCTGATCATTGGCGGCGGCATTGCGGCCTTCAAATCGCTCGAACTGATCCGGCGTCTGCGGGATCAGGGGGCGATCGTAACGCCCTTGCTGACCCGTGCCGCCGAAGAGTTCGTAACGCCGCTCTCGGTGTCGGCCTTGGCGGCGTCGAAGGTCTATCGCGACCTGTTCGACCTGACCGATGAGGCGGAGATGGGGCATATCGAGCTCAGCCGCGCCGCCGATCTGATCCTGGTCTGCCCGGCCACGGCGAACCTGATGGGCCGGATGGCCGCTGGCTTGGCCGATGATCTGGCGACGACGGTGCTGATGGCGACCGACAAGCCGGTGATGATCGTGCCGGCCATGAATGTCCGCATGTGGGATCATCCCGCGACGCGGCGAAACCTGGCGACACTGCAAGGCGACGGCATCCGCGTCGTTGGGCCGGTCGAAGGCCCCATGGCTTGCGGGGAATACGGCCCGGGCCGCCTGGCGGACGTACCGGATATTCTGGCCGCCATCGACGCCGTCTTTGCCGACGGACCGCTTACCGGACGCCATGTCGTCGTCACGTCCGGCCCGACCCATGAACCTATCGACCCTGTGCGCTATATCGCCAACCGCTCGTCCGGGGCCCAAGGTGCGGCCATCGCGTCGGCCCTGCGCGATCTCGGCGCGCGGGTCACGTTCGTGACCGGGCCCGCCGACGTGCCGCCGCCCGACGGCCTGCATGTCGAGCGGGTTCAGACCGCGGCGGAGATGCTGGAGGCGGTTCAGACCGCGTTGCCCGCCGATGCGGCCGTGATGGCCGCGGCGGTGGCTGATTGGCGAGTGGAAAATGCAAGCGTGTCGAAGATGAAGAAGGATGGGTCCAGGCTGCCGGTGCTGACCTTTGCCGAAAACCCGGACATCCTGGCAATGGTGGCACAGGCGGCGGATCGTCCGAAACTTGTGGTAGGTTTCGCAGCCGAGACCGACGACGTGATCGCCCACGCGACGACGAAACGGGATCGCAAGGGCTGCGACTGGATCGTTGCCAACGACGTGTCGCCCGGGACCGGCATCATGGGCGGGTCGGAGAATGCGATCACGCTCATTACCGAAGAGGGGGCCGAGCCTTGGCCGCGCCTCAGCAAGACCGACACGGCCCGCCGTCTGGCCGAGCGGATCGCGGAGGCATTGTGAGACGGATTGACCGTTTCGGGACAACCCAGAGGCAGGGGTCGTCAAGCTGGCGCGCCGTCGCCAAGCGCGTCTGGCTGGTCGGTGGGATGGTCAGAGTCATGACGCTGGGGGCATGGACTTCGCCAAGCCGTCCGGACAATCCATGACGACCACCCTTATCGAAGTGACGCGCGAGGACGGCGCCGATCCCGACCTGCCGCTCCCCGCCTACCAGACGGCCGATGCCGCTGGGGCCGATATCCGCGCCGATCTCATGGGGGGCGATCCGATCACGCTGAACCCCGGCGCCCGCGCGCTCATTCCCACCGGTCTGCGCATCGCCATCGCACCGGGTCACGAATTGCAGCTCCGGCCGCGCTCCGGTCTGGCGCTCAAGCACGGCATCACGCTGCTCAACACCCCTGGCACCATTGATGCAGATTATCGGGGCCCCCTGGGCGTCATCGTCATCAATCTCGGGGACGCACCGTTTGCCATCACCCATGGCTTGCGCATCGCCCAGGCCATCCTGGCGCCCGTGACCCGTGCGGTCTGGCAAGTGGCCGAGCAGCCCCTGACGACGACCGAGCGGGGCAGCGGCGGCTTCGGGTCCACCGGCCAATGATGCTCGTCCTCATCTTGGCGTCGGCCATCTGGGGCATCGGCATGGTCATGAAGACGC
>JBCDCS010000356.1:0-3184 GCA_039181205.1 Pseudomonadota bacterium
GACCTTCATCCGGCTTTCAGAAGGGGATCGAGCTTGCCCGCCTGTTCCAAGGCATAGAGGTCATCGCAGCCGCCCACATGGGTCGCGCCGATGAAGATCTGCGGCGTGGTACGCTTGCCGTTGGCCTTCTGGATCATCTCGTCCCGGGCGCCCTGCTGGCGGGCGGTGTCGATCTCGGTGATCTGAACGCCCTTTTTCTTCAGGAGTTTTATGGCGGCGGTGCAGAAGCCGCAGAGCGGCTGGGTGTAGACGGTGACGTGCTGCATGGGGCTCTCCGGTGATGCTGCACGTGCATATAGGCTGTCACATATCCTTCGCAACGCGGGCCAGGACCAGCGCGGTGATCCGGGCGGCGCCGCCTTGGCGCAAAACGTCGGCGCAGGCGGCCATTGTGGCGCCCGAGGTCATGACGTCATCGACCAGGGTGACGTGGCGACCGGCGACGTCGCCGGAGAGCGAGATGGCGTCCCGGAGGTTGGCGAACCGGTCGGAGACGGAGCGGTGATCCTGGCTCGGCGTCTCCCGATGGCGGGTGAGCAGCATGGGGGCGTAGCGGGCGCCGGACCGGGCGGCGATGTCCTGGGCCAGGAGCGCGGATTGGTTGTAACGGCGTTTCAGAAGGCGCCAGCGGTGGAGGGGAACCGCGGTGATCAGCGTCTCGGGCGTGATGAGATCGCGGGCGATGCGGTGCATCCAGCGGCCGCAGCCCTGGGCCAATTCGGTGCGGTCGCCGTGTTTGAGCGACAGGACCATGGCGCGGGCCTTCCCGGCATAGACCAGAGCGGCGCGGCCTTCATCCCAGGGGCGGGCCAGGGTGAGGCAATCGTCGCAATAGGCGACGCCGTCATCGTCGCCTGGCAGGGGCGCACCGCAGAGATCGCAGGCGGCGCCGGTGATGAAGGGTGTTTCGGCCCAGCAGGCGGGGCAGAGACCGCCTTCTTCCTGAACCCGTTCGTCGCAGGCCATGCAGGTGGGCGGGTAGAGCAGATCGCGCGCGAAAAGGGCCGCTTGTTGCAACTTGGGGCCGATGGCATAGGTCCCGCGCATGTCTCGTCCTTTGATGACCGACCGGAAGGCCCTGGCGGCCCATCGTGCCCGCGCGGACGGATCGGCCTGGTTTCTGCACGACGCGGCGATGGACGAGGTCCAGGAGAGACTGAAAGACATTAACAGAACCTTTACGGCACCGGCCGTGGTCACGGCGCATCCGGACCTCTGGGCCGGGGTAGTGCCGGGGGCGACGGTGGTTCCGGAGGGGGAGGTGTTGGACCTGTCGGTGGGCGCCCATGACCTGGTGATCCATGCCATGTGTCTGCATTGGGCGGATGATCCGGTCGGGCAGATCATCCAGTGCCGTCGGGCGCTCAAGGCGGACGGATTGTTCATGTCGGTGGCCCCAGGCGGCGAGACGTTGCAGGAGCTGCGCGCGGCGTTGGGACAGGCGGAGACCGAAGTGATGGGTGGTCTGAGCCCCCGCATCGCGCCCATGGGCGAAGTGCGGGATATGGGCGCGCTGCTGCAGCGGGCGGGGCTGGCGCTGCCGGTGGCGGATGTGAGCACGCTGAAGGTCCGATACCGGGATTTGGCCCATCTGGTGGGCGATTTGCGGGCCATGGGCGAGACGAATGCGCTGGCGGCGCGGCATAAAACCACGCCGCCGCGTGGTCTGTTTCAGCGGGCGGCGCGTATATACTATGATGCGTTCCCAGATGGAGAGGGGCTCGCCGCGACGTTCCAGTTGGTTTACCTGACCGGCTGGTCACCTTCGGACACGCAGCAAAAGCCGTTGAGGCCGGGATCGGCACAGGCGCGGCTGGCGGATGCGCTGGGGGTGAGAGAGAGGGGACCGGACGAATGAACATGATGAAACCGACCGCGCTGCCCCATGCGCCCGAAGACCATCCGAAGGTTCGGCTGGGCAAGATCGGCGTGCTGTTGGCCAATCTGGGCACGCCAGATGGCTATGATTACTGGCCCATGCGGCGGTATCTGAACGAGTTTCTGAGCGACCGGCGGGTGATCGATTACTCGCCCTGGCTGTGGCAGCCGCTTCTGCAGGGGATCATCCTGACGAAGCGGCCGTTTTCGTCGGGGGCGGCCTATAAGTCGATCTGGAACGAAGCGGCGGGGGAAAGCCCGCTGGCGACGATCACCAAGGCGCAGACGGCGAAGATGGCCGATCTGATGCGGGAGCGATATGGCGACCGGGTCGTGGTGGAGTACTGCATGCGATACGGGAACCCGTCGACCAAGTCGAAGGTCGAGCAGTTGCAGGCGGCGGGCTGCGATAAGATCGTTTTTTTCCCGCTTTATCCGCAATATGCGGGGGCGACGACGGCGACCGCGAACGACCAGTTCTTTCGGTCCTTGATGACGTTAAAGTGGCAGCCGCCGGTGCGAACCGTGCCGTCCTACAGCGATGACGACCGGTACATCGAGGCCCTGGCGCAATCGGTGGAGCGGGCCTATGCGGCGGCCGATCCGACGCCCGAGATTTTGATCTGCAGCTATCACGGGGTGCCGAAGCGGTATTTGTTGGAGGGCGATCCGTACCATTGCCAGTGCCAGAAGACGACGCGCCTGCTGCGCGAGCGGCTGGGTTGGGACGAGATGCAGATCGTGACGACATTCCAGTCGAAATTCGGGCCGGAGGAGTGGTTACAGCCCTATACGGTGGAAGAGGTCGCGCGGCTGGCGGAAGCGGGGAAGACGAACATCGCGGTCATCGCACCGGCATTCAGCTCCGACTGCATCGAGACGCTGGAAGAGATCAACGAGGAGATCCACGAGAGCTTCGAGGAAGCGGGTGGCGAGCATTTCCTCTATATTCCGTGCCTGAACGACGACGACGCCCATATGGAGGCGCTTGCGGATATCGTGACTGAGAACCTGGCCGGGTGGATCGAACCGCTGCATCGGATGGCGAAGGCCGCGGAATAGGGCGGTTCACCGACATCCTGGCGCAGATTGGCGTGACAACGCGGGCATCTCGCCGGGATTTCCGCAGGATTGACGACCCAGGGATAATCCAGAACGCTTTGATCAACAAAGAAAACTGGGCCGGATCGACGTGATCCGGCCCGGTGCGACTATCTTGTGAGTGATAGGTCTTACATCGACACGATCGGACGGCCGGTGAAGATCCGTTCGCCGACGCGAACCTGCATCAGCCCGGTTTCCAGCA
>JBCDCS010000357.1:0-3169 GCA_039181205.1 Pseudomonadota bacterium
CTGCCTGGAAGCGCTGCATGAGACATTGGAGGCGAAGCCCCTGCCCCGCGCCACGTTGACGCCGCTGGCCTATGCGCTGCTCGGATCGGGGCGGCCGCGGGCCGTGGTGCTCGATATCGCGGCCGATCCCGGGCTGACGGCCTTGCGCGAGATGGTTCGGCGGGCGGCGCAGGGGGCGGGTATCCCGCTCGCACGGGAAAGGTTCCGGCCCCATATTACACTGCTCCGATTTTCGGCTTCGGCGCCACCCGACGCGGGCCGCCTGCCCACGGCGCTGACCCGGCTCGGCACGCCCGCAATGGCGCCGGAGGTGGCCAGTGGTGTCACGCTCTGGTCGTCCACGCTGACGCCGGACGGACCGCTCTATGACCCGCTCGCCACGTACAGGCTGGCGGCATGACCGACCGCACCCCTTGCCGCACACCCACGGGCACCAGTGCGACGAATATCCCGACCTGGAAATACGAGGTGTGTCGCGAGGCCATCAGCACCGTCCTGGCCGACGGCGAGGTGAAGGCCGCCGATATCGCGAAGCGGGCGGGCGAGCACCTGACGAAGGAGCAGCTGGCGGACCTGGGCGCGCTGGGCTGGCATATGACGACCGTGCGGCTGGAAATGGAGGTGCGGGGCGAGATCGTGCGGCTCAAAGGGTCGCCGCTGCGGCTGAAACTGGCATGATCGGCAACCGCTGCCCCGGCCGGTCGTTGACCTTCGACACGAAGCGGAGGTCCCGATGCTGAAACCCCTGGTGATCCGCGCCGCCAAGCTGGTCGAGAGCGGCCTGGAGAAGATCGGCGACCGCGCCGACGACAACCCCGTTCTCGACCCTTATCTGGGCTATGCCACGCCCGAGGGCGTCGTGCTGCGGGGTCGGGTGCTGAGCCATCTGCGGCGGGCGGAGCCCGATCCCGAGCAATCCAAATGGATGAATGTCCGGCAGATGGCGAACCTGTTCATCACCGATGAAGTGGAGGGCGTCACGGTGACCGGCGGCGGCGTCACCGCAGTATCGGATGCGGAAGGTTACATCCGCCTAACCGTGCCGGGCGCATTCGAGCCAGGCTGGGCCACGATCGACGTCGCCGTAGAGGGGCAAGACCCCGTGCCGTGTCACGCCCGCATCCCAGCGCCGGGGGCCGAGTATATGGTGATTTCGGATATCGACGATACGATGATCCAGACCGGCGCCCATTCGCTGGCCCGGAACCTCTGGACGACCTTCACGGGCACAGCGCTGACGCGGCAGGCCCATGACGATGCGATCGAGCTGATGGAGGCCATGGCGAAGGGCAGCAAGAACCCAGTTTTCTACGTCTCGTCGTCGCCTTGGAACATTCACCATTTCTTGGAAGAGTTGTTCCGCCATGAAGGGGTGCCGCGCGGGCCGATGTTCCTGCGCGATCTGGGCATCACCGAAGAGGGCGTGGGCGCCAGCCACGGGACCCATAAGGGCCGGGCCATAGATGCGATCCTGGCGGCCAATCCGGGCCTGCCCGCCTATCTGATGGGCGATAGCGGGCAAAAGGACGCCGTCGTCTATCGCGACGCCATCGGACGCCATCCGGGCCGGATCAAAGGCGTTGCATTGCGGGAGCCGGCGCCGGGTGTCGGCCGCGACGATGCCACCGCCATCGCGGACATCGAGGGCGCTAGGGTGCCCTGTTTCCATGCGCCCAGCTTCGACGGCGCGCGCCAATATTGGGGGCTGCCATGAGCCATTACGACGATCTGGAGACGCGCTCCGCCGACGAACGCGAGGCCGCGCAACTGGAGGCGCTGCGCCAGCAGGTGGCACAGGTGAGCGCCGCACCGGGATCGCTGGCGCCCGACGAGATCGGGGCGCTGTCGGATTTGGCCAAGCTGCCGGTTCTGCGGAAGTCCGAGCTGGCCCGGCGGCAGGCGGACGCGCGGCCCTTCGGCGGCATCCGAACCTCGAACGTGGCGCAGATCTTCCAGTCTCCGGGTCCCATCTACGAGCCCGGCGGTGTGACCCGCGACTGGTGGCGGATCGGCCGGTTTCTGCATGCCTGTGGGATCGGGGCCAATGACATCGTGCAGAATTGCTTCGGCTACCATCTGACCCCCGCGGGCCACATCTTCGAGAACGGCGCGCGGGCAGTGGGCGCGGTAGTGGTGCCGGCGGGGACGGGCCAGACCGACCTGCAGGTGCGGGCGGCGGCCGATCTGGGTGTGACGGCCTACGCGGGCACGCCGGACTACCTGAAGGTGATCCTGGACCGCGCTGGGGAGATGGGCGAGGCGCTGGGTATCAAGACCGCCGCCGTGGGGGGCGGGGCGCTGTTCCCGTCGCTTCGGGCGGAATACGCCGAGCGGGGGATCACCTGCCTGCAATGCTATGCCACTGCCGATTTGGGCAACATCGCCTATGAGACGCGCGCACCCGACGGTGCGCCGATCACCGAGGGGATGGTGGTGGATGAGGGTGTCATCCTGGAGATCGTACGGCCCGGGACCGGCGATTTGGTGGAGGTCGGCGAGGTGGGCGAGGTCGTGGTGACATCGCTCAACCCGGATTATCCACTGATCCGCTTCGCCACCGGGGATCTGTCTGCTGTCCTGCCGGGTGAGAGCCCGTGCGGCCGGACGAATATGCGGATCAGGGGCTGGATGGGCCGCGCCGACCAGACGGCGAAGATCAAGGGCATGTTCGTGCGCCCCGAACAGGTGGCCGAGTTCGTGGCCCGCCATCCCGAGATCGCCGCCGCCCGGGTGGTCGTTACGCGGGCGGGCGAGATGGACGCGATGGAGGTGCAGGTGCAGGCCCCGGGCGGAGACGAGGCGGCCTGGGCCGAGAGCGTGGCGCAGGTACTGAAATTGAAGGGGATTGTTACGCGGGTCGATGGGCTGCCCAATGACGGGAAGGTCATCGACGATCAGCGGGAGTATGGGTGAGGGGTCAGAACCTTAGATCACACGCGCCGAGTGGCCTCTGGCCATCCTGCTTCACGTGCCACGACTTTCCTCGCCGCGATCACCGGGCGAGGTGTGCACCGCCAGTGATCGGGAGCACCTGGCCCGTCACGTGCCCAGCCGCCGGAGATGCGAGGAAAGCGACGGTCGCGGCGACGTCGTCGGGTCGGCCTGCCCGGCCTGTAAAGGTCGCCGCGACGAGGCCTTCCCGCCGCACATCGGTGAGCTTGCCGTGGAA
>JBCDCS010000358.1:0-3154 GCA_039181205.1 Pseudomonadota bacterium
CGGTCATTGATCCGTCCGATCCACCGTTTCTTCCGGCTCCACCATCACGTCCCCCTCGGGAATGAGCGAGGCAAGGAAGAACACGGCGACGGCGGCCAGGATCGCGATGGTGATGCCGTACAAAGCGGGCCGATGGCGGCGAGCCTGTTTTTTCACATTGGTGTCCGGCGCGGTCATGGGAAATCTCCTGTCTGGTTCAACGCTGACAGACAACGTTCCCATCCGAATATCGTTCCAGAAGACCGCATTTCGCGCAGTCCGGTTGTGGTGTGTGTGATGGTCACGGCTTGGAAGGAGAACGACATCCGCAACGGACCCCACTCATCCCCGGGCAGTCTCACGCCGTCGGAACTTTGAACCAAGGCCGCATGAGGCCACGAAACCACCGATGGACACTTCCAGGGGCCGAAGGGAAGTCGGGGATGGGGTCACAGGGTCGAACTTGCAGGCCATCAAAATACTCGGCCGCAGCCGCCGGGCGGCGACAGGTTGTGGGGGTTCAGACGGGACAGCATGACGTTTCGATGGGCCACGACGGCTGAGGTCAGGCCAGAAATTCCGCCCTTGGGCTTTCGTCCATTTGTTGGGTCAGAAGCTCGATAAGTCTGGCAGATAGGGGCGCTCGTTTCGTTTCGTCATCCCAGAGGTTCTGCGTCTCGTTGGGATCGTTCTCCAGATCGTAGATCTCGCCCCAGTTCTCACCGGCGAAATGCGTCATGCGCCTATTGGCCGTGATTACCGTTCTTGAGCGCGCAGCCTTGCTAAAGCCGATGCGCGGACCGCCGTCGTTTTGTTCCACGAGCAGTCCATCGCGATGGTGATCTTCATCCTCGATGCAGTGTAGGAAGCTGCGCCCCTGGATACCGACGTAAGGCGCCAAGCCAGAGCGATCCAGGATCGTCGCTGACAGGTCGATCGTGGACGCCAAGGCACACGTTTCCCGCGCTTTGCGATGCGCTGGGTCGGACCAGATCATGGGAACCTGTGTTATCGATCGGAACGGTAGTGGGCCCTTCAGCATCATATTGAAATCACCCAGGTAATCGCCGTGATCAGACGTGAATATGATGACCGTATCGTCATACTGACCGTTGTCTTTCAGCGCGGCCACGACGCGTCCGATCTGATCGTCGATCATCGTGATCATTCCGGCCGTCAAAGCCATTGCTTGGCGGATGTGTTCATCATCGGCGCAAAAGGCGGTTTGGGGTGTGTCGCCTTGCTGTCCCGCGCGCCAGCGATCTGCCATGAAACGCATGGGGGGCGTGGGGTTTTGATGCGCTTCAAAAGGTAAAGTCAGTTGAAACTCGTCAGGCTCGTACATGTCCCAGTATTTGCCCGGCGGATTGAAAGGATGATGGGGATCGGGGAACGAGACGAAGGCGAAGAACGGATCGTCCCGCCCGACCTGGTCGCCCAGATAGTCGATCGCGCGGTCGGCGATCCAGGTCGTGGGATAGGCTGCTTCTGGCACGGGGGTGCGGTAGGCCTGCGGGCAGGAATAGTTGTGAGGCAACTCATTTGCCGGATCGTGGAGTGCCTCCCATTCCGGCACGGTCTCGCGGAACCACTGGCCATAGTGCCCGCCGCATCGATCCCCGTGCCCGGTGACCATGTCTACGTGTCGAAACCCGTAATAGGGGGCCTCAATCTGATAGGCATCCTTGCCGGCATAGCGATCTGCAGCTTCGTGGCCGTAATCCGCATCGTCCCGCTTCCACGCTTCTCCGACCAACCGCTCGCTGGGGTCCTTGGCCCGCTTTGGCGGTAGTCCAGTGAACGGCTGCAAGTGGCTCTTCCCGATGGATGCCGTGCGATACCCCTCCTTGGCCAGGACATCGACAAAGGTGTTCGCCCGTTCCGGCAAAACGCAGCCGTTATAGCGCAGCCCGTGGACGCTGGGCATGCGCCCGGTCATCAGCGAGGCGCGATTTGGCATGCATACCGGAGACGCCACGTGGAATTTGCTGAACATCGTGCCTTCGCGGGCGATGGCATCAATGTTGGGGGTGCGCAAAACGGGATGCCCCGCGCAACCAAGCCAGTCCGCCCGGTGTTGGTCGGTGATGAAGAAGAGGAAATTCGGCTTGTCGGTCATCAGAATTCAGCCCGCCTCTCGGTTCTTCCGAAGAAGGAAGACCACGGTGACACTGGATAGGGCCAACAGGGCCAGGGCGACGGGATATTCCACGATGCGGGTCAGGTCACCGTTTGTCAGCGCCAGGGATTGAGAGATCGAAATTTCGAACCGAGGCCCGAGGAAGAAGGCGATGATCATGATGACGATGGGGTATCCGAACGCGCTCATCAGGTATCCGATCGTCGCAAAGATCAGCATGACGGCCACGCCGAATATGCCGCCCGACGCCATGGAAACGCCGACGATGCACATGAGCAGGGCCGACGAGAAAATGATGGATTCAGGGGCCGAGACCACTTTGACCCAGAACCTCAAACCGACTTGGCCCATCCACAGGTTCACGAAATTGGCCATGATCATCGCGCCAAACAGGCCATAGACCAGCCGACCTTGGTTCTCGAACAAGAGCGGACCGGGCTGCATGCCATGGATCATGAATGCGCTGATGATGAGCGCTGCACCGACACTTCCAGGTATGCCCAGCGTCAAGAGAGGGATCAGATTTGCGCCGACCACCGATGAGTTGGCGGACTCAGCCGCCGCGATACCCTTGATGTTGCCTTTGCCGAAGCTGTCGGGGTCCTTCGATGCGGTCTTCGTGAATGCGTAGGACATGAACGCTGCGGCGGTGGACCCGATGCCCGGCAAGGCGCCAAGCACCGTACCCGTCACAGCGCCTCGAAGCATGACATATCGGCACGACCAGTATTCCGCCCACGTCACCCTCTGGTCGTCCGGGTCGCCGCTGTCACGTATCGTAATGGCGGCGCGCACGTCGCCGCTGGCCTGGGATATCCGGCGCAAAATCTCGGAAATCGCCAGGGTCCCGATGGCAATCGATGCCAGTGGCAGCCCGTCATAAAGCTCCCAATAGCCAAAAATCAGTCTGGGCGTGTAGTTCTCAGGGTCGCTGCCGATGGACGCGAAGAGAAGCCCGAGCGCAGCCGCGATGATCCCTTTGACCAGCGATTGGCCCACGAGGCCGGCAAGTACGGAAAACGCGAAGATCATGAG
>JBCDCS010000359.1:0-3146 GCA_039181205.1 Pseudomonadota bacterium
ATCGCTGCGCTCAAGCGCAACAAAGGCGAACTCCGCCGGGCCGTCGGCAAGGAACTAACGTTGAAGTTCGCCCCCGACCTGCGTTTCCGCATCGACGAAACCTTCGACCGCATGGACGACACCCGCCGCATGTTCGCCGAAGACCGGGTCCAGCGCGACCTGTCCCGCGGCGACGCCTATGGCGAAGGGGAGGGAGAGGGCGGCGAATGATCCGTTTCTTGGCCTTTGTTTTTGCGTTACTTTCAGGCGCTGCGTCGGCTTGCGAGTCCGTCACCCATCGCGACCGCGCCTTCACGATCTGCACCGCCGATCTGTCCCGCGATACGATCTCGCTCCATCTCCGGGGCGCCGATGGCCAAGTGCTCGGCTCATTCGTGGCGCTGGAACAGGCATTGGACACCCCGATCCGCTTCGCCATGAATGCGGGTATGTACCATCCGGATCGTCGGCCGGTCGGTCTCTACGTCGAGGACGGCGAGCAGGTCGCTGGCCTGGTCACGCGGGAAGGCCCAGGCAATTTTGGTCTGCTGCCCAACGGCGTCTTCTGTGTGACAGATTCAGGCGCCCAAGTCATTGAAACCCGAAGCTTCTCGGGCGATCCACCTCCCTGTCGCCACGCCACGCAATCCGGCCCGATGTTGGTGATCGATGGTGAACTCCACCCCCGATTTCTGCCCGACAGTCCGTCCCTAAAGCGCCGCAACGGCGTCGGTATCGGCCCCGATGGCCGCTTCGTTCACTTCGTGATTTCCGACGAACCCGCGACCTTTCACGAATTGGCAACACTTTATCGCGATGTGCTGGGCGTTCGGAACGCGCTCTTTCTGGATGGCTCCGTTTCCCGTCTCTACGCGCCGGGGATCGACCGGCATGATGGCGGTTGGCCTCTGGGTCCGATCCTCGCGGTGACCGGTGGCTAGGAAACGCAAAGGCGATCCGATCCACGGCTGGCTGATCGTGGATAAGCCCGCGGGCATCGGCTCGACCGCCGTTGTTGGCAAGGTGCGCTGGGCGCTGAACGCCGCCAAGGCGGGCCATGCCGGAACCCTCGACCCCGATGCGACGGGCGTCCTGGCCGTGGCCCTGGGCGAAGCCACGAAGACCGTCCCTTACATCGTTGACGCCAACAAATGCTACACGTTCCGCGTCACTTGGGGGTCGGAGACCACGACAGATGATGCCGCTGGTGACGTCCTCCGCACCGCCGATAGCCGCCCGGATGCCGCCGCCATCGAAGCAGCCCTTCCGGCCTTTCGCGGGGCAATCAAGCAAGTCCCGCCCGCCGTTTCGGCGGTCAAGGTGGATGGCGAACGCGCCTACGATCTGGCGCGCCACGGCGTGGAGATGGACCTGGACGCCCGGGACCTTCGGGTCGAACGTCTGGACCTCATGGCAAGCGATGAAACCGGCGCCGATTTCACGCTGGTCTGCGGCAAAGGCGGCTATGTCCGGTCCATCGCCCGTGATCTGGGTCGGGCGCTTGGCTGCCTGGGCCATGTCGCTCGGCTCCGTCGCGTCTGGTCGGGCCCGTTCGACATGGCGGATGCGATGCCCTTCGACGATCTCGACCGCCTCGCCGGAACCCAGGACCTGCGCGATCGCGTGAAGCCGATGGAACTCGCGCTGGAGGGCCTGCCTCAATTGGCGATCACAGAAACCGCCGCCATCCGTCTACGCCACGGCAACCCCGGTGAGGTCCTGACCGGCGCGGAGTATGGCGAAACCTGCTGGGCATCGCTCCATGGCCGGGCCATCGCCGTCGGCACATATCGCGCGGGCCTGCTTCACCCGTCCCGCGTGTTTCAGACCTGACATCCGACCGAACCTGCCGTTGGGTCATTGTTACAGTCGATCACGTCGATTGCCGATTTCGATGTCATGTCGTGACCGTCGCGTGAGCAGGGCTGCCGGAGCCGGGGGGCGGCGGTCTAGGTGTCCTGCCAACGCAATCACGGCCGCACGCCGCCAAGTTCGAAAGGTCCATTTCCATGACCCGCACCAACCTGATGCCCACCGCCCTGACCGTCCTGATGGCCGGTGCTTTCGCCACCATCGCCTTCGATCTCTTCGGTCAAGGTCTGTCGCCGCTGGCGGGCTACGCCAAATTGGCCCCGGTCGGCCTGGCATCCTCCACGCTTAAGACCGTTTTTGGCGCGGCCCCCAAAGGCGCCGCCGATACGGTGCATATCCTGACGGGCCTCATCGCCTACCCGCTGGGCTATCTGCTGATCGCCCGCCCGCTGGCCGCCAAGATCACCCCATGGCTGCACTGGTCCGTTTTGGGCGCCGCCTACGGCGTCGGCCTCTGGATCTTCGCCCTCTACATCATGGCGCATCTGGTCGCCGGCATGCCCGCCTTCCTGGGCTTCACCGGGATCACCTGGGTCGCGCTCTGGGGCCACGTCCTCTTCGGTCTGGTCGCTGCCATGGTGATCGAACTACGGATGCCCCGTGCGATTGAGGCGGAGCCCGCCTTCGCCTGATCCTTGAACCTTCCTGACGGCGCCCCGTCTCGGACTGATCTGAGGCGGGGCGTTCTTGTGTGTGACGCCGCAGGCTGGCAGGGGAGGCGCATGATCACCCGCCGATCCATCAAGGGGGACGCCCCGTCGGTCGCCGTCTATTCCGATTGCGAGCAATATCGCTACGACCTGGTCCGGACGTGGGACGATACGGGCACGCGGATCAATTTCGTCATGCTGAACCCGTCCACGGCCACCGAACTCGCCAATGATCCGACGGTGGAACGCTGCGAGCGCCGGGCCCGCGCCCTGGGTCACGGCGCGTTTCGGGTCACCAATATCTTCGCCTATCGTGCGACGGATCCGAAGGACATGCGCGCCCATCCCGACCCGGTGGGCGGGGCGGCCAATGATGCGGCCATTGCGGAGGCCGCGCTTTGGGCTGATGCGGTGGTCTGCGCCTGGGGGACCCACGGCGCGCATCTGGATCGCGGGCCCGGCGTCGAGTCGTTGCTCCGAGCCACGGGCAAACCGCTGACGACGCTGGGTTTGTCGAAGGCCGGGCATCCGAAGCACCCGCTTTACATCGGCTATGATATCCAGCCAACGCTCTGGGCGGCGGCGTGATCCGCCACGACATTCGCGCGCCCGATGGCACGAGCCTCGCCGTGCGCGTCACGGGGG
>JBCDCS010000360.1:0-3144 GCA_039181205.1 Pseudomonadota bacterium
ACCAGCATCAGCCCCGGCAGGATCCCCGCCACGAAGAGCCGGGCGATGCTCTGTTCCGTCGCCACGCCGTAGACGATCAGAATGATTGAGGGCGGGATCAGCAGGCCTAGCGTCGCCGATCCGGCCAGCGTGCCGATCACGAGGCCTTGCGGATAGCCGCGGCCTTCAAGCTCCGGAACCGACATTCGCCCGATGGTGGCCGCCGTGGCCGCCGAAGAGCCGGAGACGGCGGCAAAGATGGCGCAGCCCAGCACGTTCACATGCAGAAGCCGCCCTGGTAGCCCGCCGAGCCATGGCGCGAGCCCCGTGAACATGTCCTTGGACAGGCGGGAGCGCAGCAGGATTTCCCCCATCAGGATAAACAGCGGCAGCGCGGCCAAGCTCCACGAATGGGAATGACCCCAGAACGTGGTCGCCATCACCAGCCCGGATGGCGCGTTGGAAAACGCGATCAGGGCGACCAAGGCGACCGATGCCAGGGCCATCGCCACCCAAAGCCCGCCCGCCAGCATGGCGAAGAGCACGACCAGAAGGATGAGGCCGATGGCTGGATCGGACATCAGCTTTCCTCCCCGCCGCCGATGACCGGCGCGCCCGTGCGCCAGGTCTGAACGAAGCTATCGACCAGGGATATGAGCAACAGGGCCAGGCCCAGCACCATGGCGATCTGGGGGATCCAGAGTGGGATCGGGATGATCCCCGGCGAGGTGTCGCCGAAGCGATGGCTTTCCTCCAGAAGCAATCCAGCGAACCAGAGCGCGTAGCCGATCATCACCGCCGCTAGGGCCAGGATGACTAGTTCGACGGTCCATTGCGCGCGGCCAGGCAGACGGGATGTCACCAAAGACACGCGCACATGGCCGCCGGATCGCAGCGTCCAGGGCAGCGCCAGGAACGTGCCCGCCGCCAGCATGTAACCCGCGAAATCCGCGTAAGACGGGATCGTTGGTGGCAAGGGCAGGCCCAGCCGCGTGCCCGCATTCAGCAGCACCTGCGCCACGATCAGAAGGCACAAACCCGCGATGAAACTGGCCGCCAGTATGGCCGCGCCAACATAGAGAAGATCGAGAAAACGTCGCATGGCAGGAGGGGCCGGTCGCCCGGCCCCCTCCGCTCACTCTTGGAAGGCAGTCAGGATCGACAGCCCCGCTTCGGACGCGTCGGCCTTCCAGTTTTCCAGCATCTCGGCGCCGATTTCCTGCAAGCCAGAGTTGAGCGTGTCCGACGGCGGGTAGACGGTGATGCCGCCCGCCTCCAATTCGGCGATCTTGGCGGCGTCTTCGGCCGCCGACATCTCCCATCCGCGCGTCTCGGCGGCGGCGGCGGCCGCCAGCACGGCCTCTTGCACCTCAGGGTCCAACCCGTCGAACATCCGCTGGTTCACGACGACGATGTTCTTGGGCAGCCATGCGTTGATCGGTGAGAAATGGCTCAAGTAGTCCCAGGCCGACGTGTTCGCGCCCGTGGAGGACGACGTGATCATGGCTTCCACTTGGCCGGTGGAAAAGGCTTGGGGGATGTCCGGCACTTCCACCTGGACAGGCGCTGCGCCCGCGATGGTCGCCATTTCTTCCAGCGCGGCGTTATACGCGCGGAACCGCAGACCGGAGAGATCTTCCACACGGTCAATCTGACCGTTGGTGTAAAGCCCCTGGGCCGGCCACGGCACGCTGAACAGCGGCATGAGGCCCTGTTCGGCCAGCAACTCGCTGATCACGGGCTTCTGGACGTCCCACAGCTTCTTGGCGTCCTCGATGGACGTCGCCACGAAGGGCTGCGCGTCCAACTCGAAGGCCGCATCCTCGTTCGACAGGCGGCTTAGCAGGAATTCCCCGATGGGAACCTGGCGCGAACGCACGGCATTCTTGATCTCCGCATGGGGAAACAGCGACCCCGCCGAGTGAATCGTGATGTCCAGCGCGCCGTCCGTGGCTTCACGCACGTCATCCGCGAACTGCACGATGTTCACGGTGTGAAACGTACTGTCACCATATGGCGTGGGCATATCCCAGCTTTGCGCGGCAACCGGCGCGGCCAGCAGAAGCGCGGCGGCAAAGGTCAGATGCTTCATTTTGAGCTCCCTGTCTTTTGTTATGGCGCCATCGGGCACGGCTGGATGGTCGGGGTCAAGCGCCGCTTCCCCTTGCATCCCGGCTGAATCGCTGTATCAGGCGCGTTCCGTCGCGTACGGTTTGGAATTTGCTGGACCCTTAGGCACAGTCGCATTAGGGACCGGCGGAACGAATATTCGACAGACATCCGGGGCGGAGGCGTCCCGCAAGCACCCGAGGTTCAGACCCATGGCCGTTCCCCAGAACAAGGTCACTCCGTCCCGCCGCAACAACCGCCGGTCGCATGACTTCCTGAAGCCGGGCAACCCGGCCGAATGCCCCAATTGCGGTGAACTGAAGCGCCCGCATCATGTGTGCGGCGCATGTGGGCATTACGCGGATCGCGAAGTCATCGCGGCCGACACGGTCGAGTTGGACGACGACATCTGATCGATCCGGGGACGCACGGCCCATGTCGGACTCCCCCCCTGTTCTTTCCATTGACGCCATGGGTGGTGACGAGGGGCCCGACGCCGTCGTGGCCGGATTGGCCCGCGCCGTCCGAAAGACACCCGCCATGCGCTTCGTGGTGCATGGCGACAAGTCCGTTTTGGACAGCCTGATCGCCAAGCGGCGCGGTCTGTCGGACCATTGCACCACGCGCCATGCGGATCGCGTCGTTACCATGGATGACAAGCCGGCCCAGATCATGCGGAACGGCAAAGATACGTCCATGTGGTCGGCCATCGATTCGGTCCGGGCTGGGGAGGCATCGGTCTGCATCTCTTGCGGAAATACCGGCGCGCTGATGGCGGTTGCCATGATCCGGCTGCGGAAACTGCCCGGCGTGAACCGCCCCGCCATCGCGTGCCTTTGGCCATCGCGGAACCCGTCGGGGTTCAACGTGATGCTGGATGCGGGCGCCGATATCCGTGCCGATGCCGATGACCTGTTGCAATATGCGTTGATGGGCATGTCCTATGCGCGCAATGGCCTGGGCCTCGACCGGCCCCGCGTGGGTTTGCTGAACGTAGGCACGGAAGAACATAAGGGCCGGTCCGAACTGCGCGGCGCCCATGACCTGATCGAAGCG
>JBCDCS010000361.1:0-3129 GCA_039181205.1 Pseudomonadota bacterium
CGTCGTGGCAACGACCCGGGACCGGGCATCGAGCGTGAAGATCGCCTGACCATCGCTCACCGGGTCCGCCGTGATCCGCACGCGGCGGGCATCGCCCGCGCCGATATTGGCCGTCCACACCCGTTGTGGCGCGGCCGACAGCGTGGCGTGATCCGGGTCGTTCGTCGCGTTGCCCACGCGTAGCGGCCAGGCCGGCAAACGCTGCGGCGCGGGCAGGCCAATGACCAAGGCTTCAGGGGGGGCGGGTGCAGTGGCCGACGCGAGCAGGCTGCCGTCGTCATCCGGGCGGATCGGCAACCGCTCGCCCGGAATAATGATCTCCGGCTGCGTGCAAGCCGCCAAGGCGGCCACGGCGGCGGCCATCGAAAAACGTCTCACCATCGACTTCAACCCTCTCCCATCCGGACCTTACGCAGGGTCCGGTGAAGCCCCCAAGGCCACAATCAGTTGCAGCGCCCGGCGACGCAAGGCATCGGTCACGCCGGCCTCCTCGGTCAAGACCCGCAACAGCGTGATGGCCGTGGCCTCGTCCCCCGCCTCCAGCGCCATCAAGGCCTGCTGTTCCACCGCCAGGGTCCGATAGGGCCGGCCCGGCGCGGCAATTTCATCCAGCATGATGCCGTCCTGCATGGAATCCCCCGTTCCCCCGAGCAAGATCACCTTGAGCATCACCAAATCGCGGTAGATCGGGCTCAGGTCATCGGCGCCTTCCAGCAGCTCCAAAAGGGCGCCCCTGGCCACAACGGGCTGGGCATCGTCGCCGCGTGCGAAGGCGGCCGCCCGCAGCAGCGTCAGAAGCGTGGTCTGTTCCGCATCGGCGGGCTCGATCTCGCCCAACGCCGCGCGCCGCGCCGCCACGTCGGGGGCCGACAATGCCGACAGAATGGCATCCCCGAAGGACTGCGCCTCGGCCTCGGCCTGAGCCCGGCGCCACTCCGTCACCGCCGCGCCGCCGACGACCAACACGACGATCAACACGCCAAGCCAGGCCCAGCGCCGCAGGAAGGCCTGGATGCGGTCTTTGCGTACTTCTTCGGTCACCTCATCGATGAAGCTGTCTGGATTGGACATCGCATGCTCCGTTTTCAGCCGTCGTCTAACGTGTCGTCAGCGCCGGGCCAAGACGGAACCGATGCCTTGGCACAGCCGCGCCAGCGCCGCGTCGAAAGCGCCACGTTGCCAAAGCCTTCGGGACGACATCGACGCCAGTCGGGCGACCTTGCGTAACGGATGGCAGCAGCGTTGGAACCGGGGTTGGCAAATCAAGAACATAAGCATACTTTTGAACGAACCGGTTTAGTGAGTCATAAACTCCAGGACCGGTCCGGGCACCGACCCGCCCGAAAGGACGAAACATGCGCTTTTTTTCTGTTTTGACGGCGGTCCTCGTGGTGATCGCGCTGTTCATGGTCGTTCTGCAGCGTGAAGCCTTGTTGACATGGGCCGCACGGGTCACCGGCGAAGATGTGGCCGAAGAGACGGCCGCCGACGATACCGACCCGGCGGGCCCCGTCGCGATCGTCGAAGCCGAAGCGGCCGAAGCGCTCGATCCCGTGCAGGTCGTGGTGATGCGGTCAGTCGCCCGCGACGTGCCGGACGCCGTGCTGGTTCGCGGCCAGTCGGAAGCGGCCCGGCAGGTCGTTGTGCAGGCGGAAACCACGGGTATCGTCGTCTCCGAACCGCTGCGCGCCGGGCTCTTCGTGGACGCGGGGCAGATGCTTTGCGAATTGGATCCAGGATCGCGGCTCGCCAATCTGGCCGAGGCCGAAGCGCGGCTGGCCGAAGCCCGTGCCCGCGTGCCGGAGGCCCAGGCCCGGGTCCCGGAGGCCCAAGCCATGCTGGCCGAGGCCGAGGCCCGCCAGGAAGAAGCCAGCATAAATCAGAACGCCGCCGTCCGCCTGTCCGAAGACGGCTTCGCATCGACCACGCGCGTGGCCAGCGCCGATGCCGCCATGCGCGCCGCCGAAGCGGGCGTGATCGCGGCGCGCACCGGGCTGGAGACGACGCAAGCGGGGATCGAGTCGGCCGTGGCCGGTGTCCAATCCGCCGAAGCCGCTCTGCAGCGCGCCCAGCAGGAAATCGACAACCTGACCATCGAAGCGCCGTTCGACGGCCTGCTGGAAACGGATACGGCCGAACTGGGCCTGCTGCTGCAGCCCGGATCGCCCTGCGCGACCGTGGTGCAACTGGACCCGATCAAGCTGGTCGGCTTCCTGCCCGAAGCCCAGGTGGATCGGGTCGGCTTCGGCGCCGAGGCCGGCGCACGTCTGGCCTCGGGCGAAGAAGTGGTGGGCAAGGTCACGTTCGTCAGCCGGTCCGCCGATGAACTGACGCGCACCTTCCGCGTGGAAGTCACCGTGCCGAACGAGGATCTGAGCATCCGCGACGGCCAAACCGCCGAAATCCTGATCCAAACCGAGGCGACGGTGGCCCATCTGGTCCCGGCCTCGGCGCTGACGCTGAACGACGAAGGCACATTGGGTGTGCGGACTGTCGAAGATGGCATCACTGGCTTCATGCCCGTGACACTTGTGCGTGATAGCCTGGACGGAGTGCTGCTGTCGGGCTTGCCGCCCGAGGTGGACATCATCACGGTGGGGCAGGAATACGTCACGGACGGCGTGGTCGTCGAAGCGACCTATTCCGATCCCTTTGCCGCGTCGGAGGCCACCCAATGACAGGCATCATCGACTGGGCCGCCACCCGGGCCCGCATGGTTTTGGCCTTCGTGGTCCTATCGATCATCGCGGGCACCACGGCCTATGTCTCGCTGCCCAAAGAAGGCGAGCCGGATATCGATATTCCGGGCGTCTTCGTCGTCGTGCCCTTCCCCGGCATCTCGGCCTCGGATTCCGAGAAACTGCTCATCAAACCCATGGAAACCGAGCTGAAGGAGCTCGACGGCTTGGACACCATGCTGGCCACGGCCAGCGAAGGCGTCGCACTGATGTTCATGGAGTTCGAATTCGGCTGGGACAAAGCCGCGACCCTGGCCGATATCCGCGACCGCATGAACCGGGCCGAAGCGGAATTCCCGGAAGGGGCCGAACAGTACACGGTCGATGAGATCAATTTCAGCGAATTCCCGATCCTGATCATCTCCCTGTCGGGCAATGCGCCGGAACGCAC
>JBCDCS010000362.1:0-3107 GCA_039181205.1 Pseudomonadota bacterium
CGCGGTGAAGATGTTGGGCGGCGGCTATGCCGTCTTCCAGATCGTGTTCTTCAGCGTGTTGTTCACCTTCCCGCTGGTGGTCTTCATGCTGCTCCGCGATGCCGAGGTGGGCACGCTGAAGCCGCGACACCCGTATTGGACCGCACTTCGGACCGTGTCGGCGATGATCACGGGGTTCTGCGCGTTCTATGCCTTTTCGGTTCTACCCCTGGCGCAGGTCTATGCGATCCTTTTCGCGGCGCCGTTGATCATCACGGTCCTGTCGATTCCGATCCTGGGTGAGAAGGTCGGGCTGCAACGGGGCGCGGCCGTATTGCTGGGGCTGGGCGGTGTCTTGATCGTCTTGCGGCCGGGCGGGATCGAATTGAGCCTGGGCCACGGGGCGGCCTTGCTGGCGGCGTTTTTCGGGGCGCTGGCGTCGGTGATCGTGCGCAAGATCGGGCGGGAGGAGCGGTCGGCGGTGCTGATGCTTTATCCGATGGTGGCGAATTTCGTGCTGATGGGGGCGCTGTTGCCATTCGTCTATCGGCCGATGCCTCTGGGGGACTTGGGGCTTTGGGCGATGATGGCAGCGTTCGCGTTCCTGGCCTCGCTCGCGCTGATCTCGGCCTATCGGCGGACCGAAGCGGTGCTGGTGGCGCCGATGCAGTATTCGCAGATCATGTGGGCGACCCTGTATGGCTGGTTCTTCTTCGGCGAGACGATCGACGGGGGCACGGCTTTGGGCGCGGCGGTAATCATCGCGTCCGGCCTCTATATCGTCGTGCGGGAGAGCCTGGGCCGGTCGAAGAACGCGCCAGTCTTGCGAACCCGGTCGCGGGCCGAGACCGGCACGGCGCCGCGGATTTCACCACTGCTGTCGGAAGCGGAACGGGCGGTGCCGCGGTCGAAGGATGACGTACAGTGACCCTGCTTGCCAAGGTGGGGTCCGGGGCTTAAACGCGCCGACACGGTCGGGCAGTGGCGCAGCCTGGTAGCGCACCTGCTTCGGGAGCAGGGGGTCGGAGGTTCGAATCCTCTCTGCCCGACCAAGTCTTCTGACAAGTGAATGTGTCTTGTGATCGGACGTCTGACCGATCTCTCCGATGACGTCAGCTTTCTGGGCCTTCGTGTCGGGCACGCAGGAGCGCAGCAAGAAGAGCGCCGAGGCCCGCGCCGATGAGGGCGCAAAGGATGAGGCTGTTCATGCCGAGGCCGGTCCCCAGCAAGAGCGCGCCGAAATGGGCGTAGAGCGGCAAGGCCAGGGCGCCGCCGATCGAGAGCGCCACGGTCTGGATCAGACCGGATGACGTCCGCTGCCCGGGAAGATCGGGGTCGGCCGATCCCGTCGGCAGGGCGGCGTCTGGGCGCGGCGGGTGTGGCATGGTTTGAGGTCTTCCCGTGAATGGTCCAGGGCGCAAGCACCACGAAATAGGTCGCCTACTACGACGAGGCTATACCGATCAGTGCTCGCCAGACGTCACGTTTCCGCGTGGGATTGAGAAGAAATTTGATTTCAACCCGGCGGTTTAGGTCGAGCGACCCGTGGGATTGGCCCGTGGGTACCCCGGGGGGGCGACAAGGGAGTCACATCTCGTCACGCCGTGGGCCGTTTGACAGCGATTGGAACATTCGTCTGGGTCAGCCTTTGATCCAGCGCTGGCCCGTCTCCAGCGACTCGGCCGCGGCATCGGCCAGAAGCTGGGCGGCGACGCCGTCCTGGATACTTGGGTCCGGCGGCGTGCCCGATTGGATGGCGGTGACGAAGCTTTCCATTTCCGCCAGATAGGCGGTTTCGTATCGTTCCAGAAAGAAATGCTGATTGGGGGCGGTGGTGAAGCCTGTGCTACCAGCCTGCGTCACTAGATGATCCGTCTGGTTCGCCGCCTGCAGCATGCCGTGGGAGCCATGGACCTCGATCCGTTGGTCATAGCCATAGGTGGCGCGCCGGGAATTGTTGATCTGACAGATCTTACCGCTCGCCGTCTTCAGCGTGACGGCGGCGGTGTCGATATCCCCCGCCGCGCCGATGGCCGGATCGACCAGGCAGGTGCCGGTGGCGAAGAGCTCGGTCGGGTCTTCGCCCAAAAGGAAGCGGGCCATGTCGAAATCATGGATCATCATGTCCCGGAAGAGGCCGCCCGATTGCTCGATATAGGAGATCGGCGGCGGGGCCGGGTCGCGGGAGGTGATGACGACAAGTTCGGTCTCGCCGATGGCGCCCGCGTCGAGTTGTGCCTTTAGGTGAGCGAAATGCGGATCGAAGCGGCGGTTGAAGGCGGTGAAGAAGGGGATGCCCGCGGCGGAGACCGCGTCCCGGCATTCGGCGGCGCGCGTGGAGGAGAGGTCGATGGGTTTTTCGCAGAAGATCGCCTTTCCGGCGCGGGCCAGGGCGTGGATCTGGTCGTAATGGAGCGTGGTCGGCGTGGCGACGATGACGGCGTCGATGTCGGTGGCCGCGATGATGTCATCGGCCGTGCGGATCGCCGCGCCGGTTGTGTCGGCGAGGGCCTGCGCCGCGTCAGGCACGGCATCGGCGACGGCGGTCAGGCGGATGCCCGCCATGCGGGACAGGCTGCGCGCATGGACTTGGCCGATCCGGCCGCATCCGAGCAATCCGATGGACATCATGGGGAAACCTCCGCTGGGCCGATATTGCGCAGCACGTGTCGCGCCGCTTGTTGAAGGGGGTTTTCCAGGCGGCTGAGAATCTGAACGCGGTCGAAGATATCCGGGTCGGCCCGCAGCGTGGCCCGGAGGTTTTGGCCGAAGGCCATGCGCAGCTCCGTCCCGATGTTGAACTTGCAGATGCACGAGGTGCGGGCGAGCGTCTGGCGCTGGACCAGGGGCACGCCGGAGCCGCCATGGATGACGAGTGGGATGTCGGTGACCGTTTCGATATCGCGGATGCGGGCTTCGTCCAGGCCGCCTTCCCGGTTCTGTTGCAGATGGACGTTCCCGACCGAGATGGCCATGGCATCCACGCCGCTTTCGCGGGCGAAGCGGGCGGCGTCGTCCGGGTCGGTGCCATGGGATGCCTCGCCGTCGTCGTAGCCGACGAAGCCGATTTCGCCTTCGCAGGACAGGCCGGCCCGGTGGGCCAGCTCCGCCACCTGGGCTGTTTCGTC
>JBCDCS010000363.1:0-3080 GCA_039181205.1 Pseudomonadota bacterium
GCCCGGGCCGAAATGCCCGACCCGCCGACCCTCCGCCTGGCGAGCCTCCTGCATCTCCGCCACCCCATGTCCGTTGACCTCCACCTGGACGCCTGCGCCACGAAGTCTCGCCTCGTCGTCGCGCGCATCCTAGGCGGCCGCGGCTACTGGACCTATGGGCTGGAACAATACGCTGCCCGCCTTCACGAGGCCGGCGTGCCCTTCGCCGCGCTCCCCGGCGACGATAAGCCCGACGCTGAACTCCGCGACCTCTCCACCGTCGCCCCCGCCGATTACGATGCGCTCTGGTCCGCCCTGGTCGAAGGTGGCCCCGCCAACGCCGCCACCTTCCTCGTCCATGCCAATGCCATGCTCGACGACACCCCGCGCCCCGCACCGCCGCGCCCTCTCTTGCGGGCGGGTCTCTACTGGCCCGGCACCGATGCCCCCGACCTCGCAACTGTCAAATCCAACTGGACCGACGGTGCCCCCATCGTCCCAATCCTCTTCTACCGCGCTCTCCTGCAAGGCGCGGGCCTCAACCCGATCAACCGCTTGACCCGCGCGCTGCTGCGCGAAGGCCTGAACCCGCTCCCGATCTTCGTCGCCTCCCTGAAAGACCCGGTCTCCGCCGCCACGCTCCACGCGCTTTTCGCCGAAGCCCCGCCCGACGCCATCCTGAACCTCACCAGCTTCGCCGTGGGCGATGCCGACGCCAACCCCCTCACCGCGCCCGAGGCCAACCACGCCCCCGTCTTCCAAGCCGTCCTGGCCGCCTCGACCGGATCCCAATGGCGCGAGGGTCTCACCGGCCTCACCGCCCGCGACATCGCCATGAACGTCGCCCTCCCCGAACTGGACGGCCGCGTTCTCACCCGCGCCGTGGGCTTCAAGGGCGAGGCCTTCTTCGACGCGGCCACCCAATGCCCCATCGCCACCTGGAAGGCCGATGGCGAACGCATCGCCTTCGTGGCCCAACTCCTGGTCAACCAATGCCGTCTGCGCCGCACGCCCGCATGGGACAAACGTGTCGCCCTGATCCTCGCCAACTACCCCAATCGCGATGGCCGCCTGGCCAACGGCGTCGGCCTCGACACACCCGCCGCAACGGTCCACGTCCTCCATCTGCTCGCCCAAGCCGGCCACCAGGTCACCGATGCCACGACCGACAGCGCCACTCTCATGGCCCGCCTCATGGCCGGCCCCACCAACTGGCTCACCGACCGGGTCGAGCGCCAGGGCGGCGAACGCCTCAGCCTCGCCGATTACAACGCCTTCTTCGCCACACTCCCCCTCAAGGCCCGCCAACAGATTGCAGACCGCTGGGGCCCACCCGAAGCCGACCCCTTCTTCCTTTCCGAAATATCCCCGCCGGAGGCTCCGACCGATGCCCCAAGCGGCGCCTTCGTCCTGGCGCTCCACCGCTTCGGCAACACCATCGTCGGTCTGCAACCCGCGCGCGGCTACAACGTCGATCCGACCGACAGCTACCATTCCCCCGACCTCGTCCCGCCGCACCATTACCTGGCCTTCTATGCCTGGCTGCGGCGCTGGGGCGCCCATGCCATCGTCCACATGGGCAAGCACGGCAACCTGGAATGGCTTCCCGGTCGCTCGACCGCGCTCGGCCCCGACGACTGGCCGGAAATCGCCCTCGGACCCGTCCCCCATCTCTACCCGTTCATCGTCAACGATCCCGGCGAAGGCACGCAAGGAAAGCGCCGCGCCCAGGCCGTCATCATCGACCACCTGACCCCCCCTCTCACCCGCGCGGAGACATACGGCCCCCTCCGCGACCTCGAAGCTCTGGTGGACGAATACTACGACGCCGCCAATGTGGACCCGCGCCGCGTCGACCACCTGCGCGACGAAATCCTAAGCCTCGCCCGCACCACCGGTCTCGACGTCGATGCCGGGATGACTGGCGAAGACGACCTGGCCAAGCTCGACGCCTATCTCTGCGAGCTCAAAGAGGCCCAGATCCGCGACGGCCTCCACATCTTCGGTCAGTCACCGGGCGGGGATTTGGAACGCGACCTGGCGATCGCCTTGATGCGCCTGCCCAGGGGCGAAAAGCCGGGTGAGGAGTCGCTGATCCGGGCCCTGGCCCAGGATTGCGGGGTCACCATCGATCCGCTCGACTGCGATATGGCCGCGCCCTACGACGGACCGCGGCACAAATTCCTCCACTCCATGGGGCTGCAGACCTGGCGCAGCAACGGTGACACGGTCGAGCGGCTGGAAAAGCTTGCGCAGATGGCCGTGGCTTGGTCGGAGACGCCCCAGCACTTCACCGCAACCGCGCCTGTGCTGGAGTCGCTTCACGGCGAAATCCTGCCCGCACTCCGCGCATGCGGCCCAGCGGAAGGGGAGGGCCTCCTCACCGGCCTCAAGGGCCACTTCGTCGCCCCGGCGCCTTCCGGCGCCCCTACCCGCGGCCGTCCGGACGTCCTTCCAACGGGCCGCAACTTCTATTCGATCGACAGCCGCGCCGTACCCACGCCCACCGCCTGGAAGCTCGGCTGGAAGAGCGCCAATCTCCTGATCGAACGCCACCTACAAGACCACGGTGACTGGCCCCGGACGATGCTTCTGACCGCCTGGGGCACCGCGAACATGCGCACCGGCGGCGACGACATCGCCCAAGGCCTGGCCCTCATGGGCGTCAAACCGAAATGGGACAGCGCCAACCGCCGTGTCACTGGGTTCGAGATCATCCCCCACACCGCTCTTGGTCGTCCCCGCGTGGACGTGACTTTGCGCGTCTCCGGCTTCTTCCGCGATGCCTTTCCCCAGCAGATGGCCCTCTTTGACGCCGCCGCGCGAGCCGTCCAGGCCTTGGAAGAACCCGAGGATGCTAACCCCGCCGCCGCCCGGGCCCGGGCGGGCGAAGGCCAGGCCCGGGTCTACGGTTCCAAACCCGGCGCCTATGGCGCCGGCCTGCAGGCCCTCATCGACGAACGCATCTGGGCCGACAAAGCCGATCTCGGAAACGCCTATCTGGAATGGGGCGGCTATGCCTATGGCACCGGCGAAGGCACCCCCGACCACGCGGGCTTGCGTCAACGTCTCTCCCAGACCGAAGCCATCGTCCAGAACCA
>JBCDCS010000364.1:0-3033 GCA_039181205.1 Pseudomonadota bacterium
ACAGGACTGGCTGACTGAGGCGACGGAATGGTGGGTCAACCCGACCGGAACCTTCGTGATCGGCGGGCCGGATGGGGATGCGGGCCTGACCGGCCGTAAGATCATCGTGGATACCTATGGCGGTGCCGCGCCCCATGGTGGGGGCGCGTTTTCGGGGAAGGACCCGACTAAGGTGGACCGCTCGGCAGCCTACGCGGCTCGCTACCTCGCTAAGAACGTGGTCGCGTCGGGGTTGGCGTCGCGCTGCACGCTGCAGCTGAGCTATGCCATTGGCGTGGCGAAGCCCTTGTCGATTTATGTGGATACCCATGGCACTGGCCAGATGCCCGAGGCGGAGATCGAGCGGGCGTTGGCCGCGGTCATGGATCTGAGCCCTCGGGGCATCCGGCAGCATCTGGGGCTGAACAAGCCGATCTTCCAGCGCACAGCGGCATATGGCCACTTTGGTCGGGCGCCCGACGCGGATGGCGGTTTCTCCTGGGAGCGGACGGATTTGGTGGATGCGCTGAAGGCTGCGGTCTGAGCGCCGAATCCTTCGGAGGATTTGGTCAGGCTTCTGCAAAATCCTGGCGCGCCCAGCGGTGCAGGATGTCGTTGCCGAGGATCCGAGTGCCCACATGGGTAAGACGCGGGGCATCGGCCAGCCCATTGAGGCCCATGGCGCCCAAGGCTGGGATACCTTCCGCCCCGATGGCGGCGCCCGCGGTGTAGCAATCCAGCCGGTCTACTAGGCCTGTCGATAAAAGCGCGGCGGCCAGCGTCCCGCCGCCTTCGCAATAGACCCGGGTGAGCCCGCGCTCGCCCAGCGTCGAGAGGCTGGCGGATAGGTCGATCTGCCCGCTGGAATCGGTCGCAACCTCGATGGTTTCCACGCCACGGTTTGCTAACGCCTCCCGACTGGCGGTGGGGGCCTGGGGGCCATGGAGCATCCAAACCGGCCCTCCGACGCCGCCTTCGGTGAGGGCTGAGGCCAAGGGCACGGCAAGGCGGCGGGATAGGACGATCCGGACCGGTTGCGGCACGTCGCCCAGACCGCGCACCGTGAGCCGGGGATCGTCCGCTCGTGCCGTGCCTGCACCGACCATCACTGCGTCATGGCGCGCGCGCTGTGAATGGACATGGGCGCGGGCCTCGGGACCTGTGATCCATTGGCTTTCGCCAGAGGCCGTGGCGATGCGGCCATCCAAGGTGGTGGCGAGTTTCAGGGTGACCATGGGGCGCCCAACGTTGATAAGGCTCAGGAACCCGGCCTGCAGGGCGCGTGCTTCGGCTTCGCGAATACCTTCGACGATCTTGATCCCAGCGGCTCGCAGCGCTGCCACGCCGCCACCATCAACGCGCGGGTCAGGATCGCGCAGGGCCACGACGACGCGGGCCACACCTGCGCGGATGAGTGCGTCGGTGCAGGGGGGTGTTTGACCAATATGGGCGCAGGGTTCCAGCGTGACGTGGGCCGTGGCGCCGCGGGCGGCTTCCCCGGCTTGCGCCAAGGCAACGGTCTCGGCATGGGGCCGGCCGCCATCGGCTGTACGCCCACGGCCAATAACACGGCCGTCCTTCTCGATCACGCAGCCCACGGCGGGGTTCGGCCAAACACGTCCAATGCCCCGCGCCGCAAGCGCTAAGGCGTGATCCATGAAGCGTGGGTCTGGTCTCACGTCTCCGGCGGGCGTAACTCGGCGACGAATTCTTCGAAGTCATCGGCCGCCTGGAAGTTCTTGTAAACGCTGGCGAAGCGCACATAGGCGACCGTATCGATCCTGGCCAGGCTCTCCATGACGATCTCACCGATGATCTTTGATTGGATGTCGGTGTCGCCCATGCTTTCCAGTCGCCGCACAATGCCGGAGATCATCTGATCAATCCGGTCCGGCTCGACCGGACGCTTTTGCATCGAGATGCGGATCGAGCGTTCCAGTTTGTCGCGGTCGAAAGGCTCGCGTTTGCCGGTCGTTTTGATGACGACCAGATCGCGGAGTTGCACGCGCTCATAGGTTGTGAACCGGCCGCCGCAGGCGGGGCAGAACCGGCGGCGGCGGATGGCGACATGGTCTTCAGCGGGGCGTGAATCCTTCACCTGCGTGTCGACATTCCCGCAGAAGGGGCAGCGCATGGGCGATCCTCCGTGCCTTGCCCCGACATGTCGGCGGGACCTCCAGACTTAGACACCCAAATACTGTGCCGCCCCAATTGTGGGGTGGCAACCCTGTCTGATTATTCTGCCAGGTTGGTGTGTCATGTATCGGTTTCACCGATTGATGATGTCGGAATTGCTTGGCTTAACCGATAGGTTCGCAAGCCCTAGATAGCCTCAAGCGAAACGACACGTCCCAGGAGGCGATCATGACCGAAAAGACTCTCTTTATCACTGGTGCTTCCTCTGGCATCGGGGCCGCCACGGCGCGGGCAGCTGTGGCGGCGGGCTGGAATGTGGGGCTCTTTGCCCGCTCGGGGGACAAGATCGAGGAACTGGCGAGGGAATTGGGCGCCAAGGCCATGGCGCTGCCCGGTGACGCGACATCCCATGCCGACCAAGTCGCAGCGGTAGCCAAGCTTGTCGATCATTTCGGAGGTCTCGACGCTGCCTTCGCCAATGCCGGTGTCGGCATCGACCAGCCGGGGACCGAGACCGGCAACCCGGAAGAATGGGACCGCCTGGTCGATATCAACATCAAGGGCGTGCTCTATACCGCCCACGCCACGATCCCGCATCTGAAGCCCCGGCAGGGCGATCTGTTGGTCATGGGGTCGGTCGCGGGGCGGATGCATGTGCGCGGGTCAATTTACTCGGCCAGCAAGTGGTTCGTGCACGGCTTTGCCGGGAACTTGGCCGAAGAGATGAATGGATGGGGCGGCAATTGCACCATCATCGCGCCAGGGCAGGTGGATACACCGTTCTTCAGCAAGGGCGCCCCGGGTAAGCTGCAGGATGTCGATATCGCCGAAGCCGTCATGTACGCGCTGAACACCGCCGGGCGCGTGTCGGTGCGCGAGGTCTATATGGTGCCGACCAAAGGCGGCCGGGGTCACTGA
>JBCDCS010000365.1:0-2993 GCA_039181205.1 Pseudomonadota bacterium
AATCATGGGCCGCCGGCAAAAGCCCGGCCGCGTAGCCCATCAATAAATCGTCTCCAACTGGATGTGTCACACCCATCTCTCTATCCTCGTCGTCCCGGATGCAGTTCGACCTGTCCCCCTGGCGGGTCCGCCTGCATCGCATGTCTCAATCTATCAATCGCTAACCTAATGCGCGACTTGATCGTGCCCAGGGGTAAACCCGTCTCGGCAGCAATTTCGCTATGGGACAGGTCGCCATAGAAGGCCCGTTCGACCAATTCCCGCTGTTTCTCTGGTAAATTTGCAACAGCTTCAGCCAGCCGCCGCGTGTCCTGCTGAAGCGCCAGCGCATCCGCTTGGGACGGCTCCGGCTCTGGCCCCCAGGGTAGATCTTCGGGTTCGGGCCGCCGGGTTTTGCGGATCAGATCGATCTTCCGGTTTCGGGCAATCGTAAAGAGCCATGTGGCGACCGTGGCCCGGGCCGGATCGTAAAGATGCGCCTTGCGCCAGACCGTGACCATGACATCCTGCATGCAGTCTTCCGCCGCGCTGGGCGTGAGACCCGTACGGATCAGAAAGGCTTTCACCCGCGGTGCGTAGTGGCTGAAAAGACTACCGAAAGCGGCCCGGTCCTGCCGCGCGCCGACGGAAATCAGAAGGTCCGCCCAATCTGCATCGTCTTTCGGGGTGAGCACCGCGTGGTCTCCGATCCCAGGGGGAAGTTCCCCGACTGCCGCAAGGAAAAAGTATCGCCGAAGGAACGCTGTCGATCAACCTCGACAGACGATACGTCGCATCTGCCCACCAAAACTACCCACAACAAAAGCCCCCATCTCCTTGCGGGAATGATGATCCGATTTATGCCGGGCCACGTAACGCTATCAACATAACCCAAAGACGACGGGACAGATTTTGCCCTTAGACCAAGTTTTTACCGCGCCGCGCCGGATTGCGGTCATCGGCGGCGGCATCAGCGGTATGTCCGCGGCCCACGCACTCTGCCGTAGCAACCACGTGACCCTGATCGAGGCGGAAAGCCGTCTGGGCGGCCATGCGCGGACCGTCATCGCCGGAAAACGCGGCGACCAGCCGGTGGATACGGGCTTCATCGTGTTCAACCGGGTGAATTATCCCGAAATGCTGAAGCTGTTCGAAGACTTGGACGTCCCAATCGCTGACTCGGACATGTCTTTCGCGGCCTCCTTCGGCAACGGCGCACTGGAATACAGCCTGCAGACCGCCGATACGGTGTTCGCCCAGCGCTCGAACCTGCTGAAACCGCGCTTCCTGCGCATGGTGCGGGACATCTTCCACTTCAATGCACGCGCAGCCGATGCCGCCAACGATCCGAACCTGACGCTGTCCCAGTTCCTGGATCAGCTCGGCGTCGGACAGGCGTTTCGGGATCTTTACCTGGGCCCGATTTCGGGCGCGATCTGGTCGACGCCGTCCCAGAACGTCATGGATTTCCCGGCCCAAGCGATGGTGAAGTTCTTCAAGAACCACGCGCTTCTAAGCCATACGGGTCAGCACGACTGGTTCACAGTCAAGGGTGGTTCGGTGGAATATGTCCGCCGTCTCCAGGCGCGGATGGAAAGCCACGGCGTCGATATCCGGCTTGGCACACCGGTGGAGGGCGTGCGGCGCCATCCCGGTGGCGCGGATGTTAAATGCGCGGGCGGCGAGTGGGAAAGCTTCGACGAAGTCGTGTTTGCCACCCATTCTGACGACTCGTTGGCCCTGCTCAGCGATCCCACGCCGGAGGAAACGGCGATCCTGTCTCAGATCCGGTACCAACCCAATGACGCGATCCTCCACGCCGACCGCGGCGCCATGCCCCGGCGCGAAAAGGTCTGGGCATCGTGGAACTATACCGAGCCCGATGGGAAGACGCCGGACCGGATCGGACTAACCTATTGGATGAACAGGCTGCAGCCCATTCCGAAGGACGATCCGATGTTCGTCACCTTGAACCCGCAAGCCGAGATCAACGAGGCACTGATCTACGACACAGCTTCGTTCCGCCACCCGGTCTACGACTTGGCCATGATGGCGGCGGTGGAAAAGCTCCGCGCCATGAACGGCGCCCACGCCACCTGGTTCTGCGGTGCCTGGATGCGCAACGGCTTCCACGAAGACGGCATGGTGTCCGGCCTGGACGTGGCGCATGGCATTACCGCGCGGCGTCCCATGGGGATCGCAGCGGCATGAAACAGCCCATCCTGGATTACGTGGCCGCCCGGACGTTCCATGGCCGGCAGGCCGAGGGCGTGAACAACGCGTTCCGCTATTCGGTCGATTACGTCCTGATGAACCCGGAAGCCGATCTGAATACGCCCCGGCTCTTCTCGCGCAACCGGTTCAATCTGTTTTCGATCCGCGACCGGGACCATGGTGGCGAACCCGGCAAAGGGGACGGGATCGCCTGGGTTCACAAGGCGCTGGCGGCGCATCTGCCGGACTTCCAGCCCGGTCGCATCCTGCTTCTCGCGCAGCCGCGGGTGCTCGGCTACGTCTTCAACCCGGTCAGTTTCTGGCTGATCCACGGGCGGGATGGGACTTTGCGGGCGGTCATCGCCGAGGTGACGAACACCTATGGCGACCGCCATTCCTATCTCTGCCATACGGACGATCTGGCGCCGATCACACGGGACGTGACGTTGAATGCGCGAAAGGTGTTCCACGTCTCGCCGTTCCGGCCCATCGAGGGGGATTATTCCTTCCGCTTCGATGTCTCGCCAGAGCGGATCGGGATCTGGATCGAACATCGGTCGAACGACGGCACCTTGCTGGCAACGCTCTGTGGCCCTCGGACACCGCTGACATCGGGTGCGGTTCTGCGGGCCAGCCTGCGGCGGCCTTTGGGGACACGTCGGGTTATGGCCCTGATCCACTGGCAGGCGGTGAAGCTCTGGTGGAAGGGCGCGGCGTTCCGCAGCCGACCGATGCCACCGGCACGCGATCTGTCGCGCTGAGGTGGGGGACGGCCTGTCGAGATATTCCGCCTTCGCCGC
>JBCDCS010000366.1:0-2962 GCA_039181205.1 Pseudomonadota bacterium
TCATCGGCCACCACCGACGAAATGGCGTAGCCGAGCGTCGTGTCCCAGCAAAGGATAATGAACGGCAGGAACAGCCAGGCCAGACCGAAGATGTCGATATGGCGCTGTTTCCGCTTGGCGAAGCCATCGTAGAAGATATCGACCCGCACATGGGAATTGGTCGTCACCGCATAGGCGATGCCCACCAGAACGGCGGCGCCGTAGAGCCACCATTGCGCGTCATCCAGCCAGGCCTGATTGTTGCCGGTGCCGCGCAGAATGACCTGCGCGCAGATGGCGATCATCAGGATCGGGAAAAACCAGGCGAAGACATTAGCGATGCCCACGATGATGCGGTCGCCGGGGATGTGTTCGGCCCGCCCGACCTCACCCGGGTCGGAAATGGAAACGACGGCGCTTTCTCCCACACCCTCGACGTGCTCGGTTTCTTCCGGATGCTGCGACATCTGCCCCCTCCCCTTGCGCGGCCTATGTGCCGTCCTTGGCCCCGAACGGGGCGTGGTCCGGCCCCGAAGGACCGGACCGTCAGGTCGTGATCAGTTGCGCGGGCGCGGCAAGTAGATCGTGTTGCCCCAGGTCGCGTAGCCTGCGCGATATTCCTGCAGATCGGCCCAGACTTCGGCGAAGAACGCGTCTTCGGCAGCCAGTTCCTGGGCGACCTCGTTCCAGGTTTCCTCGAACGTGGCCAGGATTTCCGGCGACCAGGACTTGATGGTCACGCCATTGGCCTCGGTATTTTCGACCATGGCCGAGAAGTTCGTGGCCTCACCTTCGGCGAAGTTGGTGGTAATGTTGGCCTGGCAGGCGACTTCGATTTGGGTCTTGGCCCGGTCGCTCAGGTCGTCCCAGCGATCCTTGTTGACCAGAAGTTCGAACAGGGTCGCGGGCTGGTGCCAGCCGGGGAAGTAGTTGAACTTCGCGATGTTGTGGAAGCCGAGACGCGCGTCGATGCGGGGCATCGAGAATTCGGTCGCGTCGATGGCGCCACGTTCCAGGGCCGGGAAGATGTCGCCCGCCGCCAGAAGCGAGGTGGATACGCCCAGGCGCTGCATGACCTCGGCGCCGAGGCCGAAGAAGCGCATGTTGAGACCTTCCAGGTCGGCGATGGAGTTGATTTCGTTCTTGAACCAGCCGGAGGTCTCGGGCGCGATGATCCCGCAGGGCAGCACGTGAACGTTATAGCCGTTTTCGTCATACATGCGCTGCATGAGTTCATGGCCGTCATCGTAGAGCATCCAGCCAAGGAATTCGCCCGCTTCCGGGCCGAAGGGCACGGCGGCGAAGAGCGATGCGGCGGTGATCTTGCCCTGCCAATAGCCCGATGTGGCATAGGAGGCGTCGACCGAGCCATTGGACACGGCGTCGAGCGCTTCCAGGGTCGGGACCAATTCGCCCGGGTCGAAATGCTCGAATTCCACGTCTTCGGAGATGCCGTTGATCTTGTCGACGAAGTCGATGGCGGCCGTGCCGAGGATCGGCAGGTTCTGCCCGAAGGACGAGGTCATCTCGATCACTTCCTGCGCCTGGGCGCCGGTGCTGAACACGGCAGCCGAGGTGGCCAGCGCGATTGCCTTCAATTTCATGGTGGTTCCTCCCTATTGAACCGATCTTGCAGGCGACGTTGCGCCCGGTAGACGCCCCCTCCCGGGCCGTCTGGTAAGGTTTCTTTACCGGTCACGCCCCAGGGTGGCCAGAACGAATCCGTCCGAAGCGGGTGATTTAGCGCCAACATCTTTCGCGATGGGCCGGTGGGATTGGACAATCCGACCCATCGCGCTGTTGTTTCGGCTTCGGACTGGCGCTGGCGGCGCGCCTCTGACGACCCGAAAAGGGACGGATCGGAGGCAACTCGGATGGCGTGCGGACCGCGGCATGGTCCTCAGCCGTAATCCGGAAGCGGCGAGGTGGGGCCATGGGACAGCCGCCAGACCTCGTCCATTTCTTCCGGGAACAACTCCCGCACCAGCGGATCATGGCCCGGCACGACCAGTTCGGGTTTCGAGGCGAGGCGACCCAGCGTGGCAAAGCCGTCGAGCATCTCCTGCAGGTCGACAACGATGGGAAAAGGTTTGGCCGCCAGATAGTTTTCGTAGAAATGGGTCGCGTCCGAGGCCAGGCAGAGCCAGCCGGCTTCGGTCCGGACGCGGACGGCCTGCAGGCCTCTGGAATGGCCACCGATGCGGTGCACCGTGACGCCATCGGCCACTTCGGCGTCGCCGTCATGGAAGATGACCTTCCCCGAATAGAGCCTCTGGACCGCTTCGCAGACATGGTCGCCCGTGAAGGGCATCCGCAGCGCGTCGTGGCACATGCAGGGCCCCGTGGCGTAGGCCATCTCGGCGGCCTGCAGGTGCAGGCGGGCCTTGGGGAAGAGGTGCAGACCGCCGGCGTGATCGAAATGCAGATGGGTGACGATGACCCTGTCGATGTCATCGGGTTTCAGGCCAAATGGGGCCAGCGCCTGCCCGGGATCGCGCAGGATGGGGCGGTCGCGGCGGGCGCCTTCGGCGGTGTCGTAGCCGGTATCCACCAGGATCGTCTCGGCCCCGCGCCGCAGGAGCCATATGAAGAAGTCCATCGGATGGGCTTGGGCCGCATGGTCATCGAAGATGAAGCTCTCGCCCCGCGTCCGGCCCGTGCGCTCGGCGTAGCGGAGGGCGAAGACGTCCCAGACCCCGCTCATCCGTGCAGCACCGAGTAGGTCTTCACCGCCTTGGCAGCGATCATGGGCGCGGTCTGCGCATCGAACGTCTTGTAGTGCGCGGTCATGCGGTGTGCGTCGAAGCCCGCTTCGTCATTGTAGAGTTCATAGAGAAAAACCTCTTCCGGTCGGGCCGCATCGGTGGCCACATCGAAGCGCTGGCAGGCGGGCTCGGCCAAGGACGCACGGGCATTGTCCAATATGGCCGGTAGGAAGTCGGGCATTCGGCCCGGCTCCACTTCGATGGTGACGGTGACTGCA
>JBCDCS010000367.1:0-2955 GCA_039181205.1 Pseudomonadota bacterium
CTAACGGAAAACGCCCCGAACATAAGGACGTTGCGCCCGCGTGATCTCCCAAATCCGACTCAGGTTTCCGGGCGAAACGGTCTAAGCCCAGTCGCCATGGACATCCCCCGCAAAAAAGCCTCCGGTCAGCCCGTGGTGCTGACGGCCCTGGGGTCGCTGGGCGACGTCTATCCGGTCCTGTCGATCGCCAAGGTCCTGGACCGCTTCGGCATCCAGACGCGCCTCGCGCTCACCCCCGAAGATTGCGAGGTGGCCCGCCGCTGGGGCCTCCTGGCGACTCCGGTCGGCCCATCCCAGGCGACCGTGATGGAACGGTTGGGCCGCAGCCGGGATGACCTCACTGCGGCCGTCCTGCGCGATGCCTCCAAACCGGTGAACGACGTCCTGATCCCCATGCTGTCCGACCTGGTGGCGGAACTCGAACCTCTGACCGATGGCGCAGGCTGCGTCGCCGGACCCACCTTCGCCCTGCACGGCGCGCTGGCGGCGGAAAAGGCAGGCCTGCCCTTCGTCCCCCTCATCCTGCAACCGATGATGATGTTCTCGTCGCTCGACCCGCCCCGCGCCCGCCGCTTCCAAGCCATGGCGCCCCACCCGACCAACGCGATCACCCGCACATGGAATCGTGCGGTCATGGGGCTGGCACAGGGCCTGCTGCGCCGCCGCCATTTGGGCCCTCTCAACACCATCCGCACGGAACTCGGCCTATCGCCCCACCACGGAACCCCGCTGCTCGATCCGGGCCCGGCCGAGGTCCCGCTCCGCCTGGGCCTCTGGTCCGAGCGGTTCTCACCCAAACCTGCAGATGCGCCCGCGGGGCTGGAGATCGTGGGCTTTCCCCCTCCGCCCGAAGGCGACTTGCCCTACGAAGTGCAGACCTGGCTCGACGCGGGCCCGGCCCCGCTCGTCGTCACGCTGGGATCTGTGGCCCAGGCCCTCGGCGGGCGCGCCTTCTGGTCCGAAGCCATCGCCCTCGCCCGGCGTATGGGCCTCCGCGCCGTCCTGCTCCATGGTCAAACGCCCGTCCCCGAGGGCGACGATATCCTGGCCCTGCCCTACGCGCCCCACGGCCCGCTCTTTCCTCAAGCGGCGGCCATCGTCCATCACGGCGGGATCGGCACCACCGCCGAAGCGATCCGGTCGGGCCGCCCGCAACTGGTCGTGCCCGTGGGCGGCGATCAGCCGGACAATGCGGCCCGCCTGAAACGCCTTGGCCTGGCCGTGACCCTACCCATCACCCGGTTCAGGGCCGCTCATGCCCATAAGATCTTGACTGGCCTGCTGGACCGGTTCGATTACGCCGCCGCTGCCACGGTCGGCGCCCAGATCGCCGAGGAGGAAGGCGCAACCCAGGCCGCCGCGCGCCTCAAGCAAATCGCGATGCAAGGTCAGTTCTAGAAATCTCGGCCATTGGACAGACCGCCAGCCGCCCCCTTCAGGGCGCCAGTGCCGCCCCCTACTCCGCCGTGGCATCCGCCCGGCTCTTTCCCGACGCGTCCGAGGCCAGGACCGAGGCCATCACCCCATCCAAATTCCCATCCAGAACCCCCCCGGTATCCGACGTCTCGAACCCAGTCCGCAGGTCCTTCACCATCTGATAGGGCTGCAGCACATAGGACCGGATCTGATTGCCCCAGCCCGCATCGCCCTTGGCCTCATGGGCCGCGTTGATCTCTGCGTTCCGGCGATCCAACTCCAACTGATAAAGCCGCGATTTCAGCGCCTTCATGGCGATGTCGCGGTTCTGGTGCTGGGATTTCTCGGACGACGTCACCACGATCCCGGTCGGCAAGTGGGTAATCCGCACCGCTGAATCCGTCGTGTTCACGTGCTGCCCGCCCGCGCCCGAAGACCGGTAGGTATCGATGCGGATATCGTTGGGCTGCACGTCGATCTCGATATTGTCGTCCACCACCGGGTAGACCCAAACCGAACAGAACGACGTGTGCCGCCGCGCGCTGCTATCGTAGGGCGAGATGCGGACCAGCCGGTGCACCCCGCTCTCGGATTTCAGCCAGCCATAGGCGTTTTTTCCACTGATCTTATAGGCCGCCGACTTGATCCCCGCCTCTTCGCCCGGGGTCGTCGATTGCAGCTCCACATCATAACCGCGCTTCTCGGCCCAGCGGACGTACATCCGCGCCAGCATCGACGCCCAGTCGCAGCTTTCGGTCCCACCGGCGCCCGAATTGATCTCCAGAAAGGTGTCGTTGCCGTCGGCCTCGCCGTCCAGCAACGCCTCCAATTCCTTCTCTGCGGCCACGTCGACCAGCTTGGCGATGGCGGCTTCGGCGTCGGACACGACCTCCGCATCCTCCTCCATCTCGCCTAATTCGATCATCTCGACATTGTCCGAGGTGTCGCGCTCCAGCGCTTCGATCCCCTCGATCCCGTCCTTCAACGCCTGCCGGTCGCGCATCAGCTTCTGCGCGCGCGCGGGATCGTCCCACAGGGTGGGGTCTTCGATCATCGCATCGAATTCTTCCAGCCGATGGGCCGCCGTCTCCCAATCCAGACGCCGCTTCAGCAGCGCCACGGATTTCTCGATGGCCTCGACATTGCTTTGCACTTCCGCACGCATGGAACACTCCGGGACCCTGGCACAAACCGTCAGGTAACGCGCTCCCGCCCCGGTCTCAAGACCGCGGGGCCCGCCGCGCCTAGTAGAGCCCGCCGGACGACAATTGACCGAACGACGCGCGCGGCGGCACCACAACCGTGCGCCCGGTCGATGTCTGCACCTGGGTCGAGGTCCCGCCGTCGTCGGACTGGCCCCGGCCGAACAGCGGCAGATCGGCGGCCATGGCAAAGCCGCCATCGATCACGACACCGCTGGCATAGCCGTAAAGCTGCTCGGCGCCCTCCCGGAAGTACTCGGCCACCACATGCTCGCCCGTGGCGTCCGCCGGCAGCCGCGCACCGGTATAGCGGTCGATGTTGACGAAGTTCCCGCCC
>JBCDCS010000368.1:0-2948 GCA_039181205.1 Pseudomonadota bacterium
ACGTCGTAGGGGGCCTGGGCGAGCGCGGAATCATCCTCGGTCAGCGCGGCGTAGACCATGGGGAGTTCGTGGGCGTTGGTGCCGATGGCCTCCAGGTCGCGGTTCTTGGCGATGAGGCAGTTGGAGGTGCCGGTGAAGCCCGGGGCCAGGCCCTCCTGGCAGGCTTGGACGCACCAATCCTGCCAGAGGAAGGAGTGGCGGCGGCGTGTGCCGAAATCAGCGAGGCGGAGGTCGGCGAGGGGGCGGAGGCGTTGGACCTTGTCCCAGACGCGCGACATGGCTTGGGCGTAGAGGACCTGGAGTTCGAAGCGGCCCAGGTGCTTGAGGACGGCGCGGGAGCGGAGTTCCATCAGCACGGCGAGGGCGGGGATTTCCCAGAGCATGACCTCGGGCCAGGGGCCTTCGAAGGTGAGTTCGTATTGGTCGGCTTTACGTTCCAGGTGGTAGGGGGGGAGGCGAAGGTTTTCGAACCATTCCATGAAGGCGGGCGTGAACATCTGCCGCTTGCCGTAGAAGGTGTTGCCGCGGAGCCAGGTGGATTCGCCGCGGGCCAGCGAGAGGGTGCGGATGTGGTCGAGCTGTTCACGGAGTTCGCCTTCGTCGATGAGGTGGGCGAGCGGGATGTGGGTGGAGCGGTTGATGAGGGAGAAGGTGACGGTGGTGTCGGGGTGGTTGCGGAAGACCGACTGGCACATCAGCAGCTTGTAGAAATCGGTGTCGATGAGGGACCGGACGATCGGGTCGATCTTCCATTTGTGGTTCCAGACCCGGGTGGCGATGTCGATCATGGGCGGTCTCCGCTGGCGGGGGATGATTGCCGCGCGCAGGCGGACGGGGCAAGGGGCAGCCCGATTTCTGCCGTGATGGGTGGATAGGTTCCCCGCCCAGAGATTTATCATGATCGATGCGTCATATCCCGATGACTTTGTCGTGCTGGGACCGGTGGGCGGCAGGGCGGTCAGGCCCTGCGGGCCGCAGGCCGCGTGGTCCCGTCGTCTGGGGGGCTACCGGTATCGAAAGGCCGCCCGGCTGGGGTGAGCTTCGGCACAATGGAGAGCTGGTCGATTGGGACGATCTGACCCCGGGACAGCAGGCCTATCTCATCCGGTCGACGGGGCAGTCGAGCGGAACATGGACGACGCGATGCGCGATATCCGGCGCCGACAGCAGGTGATCCGACATCGCTTGGTTCGGCGGATCGCAGGCGCGCGGCGCATGCGGGGCCGATTGTCGGCAGGACGGACGTGCCCAGTCGGAACGCGTGAGGGGCTCCGAAGAGCCCCTCACTGTGTCGTTCGAGGTTCTGCGTTGGCTATTCCGCCGGGGTCGCGATCTCGTCATGGGTGGTGGGCACGCCCACTTTGGCCCGGCGACCATCGTTGAAGATGGCCTTCACGAGCGCGATGCACATGAGCACCATCACGACCGAGAAGGGCAGCGCTCCAATCACCATCGCGGTCTGGATGGCCGAGGTGCCGCCCGAGATCAGAAGCCCGGCGACCACAAGACCGAGCGCCCCGCCCCAGAACAGGATATGCGGCCGCGCCTTCGGGCCTTCATCGCCCGCCGCGTTGATCGTGTTGACGATCAGCACGGCCGAGTCGGCGGAGGTGACCAGGAAGGTCATCAGAAGGACCACGATCAGAAGCGCCATGCACCAGGCCAGGGCCTGGGCGATGGGGGCGAGCATGAACTCGGTCATGGCGAAGATCTTGTCGCCGTTGCCCGCGTCAAAGATGATGCCATTCGCTTCACCGTTGAGCTCCAGATCGATGGCCGTGCCGCCGGCCCACGCGAACCAGACGAAGCACATGAGCGCCGGCACGATCATGGCGCCGAGGACGAATTCGCGGATTGTCCGACCACGCGAGATGCGCGCCAGGAACAGGCCGACGAAGGGCGCGAAGGCAATCCACCAAGCCCAGTAGAAGACCGGCCACCAGCCTTGCCATTGGGCCAGCAGGAACGCTTCGGACCCTTCGACGCCGTCGGAGCGGAAGACGTTGAAGCTCAACCCTGGCAGGGCGATCAGGTATTCCCAGAGGCCGAGGGTCATCGCCGTCAAGCCGAACCACGTCGCGCCGAAGATAATGAAGAAGCCCAGCAGGACGATCGATAGGACCATGTTGATGTTCGACAGCCACTTGATGCCCTTGCCCACGCCCGACAACGCCGAGAGAGTGGATGCGCCCATGATCGCCAGAAGGGCGAAAATGATACCGAAGGTCGTGACGGTGCCCGCGATGCTCTGGCCGGCGGCGTCGACTGCGTCAGGTCCGTGGGTCAGGCCACCGATCCCGATGCGGGTCAAGCCAGCAGCGAACTGCTCGACGCCGAATCCCAGGGTCTGGGCCACGCCGAGGATCGTCGCGACGACGGCCACGATGTCGATAAAGTGTCCCAGGAAGCCCGATAGACGAGCACCGAAGAGCGGTGTCAAAGAGGACCGGATCGTCAGCGGCAGTCCACGGCGATAGGTGAAGAAAGCGAGGCCCAGCCCCGCCACTGCATAGCAGGCCCAAGCGCCAAGGCCCCAATGCAGGAACGACCACTTATAGGCCGTCATGACGTTGTCGGCGCCACCGGCCGTCGTCAGACCCTGGATGACCTCGGGATTGTTCTGGAAGTGGGCCACCGGTTCCGCCACGGCCCAGGTGAGCATGCCGACCCCGATCCCCGCACCGAACATCATCGAGAACCAGGAAAAGTTGGTGAATTCCGGCTTCTCGCCATCGAGGCCGAGGTTCATCCGTCCCGCCGTCGGCCATAGGGCGAGGCCCAGACAGACGATCACGAAAAACGCCACGGCCCAGATGTACCAGGCGGCGAAGCTGTCGAGGATGGCGCCGTTGATGCCATTGAGAACCACGCCGGATTGGATCGGCCAAAAGATCGCCCAGACGACCAACGCGCTGATGATGATTTTTGCGGGAACGGCGACGCGCGTG
>JBCDCS010000369.1:0-2944 GCA_039181205.1 Pseudomonadota bacterium
CGCGCCGACCGGATGACGGCCCGCCGGCTGGCGCTCGCGGCCGAAGCCGCCCATGCCATGCCACCCATCGGCGCCCAGGGTCTCAATACGTCGCTGAAGGATATCGCCGCGCTGCGCGATCTGGCCGCCGACCACCCATTGGGCGGGCCCCGCATGCTCGACGCCTATGGGCGGGCACGCGAAGCCGATGTGATGCTGCGGATGACCGGCATCGACCTGCTCAACCGGGTTTCCATGGCGGGAAGCGGCGTGATCCACGCGATCCGAGGCACCGGCATCGCCGCCCTGCACGATGTGGCCCCGCTCCGACAGATGGCGATGCGCCTGGGGCTTGGGGCGGCGCCGGTCTGACCGGCCCCGGACCATTCACCTTCACCGTAACGCAGGGGTGCCAGAACCAGGACCGGACTCCCCCTAGGCGTCCGCCAGCACGTCCTCCAGAACTGGCTTCAACCGCGCGACCGTTGCGTCCACGTCCTGCAGCTTATCCAAGCCGAACAGCCCGATCCGGAACGTCGCGAAATCCGCGGGCTCATCGCATTCGAGCGGCACGCCCGCCGCGATCTGCATGCCCCGCGCGGCGAAGGCCCGGCCCGACTGCACCTCCGCATTGGGCGCATAGCTGACCACCACACCCGGCGCGCCATACCCTTCGGCCGCGACCGACCGGATGCCCCGTTCCGCCAATAGCGCGCGGACCTTGGTCCCCAATTCCCATTGGGCCGATTTCAGCCGCTCGAACCCGTAGTCCCGCGTCTCGACCAGGGTATCCCGGAACGCCCGCAAGGCATCCGTCGGCATGGTCGCGTGATAGGCATGACCACCGCCCAGATAGGCATCCATGATCGACAGCCATTTCTTCAGATCGATGGCGAAGCTGTCCGACGTGGTCGCCTCGACCCGCGCCCGCGCCCGGTCCGACAGCATCACCAGACCCGCGCAGGGCGACGCACTCCACCCCTTCTGGGGCGCCGAGATCAGCACATCCACGCCAAGCGCCCGCATATCGACCCAGACGCAGCCCGACGCGATGCAGTCGAGCACCATCAGCGCGCCCACATCGTGCGCCGCGTCGGCCAGCGCCGCCACATAATCATCGGGCAAGATCACCCCGGCCGACGTTTCCACATGGGGTGCGAAGACCACATCCGGCCGCACCTCCCGAATGCGGGCCACGACTTCCTCCACCGGCGCGGGCGCAAAGGGCGACCGCGTGTCGTTCCCCGCCTGCCGCGCCTTGATCACCTCGACGCCGCCTGTGAAGGCCCCGGTCTCCATGATCTGCGACCAGCGATAGCTGAACCAGCCGTTCCGCACGACCAACGCCTTGGCGCCTTGGCCCAATTGCCGCGCCACGGCCTCCATCCCGAAGGTCCCGCCGCCCGGCACGATGGCCACGTGATCGGCGCCGTAGACCTCTTTCAGGCCGGCATTCAGATCCCGCATCACCTGCTGGAAGGCCGCGGACATGTGGTTCAGCGACCGATCCGTGAACACCACGGAGAATTCTTCGAGCCCTGTCGGGTCGACCGTATCGAGCAATGCCATGGCGACGCCTCCTTCGCCCGCCTTGTCCCACGCGGCTGGCCGTGGCGCAAAGGCGAATTCGTCGCAAGATGGTCGAAAGGCCAAACCGGCGTTGCCTATTCCGACGGCGGCGCCCCATCCTGGGCCCGGACCAGCGACCGGTATATCGCTTCGGCCAGACCGGTTTGACCCGATCCGGCGACGGCTTCGGCATGGGACCGGCGGAGGAAACTCTCGAACTGCGAATCGCCGCCGCCCGCCGATGGCGACGACGTGCCCGAGGCCCGCATCAATTCCTCGAACAAAAAGGCCTCCAGTTGGATCGCCTTGTCCCGCAGCGGATCGGGCTGATCCACTGCGGGCGGTCCAGCGAGCGGGGTCAGGGAGGGACTTGAGATCATGGCGGCACTCCTTCTGCGGTCGGTTTGCCATAACCCGCGCCCGGTAAAGGAAATGGTAACGCCTGGCCGCTAGGAGGGCGGCGAATTCACAGTCCGAGGATGCCGATGCTGCCGCTCGCTGCCGTGCCCACCGAAACGCCGTCACCGCCCGCGGATATGGCCCGGTCTTCCGTGGCGAAGGATGGGTCCGACCGCGAAGCCGCCTCGGAATTCCTGGATGCCTTAGAGCAAGCCGATCAGGACATCGCCCCCGAGCAGGACATCGCACCCGAGGACGGGGCGGCGGACGGCACAGACGACCAAGAGGCCGCAGCACTGGATAACGACGCGGCCTTGCCCAGCGAAGACGAATCCGATGACCAAGACGGGGCGATCCTGCCCGTTGTCGATGCTCCGCTGCCGCAGCCGGTCGTAACATCCACCGGATCGGACGATACCGCGACCCAGTCTACGACGCCAAAGCCCGCCGATCCCCAATTGCCGGACGCAGAACCGAGCCGCTTTGACCTTCCCAAAACAGCTAAGACCATGACCACGATGCCTGTGGGTCAGCCGGCCACACCTTTGCCGGACGGGGCACCTCCGGTCGCGATGCGTCCACGGGCCACCATCGCCCAATCGATCCTCCTGCAGGGACAGCCAATCGCGCAAAAGGATGGGCCGCAGGCCACATTGCTCACAGCTTCCAGCGCGATGACCCCATCACGGATCGTGCTGGGCGAGGGGGCAATGTCTCCGGGGCCTGTGATGGCAGCGGCAAAAGCTCCGACGATGGGAGAGACGCACATCCCAGTGGACTTACGCGTGGCCGCACAGATGGATGGCGCGAACAATCCGGCGGTAGCCGCGCGGGCAAACCTTACAGATGGCGGGCAGAGGCAGATCGAACCGACCGGCGCCGGTGCCATGGCCGCGCCGGATCTGGGTGGCGCCGCTCCGGCGGCATCTCCTGCCCCCATGCCGCAGATATCGTCGGCCGCACCGGTGGCCCTGGCCGACCTGCCATCCCGGCTCAC
>JBCDCS010000370.1:0-2939 GCA_039181205.1 Pseudomonadota bacterium
CATGGCGAAGGCGAAATTTGAACGGACGAAACCGCATGTGAACATTGGGACGATTGGTCACGTGGATCACGGGAAGACGACGTTGACGGCTGCGATCACCAAGTATTTTGGGGATTTCCAGGCCTATGATCAGATCGACGGTGCGCCGGAGGAGAAGGCGCGTGGGATCACGATCTCGACGGCGCATGTGGAATACGAGACCGATGCGCGCCACTACGCCCATGTGGATTGCCCGGGCCATGCCGACTACGTCAAGAACATGATCACCGGGGCGGCGCAGATGGACGGCGCGATCCTGGTGGTCAACGCCGCCGACGGTCCGATGCCGCAGACCCGCGAGCACATTCTTCTGGGCCGCCAGGTGGGCATCCCGAAGATGGTCGTGTTCATGAACAAGGTCGATCAGGTGGATGACGAGGAACTGCTCGAGCTCGTGGAGATGGAGATCCGCGAGCTGCTGTCGAGCTACGAGTATCCGGGCGACGACATTCCGATCGTGGCCGGCTCGGCGCTGGCGGCGATGGAGGGCAACAACCCGGAGATCGGCGAAGAGAAGATCAAGGAGCTGATGCAGGCGGTCGACGATTACATCGACACGCCCGAGCGGGCCGTGGACCAGCCGTTCCTGATGCCGGTGGAGGACGTGTTCTCGATCTCCGGCCGCGGCACGGTGGTCACGGGGCGCGTGGAGCGCGGTGTGATCAATGTGGGCGACGAGATCGAGATCGTCGGCATCCGCGACACCCAGAAGACGACCTGCACGGGTGTGGAGATGTTCCGCAAGCTTCTGGATCGCGGTGAAGCGGGCGACAATATCGGTGCGCTCCTGCGCGGGATCGACCGGGACGGCGTGGAGCGGGGCCAGGTGCTCTGCAAGCCGGGTTCGGTGACGCCGCACACCAAGTTCGAGGCCGAGGCCTACATCCTGACCAAGGAAGAGGGTGGTCGTCATACGCCGTTCTTCGCGAACTATCGCCCGCAGTTCTACTTCCGCACGACGGACGTGACCGGCACGGTGCAGCTGAAGGACGGCACGGAGATGGTGATGCCGGGCGACAACGTGTCGTTCGGGGTTGAGCTGATCGCGCCGATCGCCATGGAAGACGGTCTGCGCTTCGCGATCCGCGAAGGCGGCCGCACCGTCGGCGCCGGCGTGGTCTCCAAAATCGTCGAATAACCGACGGGCCCACCGCCCACCCAAAACACCAAAGGCCCCCCAACAAAGGGGGCCTTCGGCTAAAAAGAGGTTCGGATCGGTTCGGAGGGACCCTAGCCCCGCGGCCATCGCGTGACTGGACGAACTGACGATCCAACCCGCCAAGCTCAGATAGCCATGAAGACGGAACAGTCGCCTTCAGAAAGCGACTGTTCCGATCTTAACTAGAGCGGATCAGTTATTGGCGATGATCGCTTCGATCCGGCCCTTTTGCTGGCTGGCCGTCTCATCAGACGCCAAAATCGACCGGATAATCGAAATCTGGCTCAGAGTCAGACGGTCCATGCCGGACACTTCGATATCCAGCCGGTTGAATTCGCGCGCCAGCGCGGCGGTCAGCATGTCATAGCCTTCCGCCATGGATTGCGCGGAAAGCGTACCCGGAATTGCGATAAGGGCAGCGATGGTAAGTGCTTTGATCGTTTTCATGACAGGTCCATTCATTCGTTACGGGCAGTGTTCCGCCCTCTACTGTCCTGTCACCTAAGCATTCCCTCGGTCTCCGCAGCCGGGGACCCAATCAAATGGTCGTGCGCACGTCCCTGGCATCACCGGTGATCGTGCCGTCGAGCCCACACAATGCCAGAAGTACCGATGTGCACGTTGTCCCATCTTTTCAATATCTTGATCGGCAATGGTCCCATTTCCGTCGAAATAAGCGCCCACGTCCCGATCTGAAGGAATTCTATCGCTGTCACCACCGCACGCATTTTGACCAGATAGGGACACGGACACATGCCATCGAGGAACAGAACACCCCTCTATGTCAGCATCGGGCTCTGGGGCATCGGCACCCGTGGGATGGCGATGGCCTTCGTCTGGATCAGCCTTCTCGGCGCTGCTGGCATATCCCTCTACTTCAGCGAGCCATTGGGCCTCATCCTTTTGTTTGCCGCCGCCTGGTACTGGCTTGCGGTCAAATGGATGGACGCCAATGATGGTTGGGCCGGGCGATCGGCCGCCGAGAACGGATCCCGCTGACCTCACAGCTCGCAAAAACAACCCCGAATACATCCAATAAACCGCACTACGAGGGTTGCGCCCCCCAGCCGACAACGCTAGACGCGCGCATCTACGGAAAGGGCCGCTAATCGCGACCCAAATTCCGTTCGGGTTCGACGAGGGTTCCGGGTGGTCCGGCGTCCTCCTCTCAACTTGAACGCGGCCGGTCCCGGATGGGGGCGGTTCGCTCACGTCGGAAGATCGACATGAAAAGCCAGAACATCCGCATCCGGCTCAAGGCGTTCGATTACCGCGTGCTGGACGCCAGCACCCAGGAAATCGTCAACACCGCCAAGCGCACGGGTGCCCAGGTTCGCGGGCCGATCCCGCTGCCCAACAAGATCGAGCGCTTCACCGTGCTCCGTGGTCCCCACGTGGACAAGAAATCCCGCGATCAATGGGAAATCCGCACGCATAAGCGCATGCTGGATATCGTCGACCCCACCCCGCAGACCGTGGACGCGCTCATGAAGCTCGACCTCGCCGCGGGCGTGGACGTTCAGATTTCGGTCTAAGGGAGGGCACATATCATGATGCGTTCCGGAGTGATCGCGAAGAAGGTGGGCATGACCCGTCTTTTCCAGGAAGACGGGCGGCAAGTGCCCGTGACGGTGCTGCAACTGGATGGCCTCCAAGTCATCGCCCAGCGCACCGAAGACAAGCATGGCTACACCGCCGTCCAACTGGGCGCCGGGACGGCCAAGGCCAAGCGCACCAGCCA
>JBCDCS010000371.1:0-2938 GCA_039181205.1 Pseudomonadota bacterium
CCCGAGCGCGCAACATTTGGAAAAATCACGCAAGCTGCAAGAAACTTTCTCCGCCCCTGTTGACGACCCCTTCGCGATCCGTATGGTCGCGACAGGAACAAGGATATCGCAATGGCCACGCTTCTCGTAATTGTCGGATCAGGGTGCATGGGTCGCTAGTCGCGACGGGCCATAACAGCCAGCCATGCGCCCCCGGAGCTCACCCCTCCGGGGGTTTTTCGTGGCAGGGAGAGGAAGAGAGAGATGACGAAGCAGACGGCGGGCAAACAGCTCACGGGCGCCCAGATGGTCGTGAAAGCCTTGCGCGACCAAGGCGTCGACACCGTGTTCGGCTATCCCGGCGGCGCGGTCCTGCCGATCTATGACGAAATCTTCCAGCAAAACGACATTCGGCATTTCCTGGTCCGCCATGAACAGGCGGCGGTCCATGCCGCCGAAGGCTATGCCCGCTCCACCGGCAAACCCGGCGTTGCACTGGTGACCTCCGGTCCCGGAGCCACCAATGCGGTCACCGGCCTGACCGACGCGCTGATGGATTCCATCCCCATCGTCGTTCTGACCGGCCAGGTCCCCACCTTCATGATCGGCTCGGATGCGTTTCAGGAGGCCGACACCGTCGGCATCACCCGGCCCTGCACCAAGCACAATTGGCTGGTCAAAGAAACCGACATGCTGCCGAAGGTGATGCACGAGGCCTTCCACGTCGCCACGTCCGGCCGCCCCGGCCCGGTCCTGGTCGACATCCCGAAAGACGTCCAATTCGCCACCGGCGCCTACACGAGCCCCAAGCAGGTCGAAACCAGCCATTACCAGCCCAAGGTCAAAGGCGATGCGGACGCCATCGAACAGATGGTGGCCCTGATGGAAACCGCCGAACGTCCGGTCTTCTATACCGGCGGCGGCGTCATCAATTCGGGCCCGGCCGCCAGCCAGCTTCTGCGCGAATTGGTGGACGCGACCGGCATCCCGATCACCTCGACCCTGATGGGATTGGGCGCGTACCCGGCGTCGGGCCAGCATTGGCTGGGAATGCTGGGAATGCACGGTCTCTATGAATCCAACATGGCGATGCACGACTGCGATCTGATGATCAATATCGGCGCCCGCTTCGACGACCGGATCACTGGGCGGATCGACGCCTTCAGCCCGGGCTCGAAAAAGGTCCATATCGATATCGACCCGTCCTCGATCAACAAGGTGGTCAAGGCCGATGTGCCCGTCCTGGGCGATGTGGGCCATGTGTTGGAAGATGCTCTGCGCGTCTGGAAGGCCCGAGGCCGCAAGGTGAACCGCGAGGGGCTGCAAAAATGGTGGGCCCAGATCGAACAGTGGCGCGCCGTCGATTGCCTGCAATTCAAGCAGACCGGCCCGGGCATCCGGCCCCAGCACGCCGTCGCCCGCCTGGAAGAACTGACAAAGACATATGACCGCTACATCTGCACCGAAGTGGGCCAGCACCAAATGTGGGCCGCGCAATATATGGGCTTCGACGAACCGAACCGCTGGATGACCTCCGGCGGCCTGGGCACCATGGGCTATGGCCAGCCCGCCGCCATGGGCGTGCAGGTCGCGCACCCGAAGAGCCTGGTCATCAACGTAGCCGGCGAAGCGTCCTGGCTCATGAACATGCAGGAAATGGGCACCATGGTGCAGTACCGCCTGCCGGTGAAGCAGTTCATCCTGAACAACGAACGCCTCGGCATGGTCCGCCAATGGCAGGAATTGCTCCACGGCGAGCGCTATTCCCATTCCTGGTCCGAGGCCCTGCCCGATTTCGTCAAACTGGCCGAAGCCTTCGGCGCAAAGGGTATCCAATGCGCCGACCCGGCCGACCTGGACGACGCGATCATGGAGATGGTCGAGCATGACGGCCCCGTCATCTTCGACTGCCTGGTCGAAAAGCACGAAAACTGCTTCCCCATGATCCCGTCCGGCAAGGCACACAACGAGATGCTACTGGGCGAGGCGGAGACACAGGGCGTGATCGATGCGAAGGGATCGGTTTTGGTGTGACGGCTATCGGAGGCACCTGAATTTTTGCGCGCCTTCAGCCCGCAAGGTCGATTTTGGCCAATTTGCAAGTGCTTGCAAACGCTTCCTAATCGCTGGGAACGACGCCACCGTGTTGGCAAAAGCCGATCCATCGACGGGCCGCGGTGCGGCGATCCTGCGCTTCGGCCATGGCACTTTATCCCAGCCACATCCGCAAAAGCCCGATGCGATGCGTCTACATCAGCCCAATCGCCGGGCCGGGGGGCAGCTCGGCGATGGACCGGCGGCCTCTGGCCTTGATTCCGGTCCGGGGTGGAGTGGGGATCTCCCCACTCAGCCCGACATATTCTGCACTAGATAAACGAGATGCATGCTACACGTGCATCAAATCCGGTCGGCGATCCCAACTACCTAGCCAACATCCCAGCCGTCAGATCCGTATTCAGCACCTCGGCCTCGCTGTTATCCACCGTGCCGCTGCCATCGGCGTCATACCGGTTGAACAAAAGCGCCGTATATTCCGCCTCGTCCACACCGCCATCGCCGTTGAGATCCATGTTGGCGTATTCGCCCACCGGCGTCAGGCCGGCTTCCCACTCGTCCGCATCGAGCGCGCCGGAAGAGTCTGCGTCGAACTTGGCGAAGGTGGCCATGGCGATGAACCCATCCGCGAATTCCTGGGGGTTCAAAGCACCGTCGCCATCGGCGTCCCAACTCGTATCTGCGATTGCGCCCGTGGCCGACGCGGCAACAAGGGAAAGAACTAAGGTCATGCGTATCATTCGATTGGCTCCTGTCTGGTGGCCCGCCTCCTGCAAGGCCCACTGACCGACCTGCCCCAACCCACGGCGACCAGTCTACCGACCCGCCATTAGACCCGAAAACGGGTCCTCCCCCGCCCAAGCCCGGCGGGACATCGCCCGGATAATGCACGACTTTCCGCCGC
>JBCDCS010000372.1:0-2932 GCA_039181205.1 Pseudomonadota bacterium
AAGGCCATCGGCGCCGACGCCTATTGCCGCGACGCCGCCGTGGCGGTCGAAACCGCCAAATCCTTCATGGCTCGGAAGCACAACCAGGTCGCCGCCGGATAGCGGCCCGATCCTCTGCCTGCACCCCGCACCCGGTACCACTCTTCCCAGGCCACACTGAGCGCCCGAAGGCCCACATCCCCACGCTCGGGCTTCGGACAGGAAGTCTGCAGCGCTCGCCTTATTGATTGTGGCCTGAAGCGGATATCTCCGCTCCAGCCTGGACCGGAACAAAGCCCGCAGGGCGCCGGTCCATCGCGTCGCCAGGGGGTCTCGAACCAGTGGCGCCCCTTGGCGACCGCCCCCCGACCCGGCGATCTGGTTAGTGTCAGTGCTTAGCCTTGGGCTTCTTCGGACTTGGCATCCATAAAGTGCCAGAGAACACCCGTCGGATCGCCGCACCGCGGCCCGCCGACAGACCGGCTTGCATTCAGATGGCCGATGTCTGCTCACAAATCGCTGTCCGCCTCGCCGCCACCACCTTGCCCGCAACACCCCCGTAGGATGGGATTCAACCCCATCCTACAGACCGCCATCAACGCCCAGCCGGCTATCTCCACGCCGGTCCCAGTCCAAAACCCGACCTCCCCAAGCCCTTGACCCGCGACGTCCCAACGTAGACATCCCCGAAGCAAGCCGATCGCGCACCCCCAGAGGCCAGCAACCGGTCGGGCATCACGGGCACGGGAGGGCCCGCCACATGGACTTCACGCTCTCCGAGGAAAGCACCGCCATTTTCGACATGGCCCGCGATGTGGGCCAGACCGAAATCGCCCCCCATGCCCGCACCTGGGAAGCCGACGGCACGATCCCAAAGGACCTCTGGCCCAAACTGGCGGAGCTCGGCTTCGGTGGCCTATACGTGGCCGAAGACAGCGGCGGCTCCGGCCTCAGCCGCCTCGACGCCACCCTGGTCTTCGAAGCCCTCTCCATGGCCTGCCCCTCCGTCGCCGCCTTCCTGTCGATCCACAACATGTGCGCCCGCATGATCGACGGCTTCGGCTCCGACGATCTGAAATCCCGCTACCTGCCCAAAGCCATTACCTGCGAGACCTTCTTCTCCTACTGCCTGACCGAACCCGGCTCCGGCTCCGACGCCGCCGCACTGAAGACCAAGGCGGTGAAGACCAACGAACACTTCCGCCTGACCGGCACCAAGGCCTTCATCTCCGGCGGCGGCTATTCCGACGCCTATATTGTGATGGCCCGCACCGGGGATGCGAGCCCCCGCGGCATCTCGGCCGTGGTTGTGGACGACGGTACCGAAGGGCTCAGCTTCGGCGGCCTGGAAGACAAGATGGGCTGGCGCTCCCAGCCCACCCGGCAAGTCCAATTCGACGATTGCCCCACGCCGCTCGCCAACCTCCTGGGCGAGGAAGGCAAAGGCTTCCGCTACGCCATGGCGGGCCTCGACGGCGGCCGCCTAAACATCGCAGCCTGTTCCCTGGGTGCGGCCCAACAGGCCCTCGACCAGACGGTGGCCTATGTGCGGGAGCGGAAAGCCTTCGGCCAAAGCCTGGCCGACTTCCAGAACACCCAATTCCGCCTGGCCGAGATGGAAATCGACCTGCAAGCCGCCCGAACCTTCCTGCGCCAGGCCGCCTGGAAGCTCGACCAAGGCGCCCCCGACGCCACCAAATTCTGCGCCATGGCCAAGAAACTGGTGACCGAAACCGGCAGCCAGGTCGTGGACGGCTGCCTGCAGCTCCATGGCGGCTACGGTTATCTGGGCGATTACGGGATCGAGAAGCTCAGCCGTGACCTGCGCGTCCACCAAATCCTGGAAGGCACCAACGAAATCATGCGCCTGATCGTGGCGCGGGACATGCTGGCGGCGTGACACGCGGCGGGCCACAGACCCAAGGGCCGGGCCCCACGCCCCCCGAAAACGTCCGGCAGGACGACGCAGGACCCACCCCTTCCAGTCTCCCCGAAAACGAACCAGCCCAGAAGTTTAACCGGCGCGCGGCGCTGGCCATCGGCGCGGCACTGTTCGCACTGGGCGGATTGGGCCTGCAATATCGGGCCTCCCGCGCGCTCTCCTACGAGCCGATGGACGACCTGCCCGGCTTCCGCCGCCTCGCGCGCAGCCAGAGCATCACCAGCTTCAACGCCGCCACCATCGGTCTGGGCAGCTCCAGACCCCGTCTACCCCCAGTCGCCCTGGAAACCGCCCGGGCTGTGGTTGCCTCTGATATCTACACCGCCCTGCACGGCCCAGAAGCCGGCGACGTGCCCGTTTCCTTCTTCACATCCGCCGGCTGCCCACTCTGCGGTCCCCAGGCGGAGCGCCTCCGTGGCCTGATCCCCGACATCACCCTGCGCCCTCTGGCCTTCTTCGGCCCCGCCTCCGACCGGGCGGCCCGCGCTATGATTGCGGCCCCCGACCCATGGGCCCTCCACGACCGCCTTATCGGCACGGCCATCGTCACCGATGACCCGTTCATCCGCGCCGTCGCCGACAGGAGCCCGACCATACCCGACCCAGACACGCTCTTCGCCGCCATGGACAGCCCCGACACCGATGCGCGCCTGGCCCTCAACCATGCCCTGGCCAGCCGCCTCGGCATCCCCGGAACCCCCGCCATCGTGATCGGCCGAACAATCGTGGTCGGCATGACCGCCCGCCGGGACCTGGCCCGCATTCTCGACGACGAGACCGCCCGACCGTGACAGACCGCCGCCAAACCGCCCGCCCCCGGCCCGCCATCCTTCGGCAGCAATGGCGATCTGCGCGGGATCGTCGGGCGGGAACATGCTGGCGGCATGCGGATTTGGCTTCGAATCGACTGCGTCGATCCGATCAACCGGGGGGGGCATGAGATTTCATTCATTGATCGTCTCCGGTCCACATAATGCCGAGGTCGCCGGACTCCCACAGGTAGAGATGTCC
>JBCDCS010000373.1:0-2878 GCA_039181205.1 Pseudomonadota bacterium
CGGCGCGGGGCACATCTACGGCGGCCACCAGCGGGACTTCAAAGGGAAGCATCCCGGGATGGGTCAACGTCAGGGTCGCCACTTGGTCGCCCGCGGCGATGGGCGCTTCGATGGGGCCTTCATAGCTGATATCGCCCTGGATCGCCTCGCGGCCCGTGACCGGGATCAGGACCGTCAGCGGCTCCGTCGTGGTCAGCGGCACACGGGCTAGTTCGCCCATGAAGACCTCAGCTTCGAGGATGGGATCGTTTTCGCCATCGAACAACTGCTCCTCGGCGAATTGCCGGAACGCCCAGTTGACGATGCGCTCGCTTTCGCTGGCCCGCTGGCCGGCCGTATCGAGACCGGAAATGACAAACGTCACGCGCCGTCCGTCCTGGGTGGCCGATCCGACCAGGCCAAAGCCGGCTTCCTGGGTGTGGCCTGTCTTCAGCCCATCCGCGCCGATATCGAGCCGGAGCAGCGGATTGCGGTTGAACCGGTTGGCCGGCGACCGCCCGTCGAAGGCGAATTCGGTTTCGGCGAAATATGGATAGTATTGCGGGAAGTCCGTGATCAGCAGTTCGCCCAGTGTGGCGAGGTCGCGCATCGACATCAGGTGACCCGCGGCGGGCCAGCCCGAAGCGTTCCGGAAGACGCTGTTATTCATGCCCAGTTCGCGGGCCCGCTCGGTCATCATATCGGCGAAGCCGTCTTCGGTGCCGTCGGGCGCCAGGGCTTCGCCTAGCACGACCGTCGCATCGTTGCCGGACAGCACTACGACCCCGCGGATAAGGTCTTCGACGGTGACGCGGTCGCGCGGGTCGAGGAACATGGTCGATCCCCCGAACGACGCGGCATGTTCCGACACGGGCAGTTCCGTCTGCAATGTCAGGCGACCGTCTTCCAGCGCTTCGAACGCCATATAAAGCGTCATCAGCTTCGACATGGAGGCCGGCGGCAGGGGGACGTCGGCATTCTTAGACAGAAGAACCTGGCCGGTATTGTGGTCGATAACCATGGCCGAGCCGGCGTCGGTATCGAAAACCTGCGCCCAGGCGGCACAGGATGTCATCAAGAAAGCAAAAGTCGCGTTGCGGAGCATTGGGACATCTTCCCCGGGGATCGTGGTTATCCGACCTATCTAGGGCTTATCCACGCACCGCGTAAGCGTCGGCGAACCCCAGATCGCGCGCCTTGCGAAGAATCGCCGCCCGGTCCGACGTCGTCGTCGATGGTCCCACGATCACGCGCCAGAAGGTTTTGCCGCGGCTCTGTTCTTCCAGAACGGTGGGCAGCACACCGGCATTGGCAAGCGCCGTGGCCGTGTTGCGGGCATTCTCTTCGACCGAGAAGATACCGATCTGCACGTAGGCTCGATCCAGCGTGGTCGCCCTGGGCGGCGGCGGGGTGGCCGATGCGACCTGGGTGTCCAAGGGGGCGGCCGTCTGGACGCTTGGGGCATCGAGCGACGTGGATTCGATCGCGACCGGCGTGGTTGTCGTCGCCGTCGGAATCGCGCTGATGGCATCTTCTACATCCGGCACCGGTGGGACCGAAATGACTTCGGTTTCCGGTGTCTGGTTCCGGCGGAAGAGACGCTGGAACAGGTTTCGCCGGGGTGCGGGATCGGCGGCAATCTCGGCGTCCGGCAACGTCTCGATAGCCAATTCTCGATCAGTGCCCGGTTGGGCCGGATCGAGCGGCGCGTCCAAAGCGGCTGCGGCGGTTTCGATCAGGTCCGGCGTATCGAGCGGCTCCGCCTGGACGATTTCTTCTTCGAACAGGTCTGTCTCGACCTCATCCGACGCAGCGGTTCCATCTAGTTCACTGACGGATTCATCCACTTCCTCCCGGCGGAGCGCGACCACATCGATGCTGGTGGGCGATCCGGCGATGATGCCGAGCGCGATTGCTGCTTCGGACGACAACTGCAGAGGCGGACCGGGATTGTCCCGTTCGCGATTGAACAGCGCACCGATCACGAACTTGCCGTTTTCTTCGTTTCGAATGATGACCCGCTCGGGTTCCGGCACCGATGGCGCCGCGACCCAAACGCCGCCAAGGCTGGGTCTTCCATCCCAGAGAGCACGATCTTGGGCGCGAAAAACCTCGGGCGCTTCGACGTCGCGTTCGATCAGTTGCACGCTGTCGCTGATTGCAACGGATCGGGTCGCGTCGCCGCCGCTATTCAGCAACGGCCCCGTTTGACACCCCGCAAGAAGCGCGATGGCCCCCACGCCGGAAAGAAAACGAATGGTGGAAATGGGCGCACGCGCCCCAATGGTTGCCTGTCGCACTGTCCTGCGCCCCGTGCTCTGCTCATGCCACGGCGAACCGTTGATCGGCCCTGCCTTGTGAGTAGCTTAGCGCAGGCACAAACGTCTGTGAAGCCTGTGGCGAATCGGCATCACCGCAGATCGGCCGGGATGGTTTCCAAGATCGTTGCCATCTTTGCCTTCACCTTAAAGAACCCGGCAGTCGTGAAGGCCCAGGCCGTACTGTCCCATTCCCGGATCGGTCGGACGGTCCGTAGATCGCTCTGATCGAGCGCGGTGCACAGCGGGCCGGTCGGGGCATAGGGCGTCACGATGTGGTCGAAGCCGCTCGCCCAGCGAATAATCTCTTCGATATCGTCGGTCACGGGCCCGGACCCGTTCCAATTGGCCAGGGCATCTTCGGCCAAGGCTTGTGTGAAACGTTGGACTTGTCCGGACACCTGCAGGGGGGATCGCCCGTTGGGCGCGATCAGGACGGCCGTGTCGACCGGGTCCAGTCCGCGCGCGGTCAGATAGGTGGGGTTGAGATCGTCCTCATGGAGCAGCAGGCCGACCTTGCCGGTCGGCAGTGGCACGTCCTCGGGCACGGGACGCGGGTCGGGATGGGCCGGTCCGTCCAG
>JBCDCS010000374.1:0-2869 GCA_039181205.1 Pseudomonadota bacterium
AAGGTGGTGATCGCGTCGATCACGTCCTGCACGAACACGTCGAACCCTTATGTGATGATCGGGGCGGGCCTGGTGGCGCGGAAGGCGAACGAATTGGGGCTGACCCGGAAGCCCTGGGTGAAGACGTCGCTGGCGCCCGGCAGCCAGGTGGTCAGCGCCTATCTGGAAGCGGCCGAATTGCAGGACGATCTGGATGCGGTGGGCTTCAACCTGGTGGGCTATGGCTGCACCACCTGCATCGGGAATTCCGGGCCGATCCAGAAGGAGATTTCCGAGGCGATTGCCGAGGGCGACCTGGTGGCTACGAGCGTCTTGTCGGGGAACCGGAACTTCGAGGGTCGGATCAGCCCGGATGTGCGGGCGAATTACCTGGCCTCGCCTCCGCTGGTGGTGGCATATGCGCTGGCCGGGACGATGGATATCAACCTGGCCACCGACCCCATCGCGCAGACGCCGGAGGGCAAGGATGTCTATCTGAAGGACATCTGGCCCACGCAGAAGGAAATCGCTGATCTGGTCGAGAAGACGGTGACGCGGGAAGCGTTTCAGACGAAATATGCGGATGTCTTCAAAGGCGACGAGAAATGGCAGGGTGTCGAGGTTCCGCAGCAGGAAACCTACGATTGGCCGGCCTCGTCGACTTACGTGCAGAACCCGCCCTATTTCCAGGGAATGGCCACGACGCCCGGGGAAATCCATGACATCAAGGCTGCGCGCGTTCTGGCGGTGCTGGGCGATATGATCACGACGGACCACATCTCCCCCGCCGGGTCGTTCAAAGAAACCTCGCCGGCCGGCCGCTACCTGATGGAGCGGCAAGTGCCGGTGCGGGAGTTCAACTCCTACGGGTCGCGGCGCGGCAATCATCAGATCATGATGCGCGGCACCTTCGCCAACATTCGGATCAAGAACGAGATGCTGGATGGGGTCGAGGGCGGCTATACGCTGGGCCCCGACGGCGAACAGACGTCGATCTACGACGCCTCCATGGCGTGGCAGGAGAAGGGCGTGCCGCTGGTCGTCTTCGGCGGCGAGCAATACGGCGCCGGGTCGAGCCGCGACTGGGCGGCCAAGGGCACGGCGCTTCTGGGCGTCAAGGCGGTGATCGCGGAAAGCTTTGAGCGGATCCACCGGTCGAACCTGGTTGGGATGGGCGTGATCCCGTTCGAATTCACCGGCGGCGAGACCCGCAAGACCCTTGGCCTGACCGGTCAGGAAGAGGTGACCATCGAGGGTCTGGGCGACGTGAAGCCGCTGCAGATGGTGGAGGCGCAGATCAAGATGGCGGATGGGTCCGAGAAAACCGTGACCCTGAAATGCCGGATCGATACCGAAGTCGAGATCGACTACATCAAGAATGGCGGGGTGCTGCATTACGTGCTGCGCAATCTGGCTCAGGCGGCCTGACGTCGCCTGGGCGGGGCGGGGCTGAGCCCCGCGCCGGACGGGGGACGAGGCACGACGATGGAGCATCCATGAGCTGGGTATCGAGGTTGGCGGCGCTAGTGGCCGTTCTGTCGCTTATGGCCTGCACCAGTTCTCTGCGCGAGGAGGAGGACCCGCGACCGGGCACCGAAGCGGAGATCGTCGCCCTTACGGAAGCGATCGCCGATCTGGGGCCGGGCGTGGACCCGGCCGAGGCGCGCCGCGCGGCCGCGCTGGCCTATTCGCAGACATATCGTCTGGCGCAGGAATACGAAATCGTCGACCCGCCGCTCATCCACAACACCAAGGTCAATATGGGGCGGAAGCCACGCGGCCTATGCTGGCATTGGGCCGATGACCTGCAGGTCGCGCTTGCGGCGGAAGATTTCCAGACACTGGAGTTGCACCGCGCCATTGCGAATTACGATCGGCTGCTTCGGATCGAGCATTCGACCGTGATCGTCTCGGCGCGGGGCGATGACATGTTGGCGGGTCTGGTGCTCGACCCCTGGCGGCGCGGCGGTCTGTTGACCTGGGTGCCCACAGCCGACGATCACCGGTATGTGTGGGAGCCGGAGCTTGACGTCCTACGCGACCGCTACGCCCGCAAGGTGGCGCGGGGCGAGGCGCCGCCGGGCGGCACCGTTGTCGCGAGATGATGCAGGTTTGCACAAGTCTCCGACGGGGACCGCAGCCTCACCAAGGGGTGATTGGCGTTGATTGAATCCAGGGATTAAATCCAAGCTATCCAGACTGGAATGATGTCCATGCGAACTGCTCTCGTTGCTCTCTCGGCGCTCGTGTCGCTGACAGTAGGCGCTGTCTCTCCTGCGCCGGCCGACCCTGTCGTCGTCGAGCTTTTCACATCGCAGGGGTGTTCCTCCTGCCCGCCAGCGGACGCGATGCTGGGTGAGTTGGCCGAACGGGATGACGTGATCGCCCTGTCTCTGCATGTGGATTACTGGGACTGGATCGGCTGGGCGGACACGTTTGCCGCCGCCGATTACACGGCACGCCAGCGCGCCTATGCCGAGGCGGCGGGGACATCGGTGGTCTACACGCCGCAATTCATCATCGGTGGGGTGGATCAGGTGGCTGGGCCGTCGGCGATGGAACTGGTCAGCCGCATCAGCGCCCATCAGGATGCGACGGGGGATGTGCTGGAAGCCGTCACCGGCGCCAATGGCGGCATCGCGATTGCGGCCGATGCGGCCGGTGTGCCGGCGCGGCTGGTCTTGGTGGAATTGCTGCCCCAGGCCACGGTCAAAATCGGCCGGGGCGAGAATGCGGGCCGCGAGATGACCTATCACAATGTCGTTCGGGATTGGCGCGTCCTGGCCGATTGGGACGGGTCCGCCGTGACCATCGATCTGCCGGATGCGGCGGAGGGCAATTATCAGGTGGTGTTGGCCCAGACCATGGCCGACGGAAAGCCGGGGCCGGT
>JBCDCS010000375.1:0-2869 GCA_039181205.1 Pseudomonadota bacterium
CGGTTTCGCGATCTGTCGGATGGCGACGTGGATGCGAAGTCCACCTTCGACGATCTTGTCACCGTCGCCGATACGGCGGCCGAGGCCGCGCTGACGGACCGCATCCACGACATCCTGCCGGGCGACACGGTCATTGGCGAGGAAGCCGTGAGCGGGGACAAAACCCTGCTCGAGCGGGTGGGCGATGGGCGCGTGACGGTGATCGACCCCATTGACGGCACCTGGAATTTCGCCCACGGCATCGCCAATTACGGCGTCATCGTCGCCGTGGTAGAGGATGGCAAGACCGTCTGGGGTCTGCTCTACGATCCGTCCTTCGACGACTGGATCGAAGCCCATCGTGGTGACGGTGCCTGGTTCGTCCGAAATGGCGCCCGCCGCCGGTTCACCGTCGATCCGAGCCCTGTGCCGTTGGACCGCCTGCGCGGCAATATCGGTGATTACAACTTCCCCCAACCCGTTCGCCCGGCCCTGGCTGCCTTGGCGCCGCGCTTCCGCCGCTCCACGTCGCTGGGTGCGTCGGTTCACGAATACCGGGCGCTGGCCTTGGGCTCCTCGGATTTCGTTCTGAATGCCGGCTTGAACGTTTGGGATCATGCGGCTGGCGTCTTGGTCTTGGAAGAAGCGGGCGGGACGGCCCGGCTGCTTGACGGTCGAGCCTATGCGCCAGTCCTGCGGGAGGGGCGGCTTCTGAAGACCAGGACAGAAGCCATGTGGGACGACCTGGCCCCGCATTTTGCGCAGGCGCTGGGTCTCTAAAAGCGCATTCGACGGATTTGACTGCCTCAGTCGCGCAACTCGTCCGGCGCGACACCCCAGAGCGCCGTTGTCCGCCCCCAACCTTTTGCCCCCTGTGCTTCCAGGCGGCACCAGCCGTCGCGACATTCGCCCAACCAGGCAACAACGCCGGGCTCCAGTTGAGCCGTCAGGGGCGCATCTGGGCGCGGACGGCGGTGGAGTGGAAGGACGGTCTCTTCGACGATCACGGTGCGGTTCCCCGACAAGAGGGAATAGTGCATCCAACCCCCCGCACCGTCGCGATCCTGGACCCGGCGCCAATGGCCGTATTCGCCGACCACCCGGAGCGGCATATGACGGCGCTGGAACACCCAGTCGATCCGGTGGGTGGAGGACGGGCCCCGCCGCGCATAGCCTTCGGATGCCTTCATGGACACGTATCGCGGCAGCGGGAGCGAGGTGACGGGACCGACAGCGGGTGTCTGATCGGCAAAAGCGGGGAGGGCGACCAGGACAGCCAAGGCCGCCGAGAGAATCTTTGAACGCATCTGGTCGAGACCTGTCGAAACTGCTCGCGCGGTGTGGGGTCTGACACCCCTTGCGCGCGAGGTGGACCATGCCATGGTGTCGGCGAGAGACAAAGCCCGGAGGGCGGATCCCTGCCAACCCAGCGCCTGACCGTTGCCGTGACGCGACGCCTGCCCGAACCGGTGGAGGCGCGGATGGCCGAATTGTTCGACTGCCAGTTCACCGACAGCGACGACACGATGGGCCGCGATGCCCTTCTGGCGGCGATGCAAGGCGCCGATATCCTGGTGCCGTCGATCACCGACCGCATCGACGCGCCGCTTCTGGCGGGCGCGGGCGATCGCCTGAAGCTCATCGCCAATTACGGGGCCGGGGTCGATCATATCGACGTCGCCACGGCGCGGCAGCGGGGCATCCTGGTGTCGAACACGCCTGGGGTTCTCACGGAAGACACCGCCGATATGACGATGGCGCTGATCCTGGCGGTGATCCGCCGGATGCCCGAAGGCATGACCCGCATGCAGGAGGGCCAATGGCGCGGCTGGGCGCCTGAAGCCCTGCTGGGCGGGCGATTGCGCGGCAAGGTGCTCGCGATCCTGGGCATGGGCCGCATCGGGCAGGCCGTGGCCCGCCGGGCCCGCGCCTTTGGGATGGACGTGCATTACCACAATCGCCGCCGTCTCCATGCCGGGCTGGAGGAGCCGTTGGAGGCGACCTATCACGACAGCCTGGACCGGATGTGCGCCGTGGCCGATGTGATTTCGGTGAACTGCCCGCACACGCCATCGACGTTTCACCTGATGGGCGCACGGCGGCTAAAGCTGCTGCGGCCCCACGTGGTCATCGTCAACACGTCCCGCGGTGAGGTGATCGACGAGAACGCCATGACCCGCATGCTGCGCGCGGGGGAACTGGCCGGTGCGGGCCTGGACGTGTTCGAGCATGGCAAGAGCGTCAATCCCCGCCTTCTCGCGCTGCCCAATGTGGTGCTGACGCCGCATATGGGATCGGCCACGCGGGAAGCCCGGCTGGAGATGGGGGATAAGGTCCTGGTCAACATGCAGACCTTCGCCGACGGCCACCGCCCGCCCGACCTGGTCGTGCCGTCGATGTTGTGACGCTAGAAGGCCATCGGTCGTATCAAAGCCGGGATCGGCTCCGGCTCTACGCCTGCGAGGTCCCGATCATCTCATCTTATGCGCGGGGCAGATACCCGACCGGCGCCTCGGACTTCCGAACGTAGTCCACTGGCGCGGCCGATCGCGACGCCGTCGCGCGCTTGAACTCATAGCGCATCACGTCGTCCGTCGATGCCCCGGCTATGATCAAGGCCTGCCGCAGCATCCGGGCGCCATCGTGGATTTCGACCAGACCGCGCAGTTTCGGCGCGTCGTCGATACCCACTTCGAACCCGCTCTGGTCGAAGGACCTGATTGGATACCAGGTGTCGCCAACCTGGACGCGTAGCTTGCCACCGGTCTTCCGGCGATCCTGCTCACGCGCTCTTTCGAGACCCTCCCGGACCTCTTTGGGCAATGCATCGGACTCAATATCAATCATCACCTTAATACCCCAAATAGGCGTGAGACTGATTCTCTTTGCA
>JBCDCS010000376.1:0-2862 GCA_039181205.1 Pseudomonadota bacterium
CAACTCCTCGCGGATCGCGACATCCATGGGCGGCACTTCGAACCCCTCGATGATCCGCCGCGCCAGCCCATGGGCCCGCTCGGCCGTCCAGACGCCGCCCGCCTGCTCCCAGGCCTCGAAATTCCGCCAATCGGACAGAAAAGGCGAATAAAACGCGGTCTGATAGCGGTCCTGGGTATGCTGGCAGCCGAAGAAATGCCCATCCGGGCCCACCTCCTTCACCGCGTCCACGCCGATATCCGCATCCGTGGTCGCCACCAGAACGGGGTCGAAATACCGCTGAATCTGGCTCAGCACCTCGCAATCCATCACGAACTTTTCCGGACTGGCAATCAGCCCGCCCTCCAGCCAGCCCGCCGCGTGGTAAACCATATGCGACCCCGACTGCACGGCGGCCCACAAAGATGCCGTCGTCTCCCACACCGCCTGCCCGTCCGGCACATTGGCGGCGCAGACCCCGGACGACCGGATCGGCAACCCATAAAACCGCCCCATCTGACCAGTCATCTGGGTCGCCCGCATATATTCCGGCGTCCCGAAAGCCGGCGCGCCCGACTTCATGTCCACATTCGACGTGAATGTCCCGATCATCACCGGGCAGCCCGGCGCGATGAACTGAAGCAGCGCGATGGCCGCCAACCCCTCGGCCAGCGACAGCGTCACCGCCCCCGACATGGTGACCGGCGCCATGGCCCCCGCCAGGGTAAACGGCGTCACCACCACCGGCTGCCCCCGCTTTGCATGCAGCATGGCCCCTTCCAGCATCGGGAAGTCGTGCTTCAAAGGGCTCACCGAGTTGATGTTGGTATACATCCGCGGGCTCGCCTCGAATTCCGCGTGGCTCAGCCCCCCGGCGATCCGCGTCATCTCCATGACATCCCCGACCCGCTCGCGCCCCAGCGAGTACGCATGCACCACCTTGTCCGTCAGCGTCAGCTTCGCCTCCAGGCAATCCAGATGCCGGACGCCCGCATGCACGTCGATGGGCTCCACCGGATAACCGCCTGCGAAATGGATGCAATTGAACGCCTGGGTCAGCTTGATCAGGTCCACATATTTGTCGAACGTCCCCGAAACCTTCTTCCCGGTCGCCAGATCCCAGTAATTCGGTGGGCTGGAAACGTTGCCGAAGGCCATATAGGGCCCGCCAATGGTCAGCATCTTCTCCGGATTGCGCGGCGTGATCGTGAAGGTCGATGGCGCCCGCTCGACCATCTCCATCACGAAATCCTCGTCCATGCGGACATTGGTGCCGTCTACTTTGCACCCGGCCCGCTTCAGATGGGCGACGGCCTCTGGGTTCAGGAACTCGATCCCGATCTCCGACAAAATCCGTATCACGCCGCGATGGATCGCCTGGATGCCGTCGCCGTCCAGGGGCTCCGTCGGCCGATCCGTATTCATCGGTTGCCGGAACGGCGCCTGCTCGATGACGGCACTGCCGGCCCGATCCGCATGGCCCTTCCGACCCCCGGCACGGCGGCGGCGGGGAGTCGTCGCGGCGACGGGCGCGATCTCGGTCATGGCAGGCCTCCTCCGGCAGAGCGTCGCGCGCGGATCCGCTTGGCACTTGGCGGCGAGCGACGGCCGGTGTCGCTTTCGGGCGATGGGATTGTTCGCCAAGGCTCGGGCTGGGTGGTCAGCGCACGGCAGCCCAGTCGGGACAGACCGCATCAAAACATCGGCACCCGAACCTGGAGCGGGCGTCCCCTCTCCGCCCCGGACCAGACTCAAGCCCACAGGGCGCCGGTCCATCGCGTCGCCAGGGGTTCTCGAACCAGTGGCGCTCCCCTGGCGACCACCCCCCGGCCCGGCGATTTGGTTAGTGTTAGCGTACAGCCTTGAGCTTCGTCGGATGTGGCTGGGATAAAGTGCTGCTGGAACAACCGTTGGATCGCCGCACCGCGGCCCGTCGACGGACCGGCTTGAACCCGGCAAACCAGCGCCTTGCAAGGTCACTTCCTATCGTACTTACCCCGCCGCCCGCCGATCCAACCAGCCCGGCAAGGCCGTCACATCCTCCAGCACCACATCCGCATGGGGCGCCAGCGCCGCCCGATCCAACGTCCCCGTCAGAACGCCGACGGCCAACATGCCGGCCCCTCGTGCGGCACCCATATCCGTCATCCCGTCCCCGACCAAAGCGATCTCGGCCGGATCGACCGCCAGATCGTCCGCAAAGGCCAACGCCCCCGCCGGATCAGGCTTCGCGCCATATCCGCTATCGCACCCGATCACACGCGCCAGATGTGGCGACGCGCCCATCCCGTCCAGATGGTGGCGGGCCTCGGCCTCATCGGCATTAGTCAGCACACCCAAAACCAGACCCCGCCCCCGCAACGCGGCCAAAAGCGGCCCCACCGGCGTCACCGGCACCTGCTGCGCCACTCGAAAACGGGGCGCCAGCCACCGGGCGATCCGTTCGGGCGGCCAATCCAAGGCCTGCGCCATAGCCTCCGCCGTCTGCGCACCCGTCCCGGTCACGAAGACCGCCCCGGCTCGGATGCGCCCCGCATCCAGGTCGAACCCGATCGCATCGCCCACCCGCTCGGGCTCGACCCCGGCCGCACCCGCAAGCTCCGCCAGAATACCCGGCAACCACCGCTCCCAGGTCGCCCGGAAATCGGTCAGCGTGCCGTCTTTATCCAGAAGAATCGCCCGGATCATGGCCCCGGGCCTACCGCGCGCCCGGCGGATCAGTCCAGCTTCACCGCACCGATAACCGGCCCCGGCTTTCCGTCGGCCATGGTCTGGGCCAACACCACCTGATAATTGCCCTCCGCCGCATCCGGCAGATCGATGGTCACGGCGGACCCGTCCCAATCGGCCAGGACGCGCCAATCCCGAACGACATTGTGATAG
>JBCDCS010000377.1:0-2861 GCA_039181205.1 Pseudomonadota bacterium
CCGGGAACGGCCCGTTCTCCTGCTTTGCTTGGATCATGATCTTCTTCAGGAGGCGGTCGCCAGGGGGCAGAAGCGCGCTGATGTCTGCTGTAAAGTATGGTCGATCGACCCGGCTGCTGCCCCACCCCCACGTTTCGTTGGACGTTGCCGCCGGGTGGATCGTGATACCGCCGTCAGGAGCGCGTTCAAGCCGATGACTGAGGCCCGTCGAGCCGCTACTGCCCTCGTCAGGGGAGCCGAAGCCCCAGCGGTCGGTGTGTCCGATCGGGACGCTGTAGGTCACGTAACGGCCGGTCGTGACCTCGTCCCCGCGCCGGTCGTGGAAGGTGAAACGCAACGCCCGGTCCGGGTCCCAGGGCTCCCAGTCGCCGCGCATCAGGACAGGGACCGAGAACGGGTCCGCTGGTTCGGACTTCTGCGCCAAGGCCAGACCGCCCAGCAGACACCCGGCCAGAAGAAGCGCGACGGGGAGCCGGCGGTACCAGTGTCGTCTACGGGGAGCGCCGCCGCGAGGATTAATCATGAAACGGCCCTTACGAAACCATCAGAATTGCGTCTTGGGAGGAACTCGCCGATCAGACTCGCTTGACCGATTCCAACGGCATTGGCGTTCTCCCTGATTGCCAGGTCGGAAAAGATTGCATCCGTGGCATTGACCACCCCTTCGACACACATGTCGACCGCGAAGAGGCCGAGGCCAGTGTCCCTACGGTGCCTATCTAGATTGAGCGCACCAACAGATGCAGTGCTAGCGGTGCTGTGGGTGAAAACCCACAATCCTTCGAAGACTTTGGTTAACGTCGATATCTCACGTGTCCGTCGTGAGAGATCTTGGGCCGCTCGGCGGCGTGATTTAAGAGAGTGTCTGGCTCATCTGGTTGGACTGTGCGACCGGTGGTTGATGAGGATCGGCGTGCGGTTGTCGGGTACAAGCGGGCTAGCCGCTGGCTCCGGTGAATATGCCGGCTACGGGCTCGCAAACGTTGACCGCGGCGTGCACGCCCGGCGGCTCTTGCGTGGCGAGTTAGACGACACCCGTCGCGCCGAAACCAACTCCCAGAAGACCAATTCGCTTTCGATCGATCCGCGGGTCGGTGCGGAGAACGTTCAAGAAGTGGCGGACAGGAAGGGATTCGAACCCTCGAGACGGTCTCCCGCCTACGCACTTTCCAGGCGCGCGCCTTCGACCACTCGGCCACCTGTCCGCTGGCGGGTCTATGCGAAGCCGGGGGGCGCTCGCAAGGGCCGAGTGCCGGGGACGTGATCGTGTGGGTCTTGTGTGTCGCCCGGCGCCGTGGCCCCGTTATCCCCAGATCGACCCAGGAGCTTCCGATGATCCGCGCTGCTTTTCTTTGCCTCGCCCTTGCTATGCCGCTCGCCGCGCAGGAGGTCGCCGACATGGCGCCGCGGGCCGGGTGGGAGGTCATCGCGACAGAGCAGAGCTTCGACGACCTGGTCACTGCCGTCCGCGACAGCGCCCGGGGCGAAGGCCTGGCCGTCGTCACCCAGGCGGGGCCCACGGGGGCTGCGGCGGCGCGTGGCATCACGATCCCGGGGAACCGGGTGATCGGGCTCTACAACAACGATTTCGCGGTCCGCGTCCTGCGCATGTCGACCCCTGCCATGATCGAGGCGCCGATCCGGATGTACGTGACCGAGAATGTCGATGGGACGGCCACCCTGTCTTGGAAACGACCCTCCACCGTCTTCGCGCCATACATGCCCGATGCGCCGGGGCTCGATGCCGTCGCGGCTGAGCTCGATGCCGCGTTCGCCGCCGTGGCCGCCGCCGCCACCAATTAGGGGCCGAGCAGCCCGGCCAATTGGTCCCCGACCTCGTCCAAGGGGCTGTCCAGCCGGGTCGATAGAACCAGCGCACGATCCCGGCCCACAGGTGTGGCGGCTAGCCCGCGCAGATCCACCTCCGGCAGGATCGTGGCGCCGATCCCTGCCTCCAGACAGGCCCGGATCGTGTCCACGTGGTCCAGAACCAGCCGCGGCCGGGCCGACAGGTCCGGGTCGTCCGCCAGAGCAGCCGCGATCAGGCGCCCGATGCCGGTGGACGGCGCGAATTGGAGGAACGGCGCCTCAGGCTCCATGCCCGGCGGCACCGACCGCATCAGGCGGTCACGCAGCAGCACCCGGTGCCGGATGCCGCCTGCGGGCACGCCTGTCGCGGTCAAAACAGCCGCATCCAACGTGCCGGTTTCCACGCTTTGATCCAGGATCTCGCTCAGGCCCGTCTGGAAGCTGAACGTGGCATGGGGGAACGCCGCCGGGCGCCGCCGCAGGAAGTCCGGCAGCAGTCGGGGCCCGGCGCTGGCCACCAGACCCAGGCGGAACCGGCCCGTCAGCGATGCGTCAGGCCCCGTCAACGCCCGCAAGTTGCGTTCGGCCGCCAGGACCTGGCCCGCCGCTCCTGCCACGGCGCGGCCCAGGGCCGTCAGCCGGGGCGGCCGCACCGACCGGTCGAAAAGCGTGCCGCCCAGCGTCGCTTCCAACGCTTTCATCTGCATGGACACGGCCGACAGCGTCATGTTCAGCCGTTCCGCCGCTTCGCGGAAACTGCCGGTGCGGGCGATCATCCGCAGCGTGGCCAGGTCTCGGTTCTGCATATTCAGAATTCCTGAAGATAGATCGCAACTTTATTCGATGGAAATGAACTTACCAATGGGTAATTTGGCGGTCATTGGAGAGGACCATGTCTGATTGCCCTTATCTTGCCCGCGCCGTTGCATTGGCCCCGGGCTTTGCCGAACGCGCCACCACCTGGGATCAGGACCGCCGCTATTGCCACGAAAACGTCCGGGATCTCGCCGCATCGGGTCTGATGGGCATGACGATCCCGAAGGAGTTCGGCG
>JBCDCS010000378.1:0-2856 GCA_039181205.1 Pseudomonadota bacterium
ACGGCTTCGTCCGCCATCTCCACATGCAGCGCGTTGCGGTCCGCGTCCGAATAGACCGCCACTGTCGAAATCCCCATCTTCCGGGCCGTCTTGATGACCCGGCACGCGATCTCGCCGCGATTGGCCACGAGCAGTTTGGTGAACATCGTCCCTCCCATCGTCTCCGCCGTCTTGTTCCGGCCCCGGGCGCTCACCCGAAGAACCGTTTGCAGCGGTCTGCCATCTTTCTCACCGTCTACGCATCTCGGCGCAGGCTAACCGTCATCCGTCCACCGTCAGCCTTACGCACGGATGTCGCCGTAAACAAACCTCTTGATATCGATCGCTACCGCCTGCGCCCGGCACAAATGCCGAAGGGCCGCCCGAAGGCAGCCTCGACCGACGCCCGATCCGGCCAGTCCGCGTCTCAATGACGCCAAATCGTGTCAGAGCCCCCTGCCCGTGTCGGGGAGCCAGGGGGGCCTTATTCGCAGACGCCCAGATCGTCGCAGAAGACGCCCGCTGCGGCACCAACCGCAGCGCCAGCGGCCACGTTGCCATCCAGCGCCGCCGTGCCAAGGCCACCGATGGCCGCGCCGGCGAGACCGCGCTCCACGTCGGTATCGACGAAACCGGTGTTACAGCCTGCAAGCATCGCCAAGGCGGCGATGGAGACAAGGATCGTGCGAGGCATTTTTGCTCTCCATTTTTTCTGCTCGACCGGGCCGCCATAGAAGCAGGCCCAGTAAGCCGATCCTTAGCCCACTTTTTCCTCTCGTACCAAGCTCTAATGCCGATCTGAGACCACGACCTGCCCCGATTGGCGGATCGACATGCAAAAGGCCGCCAATCCCGAAGGATCAGCGGCCGTTCGACCTGAACCCTACGATGGCGACGGTGCTCAGCAGAGCCCGACGTCGTCGCAGAAGATACCGGCGCCCGCGCCGATGGCTGCACCGGTGCCCACATCTTCGTCCAGGGCGGCCGAGGTGAGCGCGCCGAGACCGGCGCCGAGCGCCGCGCGCTCAAGATCGTTGTTGACGCCCCCTCCGTAGCCAGCGGCATTGCAACCGGCGAGAAGCAGGACCGAGAAACAGACAGGCACAATGAATGGACGACGCATGGGGGTTCTCCGTGTTCATGGCTTAATCGGACAGGCCACCAGACCGGTGCGATTGAGCCCCCAATGCACGCAACAACTCTGCCAAGCCATGTCGGAGCCGTGTCATCGGATGACAGATCAGTGAGATCAGCGGACATCCGCATAAACCACCCGCAGGACGGCAATCGGCCGCCCATGGCGGCCGTTCGATCAGGAGGATGCAGAAAAAAATATCCGGACGATGGGGCTGCTTTGCAGCAAACCCACCGTCCGGGAGGGGAAGGGGTACGGTTCCACTCGCGCCGTTTCCAAGACCGCTCAAAACGAGCAATCATGGCCTGGCACAGCCCCAATCTGCGCAGAAGCTCATCATAGGAAAACTGCGCAAATCGCGCAGCCAACCAATCGGCGCCGGACCGCCGCTCCGTGGTCGGCTTGCGCGGGTTCACGCCCAACCGTCATCTCCAAAACCGATATCGGGCGGCCTTCCTTCGAATATCTGCGGAAAGGAAGCCTGCGCCTTGGCCAGATCGACGCGTAACAACGCGTCGTAGCTGGCAGAATCAAAAGGATCTTCCGCGGGAATCACCTCGCGACCAAACAGCCAGGACAGTCGCCCGGCATCCAGATTGCCCCGCTCGAAAGGCGCGTCGCCGAAATGGTCGATTAGCGCGGCCAGGAAAGCTTCGTCCGCCGCCCGGTCAGGCGCGCGCCGATCGCGGAAGCGTTCTCGCCGCACGATCGGGGTCACGCCGCGCGGATTAGCCCGACGGATGGTGAACTGAAAGTCGGATCCGGGAAGCCGCCCAGGAAAGCCGCGATGCTTCAACATGGGCACGATCCCCACCGGGGCATGGGTCTCGTCGACGACGGACCCGCCGGAAGCCTTGCCGGTCGGCCACTCCACCGTACCGGGTCTGACGGCGTTCGCCGCGAAAGTCTCTTAGGATCAATTTGTCTGAACAGCGGCTCGTCCGGGTCGTCTTCCCCTATATCGACCGCCATTCCGCAATCAGTTGGGATCGGCTTCCCTATGATCGGCATGCCAAACCGATTCTCTGGGCCGATCCGGGTGGGTGGTGGCCTGAGTGGCTGAGCGGCGTCAGGACCACCACCATCCGCGATTGCTCCGGATGAAAGAACGGTCGGAAGGGACGATAATCCCTCCGACCATCCGATCTCAGAACTTGCCGGTGGGCTGTTCAACCACGACAGGCGCGGGCTCGACGACAACCACTTCTTCCTGGGGCTGGGCACAAGCCACGACCAGTGTGGTGAGCCCCAGAATAACCGCGCCCTTGAATAGTTTTTGCATTGCTCTCTCCTTGCGATCCGAGGGGGAAAGAATTGGATCGCAGTTGACCCCCTCGGGCGCGCACGTTGCGTCAAGTGGCATGGGTCCCGCAAGGGTTGTCCTCTCTCAATCACTCGATATCCGGCAAACATTTGCCGTTATCGACCAAATAAGTGCCAAAAAACTGCGTCGCGGCCGGATCGGTGGCGCCTCGCGGCACCGGCCGGTCCATCAAAGTGATCACCACGCTGTCGGATTGTGCGGCCGGCAGACCCGCCAAAGTCAGCCCGTGGGTCTCGCAGAGCCAGTCCATATCCAGGACCGCGGTGTCGAAATCCACCGAACCGCCCTCCCGGGCGATCTGGGGGGCGATGAAGCGCATGACGGCCTGGGTGCCCGCCCCCTCCACACGCTCCCACAGCACTTGCCAGAGCACGATGGGCTGGCCCGACGGCGGCCCGCCTTCGGCCCAGGCCGGGCT
>JBCDCS010000379.1:0-2854 GCA_039181205.1 Pseudomonadota bacterium
ATGCTGATCCGCCTAGGCACTGGCTACGGGGTTCGCGCGGCGGCCAAGGGCACGTCGGCCTCGGCCACCAAGCTCGCCGATCTGCGTGCCCGGCGCGCCGAACGGGCAGCGGAGGAGGATCTGCCCGAAGATGAGCTAATGGACGAAGATGAGGAGGAAACCCCGCGCCGCGGCCTGCTGTCCTTCCTGTCGCGACCACGGTCCGATGACATGCAGGTTCATAAGAAAGAACCCGTTCTGGCCGAAATCGACCCCGACGCTCCGGCCGACGATCGCATCCGGGCGCGCATCAACAACGCCGTCCGCACCCGTGTGCGTCGCGCCAATATCACCCACGCCCTGGCCCCATCTGAGCCCACGGACGCGCCCCGAACGGAGCCGATCTTTTCCGCCCAGCGGGCAGCGCCGAGCGCCGCGCCCGAGGAAACCGAGGCCCCGGTCGCCTTCCGCCATGCTGATCCGACGTCTGCGCCACGTACCGCGGACCCCGCGGGCCAGCCGCGCCAAGTCGTCCAGGCCCCAGCGAAGCCGATCCGGCCCTCGACGCAGGCCCAGGCGGAAGCCCAGCCCAGCCTCGCCTTCGAAGAAAAAACGGCCGAGTATGAGAAGCCCCCGCTGGCGCTCCTGACCGATCCCCGCACGGTCGAAAGGCACCATCTGTCGGAAGACGCGCTGCGGGAAAACGCCCGTATGCTGGAAGCCGTTCTGAAAGATTACGGCGTTCAGGGGGAAATCGTCTCCGTGCGCCCGGGCCCGGTCGTCACGATGTACGAATTGGAGCCCGCGCCGGGTCTGAAAGCCAGCCGCGTCATCGGCCTGGCCGATGACATCGCCCGGTCCATGTCGGCCCTGTCGGCCCGCGTCTCCACCGTGCCCGGCCGCAGCGTGATCGGCATCGAACTTCCCAACGAACAGCGCGAGAAGGTGGTGCTGCGCGAAATCCTGTCAGCCCGCGATTTCGGGGACAGTTCCATGGCGCTGCCGCTGGCCCTTGGCAAAGACATCGGCGGCGCGCCCGTCGTAGCCAACCTCGCCAAGATGCCCCACCTCTTGATCGCGGGCACCACGGGCTCGGGCAAGTCGGTGGCGATCAACACCATGATCCTCAGCCTGCTCTACAAGCTCACGCCCGAGGAATGCCGCCTGATCATGATCGACCCCAAGATGCTGGAACTCAGTGTCTATGACGGCATCCCACACCTGCTGTCGCCCGTGGTCACCGACCCGAAGAAGGCCGTCGTCGCCCTCAAATGGGTCGTGGGCGAGATGGAGGAACGCTACCGCAAGATGTCCAAGATGGGCGTCCGCAACATCGACGGCTATAACGCTCGGGTCGCCGAAACCCTCGCCAAGGGCGAAATGTTCACACGTACTGTCCAGACCGGCTTCGATGACGAGACCGGCGAACCGGTCTTCGAGACCGAAGAAACCGTGCCCGAAAAGATGCCCTACATCGTCGTCGTCGTCGACGAGATGGCCGACCTGATGATGGTCGCCGGCAAGGAAATCGAGGCCTGCATCCAGCGCCTGGCCCAGATGGCCCGCGCCTCCGGCATCCACCTGGTCATGGCGACCCAGCGCCCCTCGGTCGACGTCATCACCGGCACGGTCAAGGCCAACTTCCCCACCCGGATCTCCTTCCACGTCACCTCCAAGATCGACAGCCGGACGATCCTGGGCGAGATGGGCGCTGAGCAACTCTTGGGCATGGGCGACATGCTCTATATGGCGGGCGGCTCCAAGATCACCCGCGTCCATGGCCCCTTCTGCTCGGACGAGGAGGTGGAGGAGATCGTCAACCATCTGAAGAGCTTCGGCCCGCCCGAATACGCCGCCTCCGTCCTGGAAGGCCCGTCCGAAGACGCGGCCAGCGATATCGACACGGTTCTGGGCCTGGCGGGCGGCAATACCGGCGGCGAGGACGCGCTCTACGATCAGGCCGTGGCCATCGTCGCGCGGGACCGCAAGTGTTCCACTTCCTACATTCAGCGCAAACTGGGCATCGGCTATAACAAAGCCGCCCGCCTGGTGGAGCAGATGGAGGAAGAAGGCGCCGTCACCCCCGCGAACCACGTCGGCAAACGCGACATCCTCCTGCCCGAGCCGCCCGGCGCCTGAGAGGTTCCAAACCCGTAGGATGGGGTTTCACCCTATCCTTACTCAGCCTCCGACAACTCGGTCCGCAACACCGTCATAAACTTGGCGACAGGCACGGACGGGACCGGCGGCGCCTGAATTATCGGCAGAGACAGGTCGAGACGCCGGAGGAAATTCGTTGGTCAGGGCATAGGGTGACGAATGCGTCGGCTCAAATACAAAGGTTGGGGGTCCACCCGGTCCGAAGCCGGCCACAAGATGTGATCAACCCGTTTGCCCGCTGATCTTCTCTGTCGCTGCATCCAGGGCAGCCGACAGATCGAACAACAAAAGCCGCGGCGCGTCAGGATCGACCTGCACCGCATAATAGGCTGCGACGTCGACCAGACGGCCGGCTATCAACAAGGCGAGGCCGGCACGATCCTCGGGATTTGACCGGTCGATATATGCCTGCATCACGTCCATCATCTCCGCGACAATCTGGTCCGATGATCGGCAAAAATCGTCCATGCTCAGACCCCCCTAGGCAACGCATGGGTCGTTCGTGAAAGCAGAACGGACCTAACATTTACGCGTATGATCAAGGTGTAACTCTACCTCGCCATGTGTCCGCCTAGGGTCAGCCTTGGTTGGCCACGCCTCGGATTCTATCCGGTGAGGATCGAAATACTCTTCATCTATTTCTACCAGAATAATCTGTAAAAGCTGGCTAGCAGGCCTAACGTCGCGTAAACGTGCGGCTCTGTCTCGACCGGTC
>JBCDCS010000380.1:0-2816 GCA_039181205.1 Pseudomonadota bacterium
GGGCAGGCCGTCATCCATGACGAAGCTGGCATCGGGCAGGTAATCGGGCAGGGTTTCCAGCGTCTCGTGGAAAAACGGCAGCCAATGCTCGGCGCCCTGGGCCTTCTTGCCGGCTGTGACCGCCTCATAGAGCGGGTCGTCGGTGCCTGCGGCGCCGAATTCGATGCGGTAGGTCTGGCGGAAGCGGGTGATGGCCGGGCCGTCCAGGATGACTTCGGAGACGGGTGCGAGTTCGATCAGTTCCAGCTTGTCGGTCGTCCGCTGGGAGCCGGGGTCGAAGCGGCGAAGGCCATCGAGCGTGTCGCCGAAGAGGTCGAGCCGTATCGGTTGGGGCTGGCCCGGTGGCCAGATGTCGATGATGCCGCCGCGGGGGGACCAGTCGCCGGGCTCCATCACCGTGGGCGTCTGGGTGAAGCCCATGCGGACGAGGAAATCGCGGAGCGCCTGTTCGTCGATCCGCTGGTCCAGGCGCGCGGCGAACCCGGCGCCTTTCAGCGTGGCGCGTGCGGGCAAGCGCTGGGTGATGGCGGCGAGCGTGGTCAGCAGGATGAACTTGCCGGTCAACCCATGGGCCAGCGCCGTGAGGGTCGCCATGCGGGTGGCGCTGATCTCCGCCGCCGGCGAAATCCGGTCGTATGGCAGGCAATCCCAGGCCGGGAAGCGCAGCACCTGCACGCCCGCGCGGTGGGCGCGGATGGCGGCGGCCATGGCCTCCATCCGCTTGTCATCGCGGGCGATATGGACGACCGGTTTGCCCGTTTCCAGCTCGCGTAGAAGGACGGATGCGTCGAAGCCTTCAGGTGCGCCGCCCACGCGAATATGGCCTGCGGGCAGGGGGCGAGTCGCGGTGTCGGAGGGGGCGCTGTCGGGCATCGCCGTCAGGTAACGGCTGGCCCCTGGGTGTCAACCGATGAACCGACCCCGCGCGCCCGCTTAGTTCAGGACCGACTGGCTGAGATTGACCCACATGCCCCACATGGAGGTCGCGAAGATCGACACGATACCAACCATTTGCACCGACCGTCGATGCCGCGCCAGGAGGTTGCCCAGATCATAGGGGTCGAGGCCTTCGACCTTGCGCGCCGTGCGGATCGAGAGCGCGCCCACGATCATCATCGGCAGAAATAGGAAGAGGATCGCCTGGGCGAATTCCACATCATAGAAAAAGCCGAGCAGGGACAGGACCGTTACGGTGAAGAACGTGAACACGGTAGCCACCGTTCCGGTCGCATCGCCGATATAGCTCAGGCGCCGCGCCTGGATATTGGCCAGGGCGTGCATGTCCTGGAGCGCGACCTCGTTCCCGCGAGACGCTCGGCGGACCATGTCGAACGGGACACCGATCACCCAATGGGACGCCGTGGACCAGAGGACCGCCAGCGCGATCCAGAACCACAGGTTCGAAAAGGATCGCAGATCGATCACCTCAAGGGCGGTCTGGATGAAGAAGAAGTCCAAGGGGCAGGTCCAAGGCCGGGTCGTCAGGATCGCCATGTCGCCCAGGCGGGTGGGGCTTGGCAAGCGGGCGGGCGGTTGATCGGACAGGAAGGGCGTGGAAGGGATGGGGAAAATGTCACAAAGGTCCGGTTCCATGCCCGCAACGCCCCCCGCCTTTCCCCGCGCCCGGACCCGCCGGCTGCGCCGGACGCCTGCCCTGCGGGCCCTGGTGCGGGAGGAGCGGTTGTCGGCGGATGACCTGATCTGGCCGGTCTTCGTCTGCGATGGTGAGGGAGTGACGCAGGAGGTGCCGTCGATGCCCGGCGTGATCCGGCGGTCGGTCGATCTGACGGTGGAGGCGGCGGCCGGGGCTTTGGAACAGGGGATTCGGACGATCTGCCTGTTTCCCTATACCGATCCTGCGCTGAAGACCGATCTGTGCGAGGAGGCGTGGAACCCCGAGAACCTGTCCAATCGGGCGATCCGGGCGATCAAGGCGCAGGTGCCGGAAATCTCGGTAATGACCGATGTGGCGCTCGATCCGTACAATTTGCACGGCCATGATGGGATCGTGCGGGACGGGGTGATCGTCAATGACGAAAGCGTCGAGGCGTTAGTTAAGATGGCGCTGGCCCAGGCCGAGGCGGGGGCGGATATTCTGGGTCCGTCGGACATGATGGACCATCGGATCGGGGCGATGCGCGACGCGTTGGAAGCGGCGGGCCATCAGGACGTAACGATCATGTCCTATGCGGCGAAGTATGCGTCGGCGTTTTATGGCCCGTTCCGGGATGCCGTCGGCGCGTCGGGGGCGCTCAAAGGAGATAAGAAAACCTATCAGTTGGACCCCCTGAACGGTGACGAAGCGCTGCGAACGGTGGCGCGGGACATCGCCGAAGGAGCGGATATGGTGATGGTGAAACCGGGCATGCCGTACCTGGATATCTGCCGGCGCGTGAAGGACGAATTCGCCGTCCCGACCTTCGCTTATCAGGTGTCCGGAGAGTTCGCGATGATCAAAGCGGCGGCTGCAAACGGTTGGATCGATGGCGAAAAAGCCATGATGGAAAGCCTGATGGCGTTTCGGCGGGCGGGGTGCGACGGGGTGCTGACCTATTTCGCGCCGGACGCGGCGGGATTGATCCGCTCCGGGTGGGATTAAGGAAAAGTTAACGCAATTTTTGAACCTTGGCGCAAGATTGGGCCTGTGCTGGCGCGCGGTTTCAGGTATAGTGTGTCCGCGACGGTATGAATATCGACGGCCCTGCTTCAGACCGGCTCTGTCTTTCGATCCTACACTGACCTAGCCACGCTGCCACATCCCGTGGGCAGCCCATGAAGGAGACAGACGATGGCCACAGGCACCGTCAAATGGTTCA
>JBCDCS010000381.1:0-2806 GCA_039181205.1 Pseudomonadota bacterium
GCTGGATTACTGGAAACATGTCCGCCTGTTCGAGTTCGATGATTGGGATGACTTCCTGACCCGGCGCGCGCCCCGGCCGGACGCGCTGTTCCTGTGGGAGGACGACGGCGCCGCGTCGGCCTATGACGTGGCCTTTCCGGCTGATGCCCATCTGGTCTTCGGGTGCGAAACCAAAGGGTTGCCGCCCCAGATCCTGGACCAGCACCCCGATCGCACCGTCCGGCTGCCCATGCGGTCCGCCCATATCCGGTCGCTCAACCTGGCTAATGCGGCGACGGCGGCGGCCTATTTGGCGCTGCGCGGTGTGCTCTGACGCTGGACGGTCAGCCGTAGCAGGTTAGTGTGAGCGGTATGAATAGAGACCGCCTTTCTCAAGAAATCGCCGATCTGCGGCGCGAAGTGGCCGCATTGAATGGCCATCGCTGGTTGCGGGTCCACAATTCGATGCCCCGCCTGATCGCCTTCCAGTTGGCGCGGGGCATCGCCTTCGGCTTGGGCGGTGTGCTGGGCGCGACGGTCGTTCTGTCGATCGTCATCTGGTCGCTGAGCCAGATCAACTTCATCCCGATCATCGGCGACTGGGCGGCAGAGATCATCGAGGTCATCCAGCCGCAGATCGAGGAGAACTGATTGCAAAGGGGTGCTTTCTGGGATGGCTCGTCGTCTGTCCAGCACCCTAAAAGGTCCGTCCTATCCCAATGACGAAGCGCCCGTCGCCATCTGTCAGGCGGAAGCCGAACTGTGCCTCACCCAGGATCGGCACCTCATAGGCGAGGTTCGGGGCAAATGTGACAAACGTTTCTTCCTCGTCCTCGATGAAGACACCCAGGGACGTGGTCAGGCGCTTCAGGGGCCGAATGCCCGCAACCGCACCGATCCCGACACGGGTGGGCCCCGCGCCCGGTTCCACCCGCAGGTCGACATTGAACCAGCCGCCACCCAGCGGCGTTTCGAAGCCACGCCCGGCGGACAGACCGATGCGGGCACGTGGTTCGGTCTCGCCCGTATCGAAATCCATGTCGAAATCGGCCCCCGCCCCCAGTTCCAAGGCGTAGCGCCAGGGACCCGCGTAATCGCGCCCCAGGGGCAGGGGGAGCCGGACAAAGGCAATGGCACGACCGTCGATCTCCAATTCCTCCAGGTTGTTGCGGCTGAGCGCGGCCATCCCCGCCACGACGTGGCCACCCAGATCGAGACCGAAGGTCAGGTTTCGCGGCCCGCCATGTTCGACATAGACCGACGTCCAATCGTCGAAATCATGGGAGACCAATACGAACGTTTCGCCTTGCGCGCGGGGCCAGGCGCCTGCGCAAGCGATCTCCGGAAGAAGGACGATCAGGAAGAGGGCTAGGAAACGCATCGCGCGGCGCAGATTGGCCGTGCATGGTTAATGGGGGCTTAATCAAAGGTTGGCGCGGCGCGTCGGCGGACCAAATGGCCATGGAAAGGAGCCGCACCCATGACCGCCCTACCTGTCGAAGACGTCCAATCCTATCCCCGCCCGCCCGATCTGCAGCCGGTGCCGCAGCGCGTGCAGGTCTGGCTCGGCGGGCAGGAGATCGTATCGACCACCGACGCGCTCCGCGTGTTGGAGACCCACCACGCGCCGACCTACTACATCCCGCGCGCGGCGATAGCGGCCGAGATCACCCGGGCCGACGGCGCGTCGTTCTGCGAATGGAAGGGCGCGGCGCGGTATTGGACCTTGGCGGCGGGCGGCACCGTCGCGCCGCGCAGTGCCTGGGATTATGCGACGCCGACAAAGGATTTCGCGGCGCTCAAGGATCACCTGGCGATCTACGCCCATGCTATGGAGGCCGTCCGCGTGGGCGGGGTGGAGGTGGAGCCGCAGCCGGGCAATTTCTATGGCGGTTGGGTCACGCCCAATTTGCGCGGCCGGGTGAAGGGCGCGCCGGGGACGGAATGGTGGTAGGCGCCGTCTGGTCCAGGTCTGATATCGGTGAGGCTGGATGCTTTAAGGCAGGATGCGCCCCCGGTCGAATGTGTGGCCGACCGCGCTGAGCTCTCCGACGATTTCGATCCGGTCGCCTTCCGCCAGTTGATCGATGAAATCCCGGCCCATGCCGCAATTAATGAACGTCGCCCCGGTTTCGGTCGAGAGCGCGACGCACCCACGGAGCTTCCGGCTCGTGATGATGTCATCGACCGTGTAGGTGATCGCCCCGTCCGGGTTTTCGGTCAGCAGGTTCCAGGCCGTGGGCAGCCCGTTCTGGGTGGCGCCGAGCCAGAGCAGCCAGCAAAGGCCGAACATCACGGGAAGGACGAGGATCGCGAGGGCCGGTTTGCGGCGGAGCGGCGGGCGATAGGTCGGTTCCAGCATGAGGCTGAGCAGGAACATCAAAGCGAACAGGGCGCCGATGGCCCCAACGCCGAACCACAGATACGGGGCGAGCGCGATTTCCAACGTGGGGTTGATCGTCGTGGAAGAGGTCCGAAAGGTCCCCATCGTCCATATTACGAAGGCTGTCACGGGGAGGGAGACCAAGTGGGAACGCCAGGTCATCTTGTCCCCGGCGGGGGCCGCCAAGCCATGGACCGGTCGGCTGGGCGGTGCAGCAGCGTCTGCCATGGCATAGGCCGATACTGGCGCGACGGCGGGGGCATCGGACAACGTCATGACCGGGTGGGCCAGCGCTCGCTCGCGCCTGGGTTCGGCATAGGCCAGCCCGACCGGGAAGATGAACAGGGCGAACAGCACGGCGATGGCGATGGCGGCGATCGGGAAATAGGCCGTCATCTGGTCCGGCAGGGCGGGCAGGTCGCCGCGGGCGATGGCGGCCTGGAC
>JBCDCS010000382.1:0-2802 GCA_039181205.1 Pseudomonadota bacterium
CCTCGGCGTCGGCGATGCCGCCTTCTTCCTGGGCGGCCAGGCCTCGGACTTTGAGGCCGTGGCGGGACGGGCGCGGGTGGTCATCGGCGACGAGCTTGGGCTGACCGAACAGGACCGCTTCGCCTTCGCCTGGATCGTGGACTTCCCGCTCTACGAAAGAGATGACGAGGGGAAAATCGACTTCTCGCACAATCCTTTTTCCATGCCGCAAGGGGGCATCGAAGCGCTGGAAGGCGATCCGCTGGACGCCCTCGGCTTCCAATACGACCTGGCCTGCAATGGGTACGAACTGGTGTCGGGCGCGATCCGGAACCACAAGCCGGAGATCATGTTCAAGGCCTTCGAAATCGCCGGCTATGGCGAAGACGAGGTGCGCACGCGTTTCGGCGGTCTGGTCAAGGCGTTCCAATACGGCGCGCCGCCCCATGGCGGTTGTGCGGCCGGGATCGACCGAATCGTCATGCTGCTGGCCGATGAGGCGAATATCCGTGAAGTGATCCTCTTCCCGATGAATCAGCGGGCCGAAGATCTACTTCTGGGTGGCCCGTCCGAGCCGATGCCAGGGCAATTGGCGGAATTGGGCCTGCGGAAAATGCCGGCGGAGTAGGCCACGGCCCAAACGTCGCGGAGCCAGGGAAAATCCTCCCAATACGTCGCCATTCGCCAGGCCCCGTTTGACGCTCAGTTGCCTCAAATCCGCTGCGCTTCCCAGGCCGACCGCAATTTTTTGAAAGAGCTTCGGTATCTGCAAAGGGCATGATCGGGTTTCGTACAGTGAAACACGGATCCTGGTCGCCAGGAGACGGGGGAGTTCTATGGGGCAAGCCCTTTCACTTGACTGCTTTACGGAGGCTGCAGCCGCCAAGACAACGGTTCTGCATAGCTTCAACGGCCGGCGGATTCGGGCCAGTCGGCTGGTCCGCCGCACGGCGGGTGTGGCGCCGACCGAGGCACGGCGGAGCCATTCGTTGATCTTCCAACTGGGTGGCGGCACGGCCTATCGCCATGACGGCGGACGCAATACGGAGAAGAACCGCCCGGGCGGCACCACGCTGATCCCGGCCAATGTGACGTCGGCGTGGGATTTGTCCGAGGGGATCGAGCTTCTGCAGATGCAGATCAGCGATAGCTATCTGCGGCGCTTCGCGAGCCTGGAATTCGACATCGATGCCGACCGGCTGGAGATGCATGACCGGATCGATGTCGAGGATCCGTTCGTCCGGGATCTGGCCGGTCTGGTTCTGCAAGAGCTCAAGCGCGATCAAGGCCCTAGCGATATGCTGCTGGAGCATTTCGACAGTGTTCTGTCAGGCCACATTCTTCGCAGCTATTCCAACATGTCGGATTTGGTCGACACCCAGACCATGACCGAGCGCGGACGCAAGGACGAGGAGGCGGTTCGACGGGCGCAGGAAATACTGCTCGACCGGCTGAGCGAGAATATCTCGGCCGATGACTTGGCGCGCACGCTGGGGATCAGCCCGTTCCGTCTGATGCGGTGCTTCAAGGCAGAGCTTGGCGTGTCCATCCATCGCTTCGTGATGGAAAGCCGGGTCGCCTTCGTGCGGGACCGTTTGTTGCACAGCGATGACCGGTTGATCGCCATCGCTTTGGATGCCGGCTTCGCAAGTCAGTCCCACATGACCAGCAGCTATACCAGTCTGGTTGGAATATCGCCCGGCCGTCACCGCCGGCAGATGCGCGGGGGTTGATCTCGGTCGCCCGCAACGAAAGTTCGACCCTGCCACCCGGTCCGATGTTTGCCTTTCGTGCCGTTCGGTCGGACGTTTCAGGGGCGAAAGGTGACGTAGCGTCAATTTGTCCCTATCGTTCGCAATACGATCGGAGGGCTGGAATTCGAAGGATAGGACAATGGCGAATAAAGGATCGGCCGAGCAGGCGCGCTTCTCCGATCGCCTGCGGGAGGCCAAGAATCTGGAAAGCACGACCGTTAACGGGTTTGTAGGCCGTCGTCTGCGCGCGAGCCGTCTGATGTTGGGGACCGAAGGGATCTCGCCGTTGGACGCCGCGATCGACCATACGCTTATCTTCCATATTGGCGGAGGGCATGCCCGCCGTTTTGAAGGTCAGCGGGAGACGGGGCGAACCGAGCGGCATCTGTCGACCACGATGATGCCGGCCCATGTCGACGTGGGATGGGACGTGCCGGAAGATGTCGACATCCTGCATCTTTATCTCGACGACGCCGATCTCCGTCGCTTCGCCGAGGAAGAATTCGGCGTCGATCCAAGCGCGGTCGAGTTGCGCGATTATATGGCCGTCGACGACCCGTTCATGCAGAGCTTCGCGCCAATGGTCCTGCAGGAATTGCAGTCGGATCTGCCACACAGCCAGCTCATGCTCGATGGATTCGATGCCATCGTTGCGGCCCATATGCTGCGCGGCTACTCCAACATCGCCGATATTCGCTCCGCGCGGCCCAGAGTCCGGCCCGCAGACCAGGATAGGAAGGCCGTTCGCACCGTGGCCGACCTACTGCGCGATAGGCTAGCTGAAAACCTGTCCATCGATGAGTTGGCTCGCACCGTTGGGGTCAGCCCCTTCCGGTTGATGCGTGCCTTTAAAGCCGACATGGGCGTGTCGATCCACCGCTTCGTCATCGAAAGCCGCGTCGCCCGGGTGCACGATCTCTTGCTCCGCAGTGACGATCCGTTGGTGGAAATCGCCCATCGAACCGGATTTGCCAACCAGTCGCATATGACAAGCTGCTATACCGCGTTGATGGGCATTTCACCCGGCCGGCACCGCCGTCAGTTGCGAGGCAGGAGCGGTGTTCGCAAC
>JBCDCS010000383.1:0-2762 GCA_039181205.1 Pseudomonadota bacterium
CCGGCGCAGCATTCCGACGTCAGGAAGTCGATCAGATCGTTCATCCTGCCGAAGTCCACCCGGGTGATCACTTCGCGCCCCTGGCGTTCCTGGACCAGGAGGCCGGCGGTGACGAGGCTGCGCAGATGGTGCGCCAGAGTGGAGGCGGGCATGTCGAGATGGGCGCCGATCTGGCCCACGGTGGCGCCGTTTTCACCGGCCCGGACGAGAAAGCGGAAGATATGCAGCCGTGCCTCGTGTCCGAGGGCCGCCAGGGCTTGAGCGGAGGCGATGTGTTCCATGGATATTCCATATAACTAGAAATATAGTTTTGTAAAGGCGATTATGAAACTGTGCTGGTCGCACTGCCCGCGGGCTCGATGGGAAATCGTCGTTGATCCGATGATGATTCAGCGCCCTGGCGCCCCGACTGGCGACCTGAAGAACTAATATCCGGGCAGCGAGGAGTCCACTTCGCTCGCCTGGGCAGCGATCCCGAGGCAATCGGATATCTCGTCGTCCAAGTCTCCATTTCGGCTGGAAATACGCCTGTTCGAGGCTTCGACCGGGACGAGGCGCTAACAACGCAGGATTTGCCTGCCTCGGCCGCCCCAACGCTGCCCTAGGGCCTGCGCCTCTAGGGCTACCATCCGCCGCGGAAAGGGGGCTAACATTCGGATCGCTTCGCTATTAACTTCTTGGGCGTCGCGTTGACCGTCCGCAGGGTGCGGGCTAGACGGCGGCCGACCCCCGGTGGACCAGACCCCGCCGGGACGTTCACCTCCCCAGCACGGAGCAAGGCAATGGGTGTGCAGACCGGATTGAACGCGGCAGGGGGCGACAAGGAGCACGCCACGCAGCTTCTCAACCGGGAATTGCAGGATAAGGGTTTTCTGCTGACCTCGACCGAAGACATCATCAACTGGGCGCGCACCGGCTCGCTCCACTGGATGACCTTCGGGCTGGCCTGTTGCGCGGTGGAGATGATGCACACCGCGATGCCCCGTTACGATATGGAGCGGTTCGGGACGGCGCCGCGCGCCTCCCCGCGGCAATCGGACCTTATGATCGTGGCCGGGACGCTGACCAACAAAATGGCGCCCGCGCTCCGCAAGGTCTACGACCAGATGCCCGAGCCGCGATACGTGCTGTCCATGGGGTCCTGCGCCAATGGCGGCGGATATTACCATTACAGCTACAGCGTGGTGCGGGGCTGCGACCGGATCGTGCCGGTGGACCTGTATGTGCCTGGCTGCCCGCCGACGGCAGAGGCGCTGCTTTACGGGCTGCTGCAGTTGCAGCGGAAGATCCGGCGCACGGGGACCTTGGTGCGATGAGCGAGCAACTGGAAGAACTGGCCGCCCATATCGGACTGCGGCAGGCCGATCTGATCTCGTCCCATGCCATCGCCCGGGGCGAATTGACCCTGGACGCCACGGTCTCGGACATTCCCGCCTTGGTCGAATTTCTGAAAACCGACGAACAATGCCGCTTCGCCACGCTCGTGGACATCACGGCCATTGATTACCCGGGCGATGAGCGGCGCTTCTGCGTCGTCTACCACTTCCTCAGCATGTATCGGAACCAGCGCATCCGGGTGAAGACCTTCATCCGAGAAGAGGAGATGGTGCCATCGATCACCGGCATCTACCCGGCGGCCAATTGGTTCGAGCGGGAGGTGTTCGATATGTTCGGCATCCTGTTCTCGGGCCATCCGGACCTGCGCCGCATCCTCACGGATTATGGGTTCCGTGGCTATCCGCTGCGCAAGGACTTCCCGACAACGGGCTATACCGAGGTCCGCTATGACGAGGTGCAGAAGCGGGTCGTCTATGAGCCGGTCAAGCTGACCCAGGAATACCGTCAATTCGACTTCATGTCCCCTTGGGAAGGCGCGGAATATGTGCTGCCGGGGGATGAAAAGGGGGAGAAGGCATGATGGATGTCGCGATTTCGCCCGAAGACGCCGTTCGGGCCCAGGCCGTCGCCTATTGCGAGGGCATCCACCATTCGCGACCGGACGTCTTCGAAGAGATGTGCCATGAGCGCTTCTCGATGACGGCGCTGACCGGGTCTCGCGCAACGCAGCATTGGGATAAGGCGGCCTATTTGGCGCGCGTGCGGGGCCGGGCGCCGCTTCCGGGCGCGCCGTCCTATGAAATCCTGTCGGTCGATGTGGCCGGGGACGAAATCGCGCGCGTCCATCTTTGGGTCGATGTCCCGCCGCGCCGGTTCGAGGATCATCTGGGCTTCGTGCGCACCGATGGGGCTTGGAAGCTGATCACCAAAGTGTTTCGGACCCTGGACGGTCCGGCCTTGGAGGGCTGAGCCCATGGCCGAAACCCTGACCGGACGCTGCCTGTGCGGCGCCAGTACCTTCACCGCCCAAGAGGGCGAGTTGGGTGCGGGCATCTGTCATTGTGGCATGTGCCGGCATTGGTCCGGCGGGATGTATATCTCGGTCGATTGCGGATCGTCGGTGAAATTCGCCGAGGGGTCGCCGGTGGGGTCCTATAAGGGGTCGTCCTGGGGCGAGCGGGTATTCTGCAAGGAATGCGGCTCGTCGCTGCTCTGGCAGACCCAGGATGGCGCGAACCAGCATGTCTCGATCCAATGCTTCGAGGACCCCGGACAATTCGAGTTGGGGATCGAACTCTTCATCGACCGCAAGCCTGAAAACTATGCGCTGACCGGTAACCGAAAGACGATGACCGAGGCCGAGGTCTTCGCGATGTTCGCGACCGAAGGAGGCAGCGAATGATGGACGGCGATTTGAACCCGCG
>JBCDCS010000384.1:0-2759 GCA_039181205.1 Pseudomonadota bacterium
AGCACGGCGCCCAGGGGAAAGCCGCCGCCGATGCCCTTGGCGACCAGCATGATGTCCGGGGTGATGCCGGCCCATTCATGGGCGAAAAGCTTGCCCGTGCGACCCATGCCGCACTGAACTTCATCCAGAATGAGAAGCGTGTCGGTGTCATCGCATAGCGCGCGAACCTCTTTCAACTGCGCGTCGGGCAGGGGCACGATACCGCCTTCGCCTTGCACAGGTTCCAGCATGACCCCGGCCACATCCGGTTCCGCGATGGCAGCGCGCAGCGCATCCATGTCGCCGAACGGCAGGTGGCGGAAGCCCGGCAGAAGCGGGCCGAAGCCCTTGGTCATCTTTTCGGACCCGGCCGCCGCGATGCCGGCGGAGGATCGGCCATGGAAGCTGCCGGTGAAGGCCAAAAGCACATGGCGTTCGGGTTGGCCCTTCTCGGTCCAATATTTGCGGGCCATCTTCACGGCCAATTCGCAGGATTCTGTCCCGGAATTGGTGAAGAACACCGTGTCGGCGAAGGTCGCATCGACCAGTTTCTGAGCCAGCGCCTCCTGCTGGGGAATGCGGTAGAGGTTCGAGGTATGCCAAAGCATCTGCGCCTGGTCGGTCAGCGCCTTGGTCAGCGCGGGATGGGCATGGCCCAGCACGTTCACCGCGATGCCCGCGCCCAGATCCAGAAAACGTCGCCCATCCGCTTCCACCAGCCAGGCGCCTTCGCCCGAGACGAAGCTCAGGTCGGCGCGGTTATAGGTGGGCAGGACGGCGGGGATCATGGCCTCTTTCCTTATCTAACGGGTTGGAACATCTCGGGTGACGCAAATCCCCGGACCTGTCAACGCGGCCACCGGTGTTAGCGGTCACGCAAACGTTGGATGCGTGTGATCAAGCGGGCTGTTTGGGTTCGTTTTGGGAGAAGACCACAGAGGAAAAGACCACATGAAACGCCACGTATTGGCGGCGTGCTTTGTCACGTTTGCCATGCCCGCAGCTGCCCAAGAAACCTGTAACGTCGACGGAGATGCCTGGGACCTGGAGGAGGCCGCCGTTGTTGCGCTCTATGACTGCATGTCGGAGCGCATGATCGGTGCCTATACAAAGGAAGGAGACGAGATCGCCGCCGCCTATCGGGGTTGGACGCCCACGTCGATCCGCATGGCGGTCGCCGGGCCCCATGGGGAGCGGTTCCTGAACACCTTCGCCAACGACGTAGCCGCCGAGCAGTATCTGAAGTTCGAAGATGGCGAGTTCGAGATGCCCGTTGGTTCTGTTCTCGCCAAGGAGTCCGTGGCCGTGCGCGAAGGCACCGGCCGGGTTGGGCCACTCTTCATCATGACAAAGGTCGATGACGCGCCCGAATTCGATAACTGGGTCTATTCCGGCGTCCAACCCAATGGGAAGGCGCTGCGGATCAGCCAGTCCTTCTGTCACGATTGCCATTCGGCCTTCGAGACTCAGGACAGCATGGGCTATCCGCTGGAAGAGGTTCGGGTGTCCGCGTTGAACTGACGGTTATCGGCTGGGCACTGGATGGAGCCCCGCAGATCGGTTTGCGATCGCCCCCAGATATCTGGGGGCGCTTTGCTTTCGGGGAGGCGGGCTTGACGGCAGTCGGGACGAGCGCCAGGGACGGCGTGGCTTGCTCCCGAAGGATCGTCTTCCATGTCCGACATCACCCCGGCCTCCTGGACTGCGCTGACCACGCTTCCGGACAAGGCGTCTGCCGAAGGCCTGGGCGCGGCGATGGAGGCGATGAACCCAGCGCCCGACGGGATCGGCGTGTTTGAGATGGAGGATGGTTCGGGGCTCTGGGAGGTCGGCGGATATTTTTCCGAAGCGCCGGATGAGACGGCGCTGGCCGTTCTGGCCGCTGCTTTCGGGGCGCGACCCTTCGCGGTTTCGGCGCTGCCGCCCACCGATTGGGTGGCCCATGTGCGCCGTGAGTTGAGGCCCGTCGAGGCGGGGCGGTTCGTGGTCTACGGCGCCCATGATGCGGACAACATCCCCGAGGGCCGGGTCGGGCTGCTAGTCGAGGCAGCCATGGCGTTCGGGACCGGCCACCACGGCACCACGCAAGGGTGCTTGCTGGCTTTCGAGGCGCTGCTGCAGGACGGATTGGAGCCGGGCCGTGTGGCCGACATTGGCGCAGGCACGGCCGTCCTGGCCATGGCGGCGGCGAGCGTTTGGGCCGATGCGCCGGTGATCGCATCGGATATCGATGAAGTGGCCGTCGAGGTCGCGCAGGCCAATCTGGCTGTCAACGGCCTGGTCGGGCGGATCGACTGCGTTGAGGCGGCGGGTTTCGACCATGACCGTCTGGCGGGGCCGTTCGATCTGATCTTTGCGAATATTCTCAAAGGTCCGCTGATCAGCCTGGCGCCCGACATGGGTGCCCGCTGTGTGCCCGGCGGACATGCGATCCTGTCGGGCATCCTGACCCCGCAAGCCGACGACGTGGTCGCGGCCTACGGGGCAGAGGGGTTTTCAGTGCTCGACCGGCAGGTGATCGGCGATTGGACGACGCTCACGCTGCGGCGGGGCTAAGTTCTAGCCGAACTTCATATCCACATCGGCGCGGTTGAAGCCGATATCTTCTAAGGTCCGTTCATCCAGACGGCTGAGGTCGCGGTGCACGACCCGGCGACGTTGCCAGTCGGAGAAGGCTTCACGCAGAGCGATCATCGGAGATCTCCTTTTGTGCGAGTGTTTCTAACGCGGCAGATGGCCGCTAAGATCGGACGGGACAATTGCCCAATCCGAAGGGCTGC
>JBCDCS010000385.1:0-2701 GCA_039181205.1 Pseudomonadota bacterium
GCAATCGGCGGGGATGTAGATCAGGTCGCCGGCATTGGTCTCCATCCGGTGCTCCAGCCGGTCGCCCCAATACATCAGCGCCTCGCCCTCCAGCACATAGATCGCCGTCTCGTGGGTCGCGTGCTTATGAGCCTTGGCGCGGCCGCCCGGCGGGATCGTCAGGAGGTGCATGCAGATGCCCTGCGCCCCCACGGTTTCCCGCGCGATGCCTTCGAAATAGTCGAAACCCTGCTTACCCGCATAGGTCCCGCCCGGCCTGAGCTTCCGGCACCCGGGCCGGATCTGGTCATCCATGGCACCCTCCTTTTCCCTGCCCCAAGATCATGGCACAGATTGGCGTGCCATGCCCGTCCCGCCCGGACGGCCCCAGCCCCGGAGCCTGATCCAGCCGATGCCAGACCCCGTCATCCGCGCCGACCATCTCAGCCTCACCTTCCAGACCGGTGACGGCCCGGTCCATGCGCTGCGCGATGTGTCGCTGGACATTGCCGAGGGCGAGTTCGTGTCCTTCATCGGCCCGTCGGGCTGCGGCAAGACCACGTTCTTGCGCTGCGTGGCGGCTTTGGAGGCCCCGACGGGCGGCACGCTTTCGGTGAACGGGATGTCGCCGGACGAAGCCCGGAAGGCCCGCGCCTATGGCTACGTGTTCCAGGCCGCGGGCCTCTACCCCTGGCGGACCATCGGCCGGAACGTCACCCTGCCGCTGGAGATCATGGGCTACCCGAAGGCCGAGCGGCAGGAGCGGATGCATCGCGTCCTCGACCTCGTGGAGCTCGACCAGTTTGCGAACAAATACCCCTGGCAACTCTCCGGCGGGATGCAGCAGCGCGCTTCCATCGCCCGCGCGCTGGCCTTCGACGCGCCGATTCTGCTCATGGACGAACCGTTCGGCGCGCTCGATGAAATCGTCCGCGACCGCCTGAACGAGGAACTTCTTGCCCTTTGGGCACGGACCAATAAGACGACGCTCTTCGTCACCCATTCTATCCCCGAAGCCGTCTACCTCTCCACCAAGATCGTCGTGATGTCGCCGCGCCCCGGCCGGATCACGGACGTGATCGACAGCCCGCTCCCGAAGGACCGCCCGCTCGACATCCGCGACACGCCGGAGTTCCTCGCCGTGGCCCACCGCGTCCGCGAAGGTCTGCGCGAAGGGATGGAGGCGGCGTGATCCGCCCGGGCACACCGGTCGACGCGCCCGCCTGCGCCGCGATCCTCAACGACTGGATCGACGCGACGCCGTGGATGCCGCGCGTCCATCCGCCCGAGGATGTGGTCCGCTACCATCGCGAGGTGGTCCTGGCTGACCGGCGCGTGTGGGTCTGGGGCGATCCAGTCCGGGGTTACCTCGCCCTGGACAGTCTCGAAGGGTGTATCACCGCCCTCTACTTGGCCGCCGAGGCGCGCGGTCGCGGGATCGGTCGCGCGCTGCTCGACACGGCCAAGGCGTCGCGGGACCGGCTATGGCTCTGGACCTTTCAAGCCAATCGCGGCGCCCGCCGGTTCTACGAAGCCAACGGCTTTCAACAGGACGGCCGAACTGACGGCGACAACGAAGAAGGCGTGCCGGACATTCGGTATCGGTGGGCGGCGTCATGAGCCGGGTGATCTGGCACTATGCGGGCGACGCGGTCGCAATCGCCGTCGCGCTCTGGTTCCTGTTCGACCCGGAAATGCCCGGTGCCGACGTGGGCTTCTTCCAGGCCGTGGCCATCTTCGTGATCCTGACCTCGCTCTGGCGCATCTGGCGCCGGTGGAGACAGCCATGAGCCTGACGATCCGCCGCGCCATGACCGAAGACGCCCCCGCCTGTGCAGCCATCGTCGCCGATTGGATCGCGGCGACCGACTGGATGCCCGGCGGCCCGTCAAGGGACCAGCTTGAGGCGGTCATGCGCAACGGGTTTCCGGTTCGCGAGGCCTGGGTGGCGGAAAGGGACGGTCTGATCGCTGGTTATCTGTCGATGAAAGCGGAGGATGCCCATATCTTCGGCCTCTACACGGCCCATCCGGGCCATGGGGTCGGGCGGGCCTTGGTCGAGCATGTGAAACGGGGGCGTCGGTATCTCAAGCTTCGCAGCCATGCGCCCAACGAGGCCGCGCATCGGTTCTATCGCCGGGAAGGCTTTGTGACCGTGGCCCACGATCTGCCGGGCGATGACGGCGTGCCGGAGATCCTCATGGAGTGGCGGGCATGAGCGCGAGTGCGAAAGACTGGACTAAGGCCCAACCGTCCGTTGCCCGCTGGCCAAGCGTGCTGCGGAATTTTGAGCCAATGGAGACCAAAGCGGGTATCTTCCTGACCGCACGACCTTCCCCCGGTGCGATTGCCGAAATAGGCAGGATCCAATGCTGCGCCCCGCGCGCCGTTCGGAGGATTGCATGACCGACGCGCCCCTCACCGCCCCAAGCGCCAGCCTTGGCAGGACCGGCAAGCTCGGCTCGATGTTGCGCGGTCTGACTGCCAAGGTCGTTCCCGTCCTGACCATCGTCGCGGCCCTGATGGCCCTGTGGTATCTGGCCTGCATCCCCATGAACGCTCAGCAGAGCCTCCTGAAAGCGGAGCGGGCCGAAATCGCCGTCACACCCGCGACGGCGGCCGAGCGGCGGGATATGGGCGGCTTTGCCCTAGCGGCATCCAATCCGGGCCAAGCCATCGCGCGGGCCTATGCGCAAGAACGACCACGCCTGCCCGCGCCGCA
>JBCDCS010000386.1:0-2681 GCA_039181205.1 Pseudomonadota bacterium
CGACCCGTTCAGCATCCGATTTTCGGCGATCTGCCCCACCAAAGCTGCGAATTCCGCCGGGTCGCCCAACCGCGACGGATAGGGCACCTGCGCCCCCAAACTGTCCTGCACCTCCTGCGGCAGGCCTTCCAGCATCGGCGTGAGGAACCCGCCCGGCGCGATGGCCATGACCCGAATGCCCAACGACGCTAAATCGCGCGCCATGGGCAGGGTCAGGCCGACCACACCCGCCTTCGATGCCGCATAGGCCACCTGGCCTACCTGGCCCTCATAGGCCGCGATGGACGCCGCATTCACGATCACGCCGCGCTCGGCATCGGGCCCGCATCCGCCCTGACCCGCCATGATCGCCGCGGCCGCCGACGCGCAATTGAACGTCCCTATCAGGTTGATCCCGATCACCTGCGCGAAGAGCTCCGGGTCGTGCGCCCCGTCTCGCCCCACGGTCTTTGCCGCCGGCGCGATGCCCGCACAATTCACCATCAGGTCCAGACGCCCGCCATCGGCCACCGCGCCCAGCACCGCGGCGCAGGCCGCTGCATCGGTCACATCCAGCTTGAAGAACCGCCCGCCCAACTCCTCCGCCAGGTCCGCGCCGCTCTCATTCAGGTCCAGGATCGCCACCGATCCGCCCGCCCCGGCCACGTGCCGCGCCACGGCAGCCCCCAAGCCCCGGGCCCCGCCGGTGATCGCCGCCACACATCCCTGTAATTCCATCGCGCCCTCCCTCGCTTCAGGGCGCGACCGTATCCGCCCGGCGCCCTAGCGCAAGTTCGGCGCCGTGATCGAAGCGCGGATCAGGCTGTCGGTGTCATCGGCATCCGCCGATATCCCGATCCCCAAGAGCACGCCCGGCGCGCCCCCAAAGGCCCGCGCATAATCCGCGGCCAAATCCACCTGCTCGCTATGCTGCCCCGTTCCGGCGGGCCGCAGGACGATGGTTTTCAACCCCGGCAGATACGGGCTGTCCTGCAACGTCCCACGGGCATCGTCATCGCCCCAGACATAGACCAGCACCTTCGTCGTCTCCCGCCGCAGCAGCCGTGCGGCGCGGTTCGGGTTCGCCTCCGCCGCCGTCTGTGGGTCGGTCCAGGCAAAATAAACCGCCAGGTTTCGGTCATCTCCGCCCTTTATCCGCAGGTCGGTTGCGGGCACGCCCTCGGCGACCGCCCAGTTCCAGGACGCCCGCGTGGCCTGGCGTAACTGCTCCGGCAGCGCCTTCCACAGAAGCGACACCGTGCCGTCGGAGACGACGCCCAGCGTATCTCCGTTCTGCACATAGTCGTTTGAAAACAAACGGAAGAAACCCTGTTCACGCCAAGACCCGTCGAACGGGATCGGCTCGGCTTGGGCAGGAAGGGTGATGGACGCGGCGCCCAACGTGGCGGCAATGATAAGATTTTTCATGGGTATCGTCCTAGTGCACGCCTGGCGCCCTCGCCCATCACGACCGGGTGAAGGCGCGGCAAATCGCCGACGGTCGCCCCGCGAAGACAGCGCAACGAAAGCTGTGGAGAAGCCGAAACTCAGCCTTTACAGGGCTCCGCCGACGCTCCACCATATTTTGTGTTGTGGGTTCGCTACGAACATAGAAGTCGGTCGAACCCCAAATCCTAGGGACAAGCGCAAGGCAACAACCATGCTGCACGACCGTCACCAATTTTCCGATACAGGCGACCTTCACCCCATCGATCTCGTCGAGACCGTGGCCGAAACCCATGATTGGGACTTCGATCGCGTGGGCGACGACCAGATCGCCATGGCGGTCGAGGGCCAATGGCGCAGCTATTCCGTCACGCTAGCCTGGTCCGAGATGGACGAAACGCTGCGTCTGATCTGCTGCTTCGAAATGGAACCCCCCGAGGCCTCCCTGCCCGGCCTCTACGAAGTGCTCAACCAGGCCAATGACCAATGCTGGGCCGGCGGCTTCAGCTACTGGCGCGACCACAAGATGATGGTCTATCGCTACGGCCTGATCCTCGCCGGCGGGGTCTGCGCGCAGACCGAACAGATCAATCACATGGTGGCCGAAGCCATCGTGGCCGGGGAACGCTATTACCCGGCCTTCCAACTGGTCTGCTGGGGCGGCCGGTCGGCGTCCGAGGCCATGCAAGTCGCCATGGCCGAAGCCTATGGCCACGCCTAGGATGGACTGGTCGCGGATCACACCCCGCGGCGTTGTCCTCCTGGGATGCGGCAAGATGGGCTCCGCGCTCCTGTCGGGCTGGTTGGCGCGTGGCCTGCTCGCTGACGCCGTCACCGTGATCGAGCCCAATCCCACCGATTGGCTGCGGGAAACCGGCGTCGGCCTCAACACCCCGCTGCCCGACGCGCCCGCCATCACCCTGATCGCGGTCAAACCCCAGATGATGCAAGACGCCCTTCCGGCACTGCGCGGCCTGCAGGACACGCTCTTCGTCACGATCGCCGCGGGCATACCGATCGCGACCTACGAAGGCGCCCTGGGCGATATTCGCCTGGTCCGCGCCATGCCCAACACGCCCGCCGCCGTGGCCAAGGGCATCACCGCCATCATCGGCAACGGGGCGGCGACGGCGGCCGATCTGGACCTGGCCGATCAATTGCTCGCGGCCGTGGGCGATGTCGTCCGCCTGGACCGCGAAGATCAGATGGACGCCGTGACCGGCCTTTCCGGCTCCGGCCCGGCCTATGTGTTCCAC
>JBCDCS010000387.1:0-2673 GCA_039181205.1 Pseudomonadota bacterium
CGCGAACCGCTCCACCGGGACCATGGCCCGCGTCTCTCCGGTTTCGGCGATCAGGGCTTGGACCTCAGCCTGCACCTCGGGGACCGCGCCCGGGTCGCCGACGACCTCCATCCGCCCCGCGAAATCGTCCACGAACGTGTCGAGCGGCAAGACCGACATCACCGCGCGCACCACCTCCGGCACGCCCCGGTCCACGCGGAGCAGCTTGCCATGGGTGGTCTTCGCCACCACGGTCTCGGACGGGAAATTCGCGTCCGACAGGATCAGCATATCCCCGTGCCCCATGGCGCGGAGCACGCCCAACACATCCGCGTTCAACAGCGGGTCGATCCCCTTCAACATCGCGATCCTCCCATTTCATCGCCACGCTAGAGGCGGGGCGCCGCCAATGGCAAGCGGCCGTCTTGAGCGGGATCAAGGCGGGGCCAATCCAGGCGTCATAGCGTGGCCAAAAACCAAGAGGCCCGAGCATATGAAACCCCTCCTGATCCTCCCCCTGATTCTGGCTGCCTGCCAGACGCAGCCCGCGCCGCCGCCCCGCACCGATCCGGCCCACGGCCTCTCGCTCTTTCAACAGGATTGCGCCATCTGCCATGCCGCAGATGCCACCGGCGGCGAAGGCCCAGACCTCACCGGCCTGGCGGCGCGCAATGAGGGCATCTTCCCCATGATCCGTGTCCTGGCTCAGATCGACGGCCTCGGCCGCCATGGCGACCCCGAAGCCGTGATGCCCGAATTCGGCGCCCAGGATCTGGGTCCCACCGTCGTCGTGGAATTCGAAGAGGGCATCGGCACGCCCGTCCCCGCCGATCTCCTGGCGCTGGCCCGCTATCTGGAGACGATCCAGAACTGACCCGCCCGCGGCCCCGCGGGCCTTGCACCGGGGCCCAACCCGGCGTATTGGCCCGCCAGACGTATCGCCCCGGCCCGCCGGGGCGCTCTGCGTTGCCCGGACAGCCGAGCTGCCGGGACAACAAAGAACAGCCGTCCGGCATCGACCGGGCAGGACATCATCCGGGGGCAAACCCCGCCGTATCAAAAGGAGAGGTCCGATGGACCTGATCGCTCAGCTCGAGGCGGAACAAGTCGCCGCGCTCGGCAAAGACATCCCAGACTTCAAAGCCGGTGACACCGTGCGCGTCGGTTTCAAAGTGACCGAAGGCACCCGCACCCGCGTGCAGAACTACGAAGGCGTTTGCATCGCCCGCAAGAACGGCGACGGCATCGCCGGCTCGTTCACGGTGCGCAAGATCAGCTTCGGCGAAGGTGTCGAGCGGGTCTTCCCCCTGCACTCGACCAATATCGACAGCATCACCGTCGTCCGCCGCGGCCGCGTCCGCCGCTCGAAGCTCTATTACCTGCGCACGCGCCGGGGCAAATCGGCCCGCATCGCCGAACAGACCAATTACCGCGAACTCAGCAAGGAGAAGTCGTGATGAAAAAGGACCTGCATCCCGACTACCACGTCATCGACGTCAAGCTGGTCGACGGCACCGTCGTGCAGATGCGCTCCACCTGGGGCGCCGAAGGCGAACAACTGACGCTCGACATCGACCCCTCCGTGCACCCCGCCTGGACCGGCGGCGGCACCCGCCTGATGGATACCGGCGGTCGCGTGTCGAAGTTCAAGAACAAGTATGCCGGCCTCGGCTTCTGAGCCGGTCGCACAATAGACAAAACGCCGCCCAGTCGGGCGGCGTCTTTAGTTTGGAAGGTCTGCCAGGCACAGGTCCTGCGAGTGAACGTTCAATTGGGTCCAGTGCTTACAGTTACGGCTTTAGACTGCCACGCAGCATCAGAATGAAAGTGCAGCGGACACTCCGCCGAGAGACGCTGTACCAACTCCGACTATCGCGTCAGCCGCGCCCGGAAAGACGGGTCCCAATGCTCGGAGGTCGAGCAGAGCTTCGACCGCTCGATCCCACCTTCGCGCAGCGTCCGTTCCGCCACGCGCATTCCGATATAGGCGAAGGCCACCACGAACCCGAGGGTCGTGAACGAAAGTACCATCATCAACGAAGCCATCGTCGTATCCTCTGTGTTAGTTCGTCCAAAATCGTTCGCCGCTGACAACGTCATTTCCGGCGATGCAACCAGACCTGGATCGACCGAAAAATTCTTCCAGTCTTTTCAATAGTATACCAATGAATACGGCGGGATTTTCCCCGACGGCTTCGATGCTTAACGCGACGTCGCGGCAAGCTGTCGCATAACGAAATCGGCTATCCGACCAGCAGGATCACGGCCACCAGGAATACGAACAGACCGATCCATCCGAACTGCGCCGCCAACACCGCGGCCAGGAACAGCAGCACCAGCAGCCCGCCCACGATCGACACCTGCACAGGCGTCGATTGGCGGCAAAGCCGGGCCTCCAGAGAAGCCTGATTTTCCCCTGGCCAGACATTGGCCAGGAGACCCACGGCAACGGAGCGGCAGAGCCGTGCAAAACGGAGAAATGGACCGGTCGCTTCCATGGTCAGCAGTCTAACCGGCCCGAACCGCAGAGGCCACCCAATCGACAGCAGCCATCCCGAGCGCGCAACATTTGGAAAAATCACGCAAGCTGCAAGAAACTTTCTCCGCCCCTGTTGACGACCCCTTCGCGATCCGTATGGTCGCGACAGGAACAAGGATATCGCAATGGCCACGCTTCTCGTAATTGTCGGATCA
>JBCDCS010000388.1:0-2651 GCA_039181205.1 Pseudomonadota bacterium
AGGCGGGCATTCGAAGACCTGGTCGCAGCGTCTGGATCGTGCCGACACGCTGATCTGGATCGACCTGCCGGTGGCCCTTCGGTTTTGGCGCGTGGGCAAGCGGATCGTCCGGTGGTACGGGCGGACCCGGCCAGATCTGCCCGATGGCTGCCCCGAACATCTCAACCGCGAATTTCTGTCCTTTATCTGGCGAACCCGGGAAACAGGTCGCGCGCGCTGCGCCGCACTGATGGCCGAAGCACCCGCCGGGAAAGCCACCAACCATCTGCGATCGCCCCGCGAAGTCGCCGGATATCTTTCAGCTCTGCGGCGCGCGGCGGCCGGCGGCAATCTGGGGATCTCTCACCGGTAGAGCCCTCACCAGCCCGCCCTTCCCGCTTCTCCCCATGACCGGAACCAAGGCGAAGCCGCCGGGCCGGCCACCGGGGCCCGGCGATCTCGCTGAGGTCGGCGCGAAGCTTTGAGCTTCTTCGGATGTGGCGGGCATAAAGCACTTCCAAACAACGGCCGGATCGCCGCACCACGGCCCGTCGACGGACCGGCTTGCGCCTGGCCTGTCACCGTCTTCACTCAATCCTCGAACGACGCCCCAAGCCCGGACATCAGCCCGCGAAACACCGGGAAAGACGTCGCGATGGGTGAGGCGTCATCCACCGTAACCTTCTCCTGCGCTGCCATTCCAGCGCAGAGAAAGGCCATGGCGATCCGGTGATCCAGATGCGTCGCCACCGTCACGCCGCCCGGGACACCACCCGCCCCGCGGCCATCGACCTCCCACCAATCGGGACCGTCGCGCACCTCGATGCCTGCGGCGCGCAAACCGGTCGCCATGGCGTCGATCCGGTCGCATTCCTTGACTCGCAGCTCCGCGACACCGCGCATCACCGTCGTGCCCTCGGCATTGGCCGCCACCACCGACAGGATCGGATATTCGTCGATCATGCTCGCGGCCCGGTCCGGCGGCACGTCGATCCCTTCCATGTCCGGCGAGAACCGGGCGCGAAGGTCGGCCACCGGCTCGCCACCCTCCTCCCGCGGGTTCTCATAGGTCAGATCGGCGCCCATCTCGCGCAGGGTTTCGAACAGCCCCGCACGCGTGGGGTTCAGCCCGATATTCGGGACCAGCACGTCCGAGCCCGGCACGATCAGCGCCGCGCAAACCGGAAAGGCGGCAGAGGACGGGTCGCGCGGCACGGCGATCTGTTGCGGCGCCAGTTCCGGGCGACCGACCAACGTGATCACCCGGCCCTCATCGGTGTCCTCCACGGCGACGTCCGCCCCGAATCCGGCCAGCATGCGTTCGGAATGGTCCCGGGTCGCCTCCCGCTCGATCACCACCGTCTCGCCAGGCGCATTGAGACCCGCCAACAGCACCGCTGACTTCACCTGCGCTGACGGCACAGGCGTCGCATATCGCACGGGCACCGGATCATCGGTTCCCACCAGCGTCAGTGGCAGCCGTCCGCCCGACCGCCCGTAAGCCTCCGCCCCGAACAGCGCCAAGGGATCGGTCACCCGCGCCATGGGCCGCTTCCGCAGGCTCGCATCCCCGGTGAACGTCGTTGCGAAACCACAGGTCGCTGCCAACCCCATCAAAAGCCGGACGCCCGTCCCAGAATTCCCGCAATCGATCACATCCTGGGGCTCCATCAGCCCGCCCACGCCCACGCCATGGACGACCCAGGCATCCCCGTCCTGTTCGACCTGCGCGCCGAAGGCCCGCATGGCCTTACCGGTGTCGAGCACATCCTGACCTTCCAGGAGTCCGGTGATCCGCGTCTCGCCCACGGCCAGCGCGCCTAGGATCAGCGCCCGGTGGCTGATGGATTTGTCGCCCGGCACATGGGCCGTGCCGGTCAGTGGCCCGGCGGCTTTGGCGGTCAGGGGCGTGGCGGGGCCGTGGCTCATTGCGGTCTCCGGTCAGGTGCGGCGCGGCGCGGGCTTAGCGCGCGTCGGCCGGAACCGCCAGCGGCACATGGGGCGCGGCGTCCCGTGGCAGGGTTCCGGTGAGGCGTGGATCGGCCAGGACCTCGACCTCCTGCCGGACGATCTTGAAGCCGGTCCGTTGGTAGAAGGCCAGCGCCGCCGGGTGATCCAGCGTGCAGGTATGGACGGTGACCCGATCCACCCGGGCAAACAACCGCTCCAACGCCTGGTTCATCAACCACCGCCCCGCGCCGCGCCCCTGCAGGGCAGATGACAGCCCGAAGAAGGCCAGTTCCGCAGTGCCCTGTGCCCGGAAATCCAGCTCCAACAACCCCTCGTCGCGGCCACCATGACGGAGCGCGAAAACCTCCACATCCGGGTCCCCCAAGATCGCCATCAAGTCCGCCTCGGCCATGGCCAGGCGCGACACCCAAAGCCAGTCGGCCCCCACACGGCGGAACAGCGCGCGATACCAATCGGTCCCCGGTCGCGGCATCGGCACCAACTCGGCGTCGATGTCCGGCTCCCCTCGAACAGGGGGTCGCTCGGTTAGTTCCAGATGCGTCACAATCGTTGCGAGATGCCCGCCTGGAACCGGATGGAAGCCGGGGGAAAGCGGCGCGAGCCCCTTCCTCTGATGAGATGCCGCAGTCGTCATGGCGATGGTGCTATCACCTGCCCGACGCGCATCCCACCCGGGATTGCCGGTCAGGTCGCGGCTTCAT
>JBCDCS010000389.1:0-2641 GCA_039181205.1 Pseudomonadota bacterium
ACGCATCGTGCGTGAACCAGTGATTGATCAGAGCATCCGGCCTCGGTCCACGCCGTAACCCGGTCGCACAAATCGGCCCGACCGGTGATCGCAGCGTCACAACTCCACGTCCGGCAAGGAGTTGAAGGCCTGGCGCAGGGCATCGGACCAGCCATCTGAGATGGCCCGCCAGTCGGGGTCGCTGTCCTCGATCCGGCGCGATATGCCGAGTTGCAAGCTGTCGGTCCGATAGGTCAGCAAGTCGAGCGGCGTACCGACGGAGAGGTTGGCGCGAATGGTGGAGTCGAAACTGACCATCAGGAGCTTAGCCGCCTCGTCGAAGGTCATTTCCGGGTCATAGGCGCGGACGAGGATGGGGCGACCGTACTTGGTCTCACCGATCTGGAAGAAGGGCGTGTCCTCCTGGGCCTCGATGAAGTTGCCTTCGGGATAGATGAGGAACAGGCGCGGGGGGCTGCCCTGAATCTGGCCGCCGAGGATCAGGGTGGCGTCGAACGTGCTGGACGCGCTCTGTCCCTCGCCCTTCTGGTTGGCGATGACATCGCGGAGCGTCTCGCCGATCAATCGGGCCGCCTGGAACATGGATGGCGCGTTCAGGAGGGTGGGAGAGCGTTCTTCGGCGGAGAGGTTGCGTTCTTCCAGAAGCGAGACGGTGGCCTGGGTGGTGGCGAGGTTGCCGGCCGTCATCAGGACCATGACGCGTTCGCCCGTGACCTCCCAGGCGTGCATCTTGCGGAAGGTGGAGATGTTGTCGACGCCCGCATTGGTGCGGGTATCGGACAGGAAGACGAGGCCGTTACTGAGTTGGAGGCCGACGCAATAGGTCATGGGGTGAGGGTCCAAATAGTGGCTGGCGCTCGTGTGCCATGGGGCGGGGTGCGCTTCAATGAGGATCGGATATGCCTGGAAGCCGATTTGTCGATGGGTCGCGGGGCGGCGATCCAACGGTGGTGCCGAAGTGCTTTATGGATGTCGCATCAGAAGAAGCTCAAAGCGACGCGCTATCGTCAGCTAGATCCTACTGTTGCGACTGCAACGACTCCGACACTGTCAGCGCGACGTGCAATTCTTCCAGCCCATCACCATGCCGGAGCCCGGAAATCGGGGCGGCGTCGGCGTAATCGAGGCCGGTGGCGACGCGGATATAACGTTCGTCCGGGGAGATGCCGTTTGAGATGTCGAAGGCGACCCAGCCGAGATCGTCGATATGGGCCTCGGCCCAGGCATGGGTGGCGTCCTGGTGGTCACGTTCATCCATCTTGAGATAGCCCGAGACGTATCGGGCCGGCCGGTCGAGCAGCCGCGCGCAAGTGACGAAGATATGGGCATGGTCCTGGCAGACGCCCGCACCGTGGGCCACGGCTTCCTCGGCGGTCATGTCCACATGGGTGGTCCCGGTTTCGTAGGCGACGGCTTCGTGCACGGCCGCCGACAGGGCATGCATCTGTTGTAGCTGATCTTCGATCCCCCGCACCTCACGCGCGAGTGCCATCGTGCCCGGACCGCGACGGGTGCGGTCGGTGGGGCGCAGGAACATCCAGAGCGGCATATAGCCCCCCTGCTTGCCGATGACGCCGGCGCCGTCTTCGATCTCGACGATGCCTTCGGCGATCACGATCACTTCGGTGGTGCCGGCATCGAGGGAGACGAGTTGAACCCGATTGGCGTGGGCATCGTCGAACGCGACCTCCTCGCGACCGCCGTCAATCTGGGTCATCCATTCGACGACGTGCTGGCCCGCCCGGCTCTTGGGGGTCAGGCGAAGTTGCTGCAGACCGTACACGACCGGCGTGTCGTACCGGTAATGGGTAGAATGGCGGACATGCAGGCGCGTGGTCATTGAATGAACCTGTAGTCGGATTCGATCTGGGTGGCCAAAGCGGCGTTCCGGCCCAGAAAGTCCTGGAGGAATTGGTGCAGGCCTTCGTCGAAGATGCTGTCGATGGTCGACGTGTTCAGACGGCGGCAGGTTTCCTCCGCGATGTCATGGGCGGGCAGGCGGCTGTCATAGTCGCGGCGGAGATATTCCAGGTTGGAACCGAGCTTGTCATAGCAGAAGGCCAAGCTGCGGGGCATGCGCTGGTCCAGGATCAGAAAGCGCGCGATGTCTGCGGCGGATCGGGCGCGGCCATGGACCATGCGGAATGCGCCCTCGGCAGAGACCGACCTTAGAATGACCTCCCACTGGGCGTTGTCGAGGCTGGAGCCGACCCCGGCGGCGGTGGGCAACAGCACGTAGTATTTGACGTCGAGCAAGCGGGCGGTCGCGTCGGCGCGTTCCATGAAGGTGCCGATGCGGGCGAAATCGTATCGGTCGTCGCGCAGCATGGTGCCGTGGAGCGTGCCGCGTACGAAGGCCGAGCGCGTGCGGATCAGGCCGAGGACGCGCGGCAAATCGCGTGTGGGAACCTTCCGCGCCAGGGCCTCCCGAAGGGACATCCAGGCTTCGTTGACCGCCTCCCAAACCTCCCGGGTGAGCGCGGTGCGTACGGTCCGCGCGTTCATCCTTGCGTTTTCGATGCAGTTCAGAACCGACGACGGATTGTCGGTCCCGCGCAGAAGCCAGTCGATGACGGCGTCGCCGTTGACGTCGTCATGGTGGTCCATGAAGGCGCCGCGGGTCCAGGAGGTTTCCAGCACC
>JBCDCS010000390.1:0-2621 GCA_039181205.1 Pseudomonadota bacterium
CCTACCCTCTGTTAGCGTCCGATTTGCCGTGTGGTCAAATCTAGAGGAACGAATGGCAGCCCCAGGACAGAACCTTCGTATCGACGCCGATCGCCTGTGGGACTCTCTGATGGAAATGGCCAAGATCGGCCCGGGCGTCGCGGGCGGCAACAATCGGCAGACGCTGACCGATGCCGATGCAGAGGGGCGCCGCCTGTTCCAAGGCTGGTGCGAAGCGGCGGGCTGCAGCATGGGCGTCGATAAGATCGGCAACATGTTCGCCACCCGACCAGGCACCGAAGACCTGCCGCCGGTCTATGTGGGCTCCCATCTGGACACCCAGCCGACGGGCGGAAAATACGATGGTGTGCTGGGCGTGCTCGGCGGGCTGGAACTCGTCCGGACGCTCAACGACCTCAACATCAAGACGAAGCACCCCATCGTGGTCACCAACTGGACCAACGAAGAGGGGACCCGCTTTGCCCCCGCCATGCTGGCCTCCGGCGTCTTTGCCGGAATGCACACTCAGGATTGGGCCGAGGACCGGGTCGATGCCGAGGGTAAGCGCTTCGGCGACGAACTGGACCGGATCGGCTGGCGCGGTGAAGAAGATGTCGGGTCCCGCAAGGATAGTATGCGGGCCTTCTTCGAATTGCATATCGAACAGGGCCCGATCCTGGAGGCGGAGGAGAAGGATATCGGCGTCGTCACCCACGGCCAGGGGCTGAGCTGGACCCAGGTGACGGTGACGGGGAAGGAAAGCCACACCGGATCGACCCCCATGCCCATGCGCAAGAATGCGGGGCTGGGCATGGCCCGCATTCTGGAGAAGGTCGATGAAATCGCACTGAGCCATGCGCCCCACGCCGTGGGCGCGGCGGGGCATATAGACGTCTATCCCAATTCCCGAAACGTGATCCCCGGCAAGGCAGTCTTCACCGTCGATTTTCGGTCGCCAGATCTAGCCGTGATCCAGGATATGGAGGCTCGGCTGGCCGTCGAAGCCAAGCATATCTGCGACAGCATGGGGCTCGAGGTCGAGTTGGAAAAGGTCGGTGGCTTCGACCCGGTAGCCTTCGATGAAGGCTGCGTGACGGCCGTGCGCCAGGCGGCCGAGCGGTTGGGCTACAGCCACCGCGACATCATTTCGGGGGCGGGGCACGATGCCTGTTGGATCAACCGCGTGGCACCGACAGCGATGATCATGTGCCCCTGTGTCGATGGGCTGAGCCATAACGAGGCGGAAGACATCACCAAGGACTGGGCCCGCGCGGGCGCCGATGTGTTGCTGCATGCCGTTCTGGAAACCGCGGAGGTCGTTGCCTGATGAATACGGGCCTTCTCCGCGATGGGGTGCTGTCTGCCTTGGCCTTCCGAGCGGCACCATCCTTCTATGGCCTGGTCGTCGGCCACGGGGCTGCGGCGGGGGGCGCCGCCCTGGCACAGCGGCGGTGCATCGCATGATCGCAGGGGTCGCAAAGCGCGGCGCGGTCTTTGCCTGCATCACATTCGCCCTGCTGCTTGGAATTGATGGACTCGCCGCAGGTTCCATTACGTCTTCGATGATTGGGCGGGCCGCCGCCATCGCCTTGATCGGGGCCCTGGTCTACTCCCTGATCCGATTTGTCATAGCCTGGGCGAACGAATGAAACGTCTCCTGATCTTCCCCCTTATCCTTGCCGCCTGCGCGCGGGCCCCGGTCGCGCCGGTGACGGACCCCGCGTCCTATGTCCCGACGGATGCGCCGGTTCCCTTCGCCGTGCAGGCACTCCTGCCCCAGGGGGTGACGCCAGAAGATGTTCGCGTGGCCAACAATTGCTACGGCTACGTGTTCAACGGTCTGGTCTATCCCGTGCTGATCCCGAGGGGCACGCAGTACTGCCTGTGAGGCGTCCATGAACGATGCATCCCCTCTGGCTCCCGCAACCCAAGGCGAAGCGGCCCTGCGCGCCGATTTGGCGGCGGCGTTTCGCTTGGCGGTCCGCGCCGATTGGCATGAATCGGTGGCCAACCACTTCTCCGCCGCGATCTCGCCCGATGGTCGCACCTTTCTGATGAACCCGCGCTGGATGCACTTTTCGCGCATCCGGGCCTCCGACCTCCTGGTGGTGGATGCCGGCGATCCGGCCACCATGGACCGGCCGGATGCGCCCGATCCGTCGGCCTGGGCCATCCATTCCGCGCTCCACCGCAATCTGCCCCAAGCCCGCGTGGCCCTGCACCTGCATCCACCCTACGCCACCGCTTTGGCGGGCCTGAAGGACCCGACGATCCAGCCCATCGACCAGGTCACCGCCCGGTTCTTCCGCCGCCTGGCCTATGACCTCGACTTCGGCGGCATCGCCGTGGAGGCGGCAGAAGGCGAGCGCATCTCTCGTACCATCGGCACCCATTCGGCCGTCATGATGGGCAACCACGGCGTCACCACGCTGGGCCACGACGTGGCCGAGGCCTTCGACCTGATGTACCATCTGGAACGTGCCGCGCGCACCATGGTCCTCGCGCTGTCGACCGGCCAACCGCTCGCCATCATGGACGATGCGCTGGCCGAGGAGACGGCGCAGGGTTGGGACAACGATCCGCGCGAACGCCAGGCGCATTTCGCCGAAATGAAACGCATCCTCGACACCGAGGAACCCGAC
>JBCDCS010000391.1:0-2593 GCA_039181205.1 Pseudomonadota bacterium
CACAGTCGGTGCCGATGACATCGCGCGCGCGAAGCGGTTTTACTCCGCGTTCCTGCCAGCCCTCGGCTACGGGCTGGAGGAGGGTCCAGAAGGCCTGAGTTACGCGCTGCCCACTGAACGGGGTCAATCTCCCGCTCTGCCCGAGTTCTACGTGAAACCACCTTTCGATGGACGCCCCGCTACAACCGGCAACGGGGCCATGGTCGCATTCGAGGCGCGCAGTCAAAAGCAGGTACGTGACCTTCACGCTGCTGCGCTTTCCGCAGGAGGTTCCGACGAGGGCCAGCCAGGCTTTCGTACCTCCTACGGACCTAACTTCTATGTCGGCTACCTTCGCGACCCCCAGGGCAACAAGATCGCCCTTTTCTCAAGCGATCCGAACGAACCGGGGCGAGACGGGTAACGCGAGCGACATAGACGGCAAAAGCCATTCGCCACGTCGCTTCAGATCGGAATAATGAGCCTGGAGCAGACCCCCAGCGCCATCGCTTACCGACCCCGGAACCAATCCCGAAGCCGCCGGCGCTTGGATGCCACGGCGTCGCCCACATCGTCGAACGCCTCCCCGACATCCTCGATTACCGGGTCGATCCGTCTGCGGCGGAAGCGGATGACGCGAACGGTGATGGCCCAGATGATCGCAGCCAACAGCGTCAGGATGATGATGTTCCACCACGGAATGATCGTCGTCTCGGGTCCTTCAACCGGCCAGATCCTGGTCGCGTTCGGATAGATCGAGAACAGTTCCGATCGCCAACCGTAGGATCGGATCGCCACCCATTCCGGCTCGGCCACGGTCGAGATGAAATCGCTGGCCTCGGCCTGGAGATCGGCGCTGTCGAACTTGAAATAGGGCGGCCAGCCCCAACCCGTATCCTGGTTGCGGTAGACCCGAGGGCGACGGTTCTCATTGGACGTATTGATCAGGCGGACATCGCGGTTGGTCTCGCCCGCATTCCCCGAATCGGCACCGGCATAGAACATCGCGTTCAGCCCGGGATCGACGCGGATGATATCGGTGCCGGTGATGCGCACGATTTCCGTTCGGGGCAGCGTATAGTGCAGGAAGCCCACGACGATCGCGAAGAGCAAAGCCAGAACTATCCATTTCGCGTAGCGCATCGCCGCCTCCCCCCAACGTCAGGCGTAATTCAGATAGGTGACAAGAGACGTAACCACCAGCACGGGGACAGCATAGACCCAGAAGATCAGCTTCCGGCGCAACGTGCTGAGATACCCCTGGATTTCCACATCCACGAAGGTGTGCTGGGGCAGCGGCGGTTGCTCGACCTGCCAGCGCTCCTCCAAGCGGACCTTCTCACCGCTGCGAAAATACATCCAAAGGCACCAGTAGATGACCGTTAGTGCGATCAGCAGCACGATCAGGATGCGGAACAGAACCATTTTGCCGTTCTCCGATTGAGCCCATCTTTGACTTAGTGTCCTGCGGCGGCGCGGCGACCCGTCATCGATCTTCGTCCGCTCCCGGAAGCGCCCAATCCTCCGGTGGCCAGCGCCGCGGGAGATTGGCAAGCGAAAGCACAAGGATCGGCCCCCAGAGCAGCGCCGCGCGGGCCGACAGGATCAGAAAGTGCCCGGGTGCCGCCTGCCAGACGATGTCCGCCGTGGGACCATAAAGCCATGCGAAAAGCACCATACCGGCAACAGTCAGCACCGCCGCGCATATCAGGCCGTTCAGGATGAGAGACCAGAGCGACTTCGGCATAACCTTCCCCAGCACCCAGGGCAGCAGCCAAGCCGTCGTTGCCAACAAAGCCAGCGGCACGATCACGCCTTGCACCATTCGCTTTCCTCCCCGGTCGATCCATCCCAAGGTGGCGCCGGGAGGGTCCATGGACAAGCTGTTACAGGAGATCGAGGCGCGGGAGGACGATCTGGTCGCCCTGACCCAGGAGCTAATCCGAATTCCTACCCTGAACCCGCCGGGTCTGCATTACCGTGATATCTGTTCCCTGGTCGGCGAACGCATGGGCGCGCGGGGCTGGCAGGTGGAAATGATCCGCGCCGAGGGCGCCTTGGGCGACAGCCGCCAACATCCCCGTTGGAACGTGATCTGTCGGTTGGCGGGCGAACGCCCCGGCGACACGGTCCATTTCAACAGCCACCACGACGTGGTCGCCGTGGGCGACGGATGGACCCGCGACCCGTTCGGCGGAGAGGTCGCCGAGGGGCGCATCTGGGGACGCGGGGCCTGCGACATGAAAGGGGGCTTGGCGACCAGCATTGTGGCTGCCGAGGCCTTTGCCGATCTGCTTCCAGACTTCCGCGGAACTATCGAGGTCAGCGCCACCGCGGATGAGGAATCGGGCGGTTATGGCGGCGTCGCCTATCTGGCCGAACAGGGCCGCTTCGCCCATGTCGATCACGTCATCATCCCCGAGCCGCTGAACAAGGACCGCATCTGCCTGGGTCATCGCGGCGTCTGGTGGGCCGAGATCGAGACCAAGGGTCGGATCGCCCATGGCTCCATGCCGTTTCTGGGCGATTGCGCTGTGCGCCACATGGGCGCGGTTCTGGAAGAGATGGAGCGGACGCTCTTTCCCCTGCTCGCCACCAAGCGGACCGAGATGCC
>JBCDCS010000392.1:0-2578 GCA_039181205.1 Pseudomonadota bacterium
ACATGGGGCAGCCTCCTGCTGCCAAGGCTTAGGGCGCACCGCGCGCGGGGGCAATCAGGCCGGGCCGCCGGGATCGCTCGCGCGGAACTCCACCACGACGGGGCAATGGTCGGACGCTTTGGGACGATCCCAACCGATCCGTGGATAGCGGTCGATATTGTCAGTGGCGGGCACCCGGAAGGGCATGCCGTCTCGGACGATCTGCGGCTGCCCGACCATCCGGCGCGCCATGGCGGGCGACGCGATCACATGGTCCAACTGCGTTTTGTGCCGCTTCCCCGGGTAGTAATGCGTCCAGCGCGCCTCCGGCGGCATATCGGCCAAGAGGTCGATGCCGAAGCCGTTTTCCAGCAGCGGGTCCAGGCCGGACACACCGTCCGCAGACAGTTCTTCGTCGCCATCTGCGGTGTCGGGTCGGATATCTTCAGACCCGTCGGCCTTGTCGACGACCGAGCCCTTGTAGGAGTTGAGGTCACCGCACACCACCCAAAGCGCGTCGGCCGGATCGTCGAACTTCCGTTCCAGGATCGCGCGCACGGCCGCCGCCTCTAGCTGCCGCATGCCGATCTTGTTGGGGCTGCGCCCACCCATGGATTTGAAGTGGCAATTCATGACCGTGATCCGTCCGTCCCAGCCCTTCTTCTCCACCTCCAGTTCCAGGCAATCGCGCCGGAAGATACGGCCCGACAGGTTATCCGCCTTCTCCTGCGCGGGTTGGAAACGGGCCACGAGGTCGCGTGCCCCGGGGAAGTCGCTGTCCGATCCGGTCAGATCGCCGCGGGTCAGTGCGGCGTGCGACCTTGCATAGACCGGGACGATGTCGCGCGACATTGCGGCCACATCGATGCCGCGCGGATCGTTGCCTTCGATCAGGACGGCATTCGGGAAATCCTTCAGGGCACCGATCTTCTTCACATAGGCATCCCAGAAGCGGATCAGGGCGTCCAGATCATCGACCTCTTGCAAGCAGTAGAGATGGGCCTGGGCGGCGGTCAGCGCCAGCGCCGTGTGCTGCCGATGGTCATCAAGTTGGGCGATGGTGGCCGACTGGAGAAGGGCTTTGAACGCCTCGAACTCCGTCAGGTCGCCGTCGAAATCGGCCAGGAACTGCACGGCTGGCGGCAGATAGCGGCGGCTGCGGTCATCCGAAAAACCGCTGAAGTCAAAGCGGCGAAACAGGTTTTCGACGTTGAAGGTGCAGAGGCGAAGATTGGTGGACATGGCGTGACCCCCTCGCATGGGAGTCTAGCACAGCTTCGGTAAGGGTCGGACGACCGATTTCAGGCGACGCGCGCGATCCCCATGATGCGCGCCCGGGCCCGGGGGTCGGCATCGAAGAGTGCGGCGAGTTGTTCGGTCATGGCACCCGCCAGTTGTTCCACATCGGTGATGGTCACGGCGCGGTCATAGTAGCGGGTCACGTCATGGCCAATGCCGATTGCCAGAAGTTCGACCGCGCGACGCTTTTCGACCATGGCGATCACATCGCGCAGGTGCTTTTCCAGGTAGTTGGCGGGATTTACCGACAGGGTGGAGTCGTCCACGGGTGCGCCGTCGGAAATGACCATTAGGATCTTCCGTGCCTCCGGGCGGGCGGACAGCCGGCGATGGGCCCATTCCAGGGCTTCACCGTCGATGTTTTCCTTCAGCAGCCCTTCTTTCATCATCAGGCCAAGGTTCGGGCGCACCCGGCGCCAGGGCGCATCGGCGGATTTATAGATGATGTGGCGGAGATCGTTCAGCCGTCCGGGCGTGGTCGGGCGCCCGGCCTTGAGCCAATCCTCCCGGGCCAAGCCGCCCTTCCAGGCGCGGGTCGTGAAACCTAGAATCTCGACCTTCACGCCGCAGCGTTCCAGCGTCCGGGCCAGGACGTCGGCACAAATTGCTGCGATGGAGATCGGCCGCCCGCGCATGGAGCCGGAATTGTCCAGCAGAAGCGTGACGCAGGTGTCGCGGAATTCGGTATCGCGTTCCATTTTGAACGAGAGCGGGGTGGTTGGGTTGGCGACGATCCGGGCCAGGCGGCCGGCGTCAAGAATGCCCTCCTCCAGATCGAACTCCCAAGACCGGTTCTGCTGCGCCTGCAGCCGTCGCTGCAGCTTGTTGGCCAAGCGCGAGACGGCCCCCTTCAAGGGCTCCAATTGCTGATCCAGATACGCGCGCAGGCGTTCCAACTCCTGGGGCTCGGCCAATTCTTCGGCACCAACGACTTCGTCGTGGGCTTCGCTGTAGACGGTGTAATTGGGGTCGGCATCCGAGACGGGCGGCGGTGGCGGGGGGTCCATCGCCTCCTCGGCTTCGGGCATCTCGGCTTCTTCGCCTGCTTCCTGGTCCGCCATGTCATCCATGGAGACCTGGGCCTGGGACGGATCGTCCTGCTGCTCCTGCGACTGTTCAGGCGAGGCGTCCTGCTCTTCCTCCTGGTCGTCTTGGCCGGCGCTGTCGGGCTCTTCCTCCTCCTCGGTCTGGCCCTCCTCCTCTTCGTCCTCGTCTTCCATATCCGGGTCGTCGCCCACCTGGTCGCCGTAACCCAGATCGTCGAACAACTGACGGGCGAGTTTCGCGAAGGCCTGCTGGT
>JBCDCS010000393.1:0-2576 GCA_039181205.1 Pseudomonadota bacterium
CAGAACCCCGTCTTCATCCCAGGTCCGACCAACATGCCGGAATCGCTGCGGCGCGCCTGCGATCTGCCGACGATCGATCACCGCTCATCGGCCTTCCCGCCGCTGCTCGACGCCGCCCGGGCGGGCGTGCAACGCGTTGTCAAATCCGAAACCGCGCAGATCTTCATTTTCCCGTCCACCGGCACCGGCGGCTGGGAAACGGCCATCGCCAACACCCTGTCGCCGGGGGACACCGTGCTCGCCGCACGCAATGGGATGTTCAGCCAGAAGTGGATCGACATGTGCGAACGCTTCGGCCTGAATGTCGAGGTCATCGACGTCGACTGGGGCGACGGCCTCCCCGTCGATCGCTACGCCGAAATCCTGGCCGCCGATACCGGGCACCGCATCAAAGCGGTCCTGGCGACCCATAACGAAACCGCCACCGGCGTGGTGTCGGACATCGCGGGCGTCCGCCGCGCGCTGGACGGGGCCAACCACCCGGCCCTGCTCTTCGTAGATGGCGTCAGCTCCATCGGATCGATGGATTTCCGGTTCGACGATTGGGCCGTGGATGTGGCGGTCACCGGCTCGCAGAAAGGGTTCATGCTGCCCGCCGGTCTGGGCATCACGGCCTTTTCGGCCAAGGCCATGGCGGCGGTCGAAACCGGCGGCCTGCCCCGGACCTATTTCGACATCCGCGATATGGCGGCGGGCTATGCCAACGGCGGCTATCCCTACACGCCCTCGGTCGGCATGCTGAACGGGCTCAACGAAGCCTGCACCATGTTGCTGGACGAAGGCCTGGACGCCGTCTTCGCGCGCCACCGCCGCATCGCCGACGGCGTCCGCGCGGCGGTGCAGGCCTGGGGCCTGGAGCTCTGCGCCAAGCGGCCGGAGCTTTACTCCGACACCGTCAGCGCCATCTGCACACCTGATGGGTTCGATGCCGCCCAGATCGTCGCCCATGCCGACAAGACCTATGGCGTCGCCTTCGGCGCTGGGCTCGGCCAGGTGGCGGGCAAGGTGTTTCGCATCGGCCATCTGGGCAGCCTGACCGACGTCATGGCGCTCAGCGGGATCGCCACCGCCGAAATGGTGATGGCCGATCTGGGTCTGGATATCCGGCTCGGCTCTGGCGTTGCCGCGGCCCAGCACTCGTATCGCCAATCCGCCCGCGCACCGATGGCGCTGGCCGCTGAATAGGGAGATCGACAGATGAAAGACGTGATCGAGGCCGCCCGCCTGTCCTATGACGATGTGGTCGCCGCCCATGACCGCATCAAACCCTATATCCACCGTACGCCGGTGCTGACCTCCCAGTACCTGGACGAATTGTCGGGCGCGAAGCTGTTCTTCAAATGCGAGAACTTCCAGAAGGCCGGCGCCTTCAAGGTGCGCGGCGCGTGTAACGCCGTTTTCTCGCTCAGCGATGAAGAGGCCGCGCGCGGAGTCGCCACCCATTCCAGCGGCAACCATGCCCTTTCGCTGTCCTATGCCGCCGGTCGGCGGGGCATCGCCTGCAACGTCGTGATGCCGCGCACGGCACCCGAGGCCAAGAAAGCCGCCGTGCGCGGCTACGGCGGCACGATCACCGAATGCGAGCCGTCCACATCCAGCCGCGAGGCGGTCTTCGCCGAAGTCCACGAACGGACCGGCGCCGATTTCGTCCATCCCTATAATGACCCGCGCGTCATCGCAGGTCAGGCCACCTGCTCGCGCGAACTCACCGAGCAGGTCGACGGACTGGACGCCGTGATCGCGCCCATCGGCGGCGGCGGCATGGTGTCGGGCACCTGCCTGACCCTCTCGAACATCGCGCCGAACGTCGAAATCTATGCCGCCGAGCCCGAGCAGGCCGATGATGCCTACCGCTCGTTCAAGGCCGGGCACATCATCGCCGACGACGCGCCGGTCACCATCGCCGACGGGCTGAAAGTGCCGCTCAAGGAAAACACCTGGCATTTCGTCTCGAACCACGTGACCGACATCCTGACCGCCAGCGAGCAGGAAATCATCGACGCGATGATGCTGACCTGGAAGCGCATGAAGATCGTGATGGAGCCGTCCTGCGCCGTGCCGCTGGCCACGATCCTGAAGAATCCCAAGGTATTCCGCGGCAAGCGCGTCGGCGTGATCATCACCGGCGGCAACGTAGACCTCGAAAACCTCCCCTGGATGACTTCCTGAGAAAGGACCGAAGCAATGAAAGACGTGCTTGATATCGATACGCTCGAAGTGGGCTACGACGTCCCTGCCCTGCCCGGCATGGACGAGGCCGACATCCAGACGCCGTGCCTGGTTCTGGATCTCGACGCGCTGGAACGGAACATCCAGAAGATGGGTGATTACGCCAAGGCCCACGGCATGCGCCACCGGGTCCACGGCAAGATGCACAAATCGGTGGATGTGGCGAAGCTCCAGGTCGAGCTCGGCGGCGCCTGCGGCGTCTGCTGCCAGAAGGTGAGCGAGGCCGAGGTCTTCGCCCGCGGCGGCATCAAGGACGTGCTGGTATCGAACCAGGTGCGCGACCCGGCCAAGATCGACCGCCTGGCCCGGCTGCCCAAACTGGGCGCGCGGGCGATCTGCTGCGTCGA
>JBCDCS010000394.1:0-2545 GCA_039181205.1 Pseudomonadota bacterium
ATGATCCGCCCCCGGGGCTTCTTAGCCATCGACCCGTCCGCGTTTATCCGAGGCACCGCCACCTGCAACCACCCGCCCGGCGCACATCCCAGATCGACCACCCGGGCACCGGGCCGGAGGAAGCCGTACTTGTCATCGAGCTCCATGATCTTGAAGGCCGCGCGCCCGCGATATCCTTCGGCCCGGGCGCGCTGGACGTAGGGATCGTTCAACTGCCGCTCCAGCCAGAGCTTCGAAGACAGCTTCCGGCCCCGCGCGGTTTTCACCTTCACGGTCAGGTCCCGGCGACCACGGCCGGATGTGTTTTTCGGAGACTTCGCCATGGGCGCGAGATAGGCGGTTCAGGCCAACATGGGAAGAACGGCAGTTCCGCCGCTTGGTCGACCCCCAGACCGAGGGTAGTGTCAGATCATTGTTTAGAGACTTGGGAGATCGACATGGATTACGTCTTTTCCGTACGCGGTGTGCGCAACGGTGAATTCGGCAACGAGCCCTCCGCCTCCAGTTTTCTCGAAGTCCCGGCCAACGCGAGCGATCTGACCCCCGGTCAGAAGATCACCAAAGCTGCCTGGATCAAGAAAGTGATGGAGGAGGCCAAACACGCCCCCGAAGGCGGCGATGTGGGGCTGGGCGATATCGTCTTCTACGTCCACGGCTTCAACAACTCGACCGAGGTCGTCCTACGCCGCCAACGGGCGATCACGAAGGGCCTACAGGACAATGGCTTCAAGGGCGTCGTCGTCAGCTTCGACTGGCCCAGCGCCAGCAGCGCGTTGAACTATCTGGAAGACCGGATGGACGCTAAGCAGACCGCATTCCGGCTCGTCGATGAGGGCATCCGGGCCTTCGCCCGCCTGCAGGAGCCGTCCTGCCGCATCAATATGCATATTCTTGCCCATTCCACGGGCGCCTATGTCGTGCGCGAGGCCTTCGACGATGCCGATGACCGGCCCGCCATCGCCCAATCCAGTTGGTCGGTCAGCCAGGTCCTGCTGCTGGCGGCGGATATCTCGGCCAGCGGCATGGAAGAGGGGTCGTCGAAATCATCATCGCTCTACCGCCACTGCGTGCGATTGACGAACTACTACAGCCATTTCGATGAAGTGCTGAGCCTGTCCAACGTCAAACGGGTGGGGGTTGCGCCGCGGGCCGGGCGCATCGGATTGCCCGGCGATGTGCCGGACAAGGCCGTCGATGTCTATTGCGGCAACCATTACCGCGACACCTATGACAACGACAGCATCACCCACGGGCACAACTGGCACTTTGAAGATCCGACCCTGATGACGGACGTCTTCCACACGATCGATGGGAAGATCGACCGGACGCGGATTCCGACACGCGTGCCCGCGACCAACGGCGATCTAGTTCTTCGAAAGCTGCCCTAAAACGGCCCGTCGTCCAGCACGCCGTCAGCCGACATCTGCGCATAAAGCAGCCCCTCGCGCAGGCCCCGGTCTGCGACCGACAGACGGTCGGTCGGCCAGACGCGAAGCAAGGCCTGCAGGATCGCGGCCCCCGACATGATCAGGGAATGCCGGTCGCGGCCGATGCGCGGGTCGCTGCGCCGGCCATCCGGCCCCATGGCCAGATAGCCCCGGATCACCCGGTCGATCTGCTGCGTGGTCATGCGCAATCCATCGACCTTGTTGCGATCATAGCGGCGCAAGTTCAGATGGGTGGCGGCCACCGTCGTGACCGTGCCAGAGGTGCCGATGATCTGAAAGCCGGGATCGCTGTCGCCGGCAGCATCGGCATAGGGTGAAAATTCGGCCAGGCATTCTTCGAAATGCCAGGACATGAGCGCGAAGCGCGCGGCATCGTCGGTCACGTCCCGGAACTGATCCTTCAGCGTGGCGACGCCCAGCGGAATGCTGATCCAATCGACCACCTTGGCGCGCGGGAACGGATCGTCGGATTCGCCCGCGAACCCGGAATGGAGCCGCATGATCGCGCGGGCTCGGTCATGTCGCGGCACCAGGGTCAGATCGATCCAGACCAATTCGGTGGAGCCGCCGCCGATATCGACGACCAGCAGCTGTTCCGTCTTGGACGATACCAGCGGGGCGCAGGACACGACGGCCAGGCGGGCCTCTTCCTCGGGCTGAATGATTTCCAGTTGCAGGTCGGTCTCGCGTTCGACCAAGCCGATAAATTCCTCGGCATTGGTGGCCCGGCGGCACGCCTCGGTGGCGACCAGACGCATGCGACGCACGTCATGGGTTTCCAACTTTCGACGGCAGATTTTCAATGCGCCGACGGTGCGTGCCATGGATGACCGGCTGAGGCGGCCGGATTGTTCCAGCCCGTTCCCCAATTGTACGGATTTGGAGAAACTGTCGACGACGTGAAGCTGCGCGCCCTTGGGCTGCGCGATCAGCATACGACAGCTATTCGTGCCCAGGTCGAGCGCCGCATAAAGTTCCGCCGGATCGGGGCGGGGGTCGGTGTCTTGCCGGCGAAGAGGGGCGGGGCCGCGCAGCGGACCCTCTGGGGCCGCCTGGGCGCTCCGCTCCGGCGCCGGGTCGTCCGGTGGCATGCACGC
>JBCDCS010000395.1:0-2540 GCA_039181205.1 Pseudomonadota bacterium
AGGGCCGAAAGGTCCGCGTGCGCGATATCGGGCGGGTCGAATTGGGGGCCCAGGATTACTCGACGAACGGCTATCTGGGGTTGAACACGGCGCTGCCGATCGGGATTTTCCAGCGCCCGGGGTCGAATGCGTTGGCCACGGCCGAGGCGGTGCGGGAACTGATGGAAGAGGTCAGCGTCGAGTTTCCGCCAGGCCTGGAATACACGATTGTCTACAACCCAACGGAATTCATCGAAGAATCCGTCGATGCGGTGATCGTCACCATCGAAGAGGCCGTCTTGCTGGTCGTGCTCGTGGTGGTGATCTTCCTGCAATCGCTCCGCGCGTCAATCATCCCGATCCTGGCCATTCCAGTGTCGCTGATCGGGACGTTCGCGATGATGCAGGCCATCGGCTTTTCGCTGAATAACCTGTCGCTCTTCGGTCTGGTCCTGGCCATCGGCATCGTCGTCGATGACGCCATCGTCGTGGTCGAAAACGTGGAACGGAATATCGAAGAGGGCCTGTCGCCGTTCGATGCCGCCTGCAAGACCATGGGCGAGGTGTCGGGCGCGCTGGTGTCCATCGGTCTGGTCCTGATCGCGGTCTTCGTGCCGGCGGCCTTCATCGAAGGCATCACCGGCCAGTTCATGCGCCAATTCGCGATCACCATCGCGACGGCGACGTCGATTTCGGTCTTCATGTCGCTGACCCTGTCGCCGGCCTTGTCTGCGCTTCTCCTGAAGTCCGAAGAGGACAAGGCGCGGGGGCCGACGACCGCTATCGGCAAGCTGTTCCACGGCCTGACATACCCGCTGCGCAAGGCGGCGGACGGGTTCAATTGGGGTTTCGACAAGCTCGCCAATGGGTACGCGTGGCTGGTCGGCTGGATGATCCGCGTCGCGCCGTTGACCCTGCTGATCTATGTGGGGCTGATGGGGCTGGCGGCATTCCAGTTCAACCGGGCGCCGTCGGGCTTCATCCCCGAACAGGACCAGGGCTATCTGATCGCCGTCGTGCAATTGCCGCCCGGGGCATCGCTGACGCGCACCGATGCGGTGATCCGGGAGGCGACGGATTTGTTCCTGGAGATGGACGGCGTGGCCGACACGGTGGCCTTCGCGGGCCTGGACGGCGCGACCTTCACCAATGCGCCCAATGCGGGCGCGATTTTCGTGGTGACCGACCCGTTCGAGGAGCGTATTCCGCTTGGCCTGACGAACGAGGTCCTGATCGGCGAGGCCTTCGGCCGTCTGGCCAGCCTGACCGATGCCAATGCCTTCGTCATCGCGCCGCCGCCGATCCAGGGGATCGGCAATGCGGGGGGTTGGGAGCTTTACGTCCAGGATCGGCGCGGCCGCGGTCTGCCCGCGCTGGAACAGAGCATCGGCGAGGTTATCGGCCTCGCCAATGCCGATCCGGGGCTGGCCGCCGTCTTCACCCTCTTCAACACGGCGACGCCCAAGATCTATGCCGATATCGACCGCGTCCGGGCCGAGGAATTGGGCGTGCCGCCCAACCGTGTCTTCGAGGCGCTGCAGGTCTATCTCGGCTCAGCCTTCGTCAATGATTTCAACTTCCTGGGCCGGACGTTCCGCGTGACCGCCCAGGCCGACGGGGAATTCCGTGACAGCACTGAGGACGTCTTGGATTTGCGCACGCGATCCAACAGCGGCGCCATGGTCCCGCTGGGGTCGATCGCCACTTTGGAGCAGGAAACCGGGCCCTATCGTGTGGCTCGCTACAACCTCTATCCGTCGGCGTCGGTTCAGGGGTCGACGACGCCCGGCACCTCCACCGGTGAGGCCATCGCCACCATGGAGACCCTGCTGGATCAGACCTTGCCCGACGGCTTCGGCTATGAGTGGACGGGCCTGGCGTTGCAGGAAAAACTGGCTGGCAACACGGCGATTTATGCCTTCGCGCTGGCCGTGGTCTTCGTCTTCCTGCTGCTCGCGGCGCAGTATGAAAGCTGGTTCCTGCCCCTGGCGGTGATCCTGATCGTGCCGATGTGTCTGTTGGCGGGGATCAGCGGTGTGCTGTTGCGAGGCTTCGACAACAACATCCTGACCCAGATCGGGTTTGTGGTGCTGGTGGGCCTGGCGTCGAAAAACGCGATCCTGATCGTCGAATTCGCGATCCAGGCCCAGGCCCGGGGTCTGTCCCGCATCGAAGCGGCGGTGGAGGCCGCCCGCCTGCGTCTGCGCCCGATCCTGATGACGTCACTGGCGTTCATCCTGGGCGTGGTGCCTCTGGTCATCGCCGAGGGCGCCGGGGCGGAAATGCGCCAGTCGCTGGGCACCGCCGTCTTCTTCGGCATGTTGGGCGTGACGGCCTTTGGCCTTCTGTTCACGCCGGTCTTCTACGTCACCTTCGCCTGGCTCGCCGAAAAGGCGGGGGTGCGTGGCCCGGTGGTGGAAGCGGCCCAGGGATAGGGGATACGCCCGCGATGCGGGTTGACCGCGTGTCTGCGGACGTCAGAGGTAAGTCAGACGCACTAGACTTGGACGAGACATGATTATCGCCGCCTGGTCGGGGCCTCGGAACCTGTCGACGGCGAT
>JBCDCS010000396.1:0-2491 GCA_039181205.1 Pseudomonadota bacterium
CCAACAACGCCCGTCAGGCCGTCGGCGATGACGAGGTCGGTGGGGTCCACGAACGATTTGAAGCCGTTCAGGCGGAGGCGGGAAAATCGCATGGCGTATTGATGCGACGGTGAGGGTGGGCGTCAAGCGTGGAGGGGCGCATCTGGGGTCGGTTTCAGGCTTTTCCACAAGATATCGCCGGTATGGGCAGATCGTGAGAGGCATAAGGTAGTGGATAAGCCTGCGTCTCAAGGCGATGACGAAGCCAAAATCGACGTCTGATCTGCGCCTGACGTGGATGGGACCCTGCGGTTTTCGGCCATCGGGGCGTGACATCGTCCAGGCAGGCACAATATGCCCGCTGGGACGGAGGGGCGCGCATGGTGATCGGACGGCTGGCGGATGCGGTAACGCAGGGTCTGGGCGATTTGGCCCAGGGCGTGACCGAGGTGTTCGAGCCGACGCTGCGGCTGGGCGTGACGGGCCTAAGCCGCGCGGGAAAGACGGTCTTCATCACCTCGCTGGTGGCCAATCTGATCGACCGGGGGCGCATGCCCGCCCTCACCGCCGCCGACCGGATCGAGGCGGCGTTCCTGCAGCCGCAGCCGGACGACACGGTGCCCCGCTTCGACTATGAGGGACATCTGGCGGCGCTGACGGCGCGGGAACCCCATTGGCCCGACAGCACGCGGGCCGTATCGGAATTGCGGCTGTCGATGAAGGTCCGGGCCGGGGGGCTCTTGTCAGGGTTGCGTGGCAGCCAGGTGCTGCATCTGGATATCGTGGATTACCCCGGCGAGTGGCTGCTTGATCTGGGACTGATGGAGAAATCCTATGACGACTGGGCCGCCCGGGCGCTGGCGCGGTTGGCGTCTTGGGATCGGATGGCCTTCGCGAACCGGCTGGAAAGCATAGACGGGGCGGCAAAGCTGGCGGAGCCGCTGGCGAAGGAATTGGCCGCGCTTTACACCGAGGAGCTGAAGGGGGCCCGGGCGGCCGGCGGTTATGACTTGACGCCGGGGCGGTTTCTGCTGCCCGGAGAGCTGGACGGATCGCCGGTGCTGACCTTCGCGCCCCTGCCGCCCGGGGACAGCCCCCGCGGAAGCCTGCGGCGCGAGATGGAGCGGCGCTTCGAGGCCTATAAGCGGCAGGTGGTGCAGCCCTTCTTCCGGGACCATTTCGCGCGGCTGGATCGGCAGATCGTGCTGCTGGACGTGCTGGGCGCGGTGCGCCGGGGACCCCGGGCCGTCGAAGAGATGCGGGCGGCGATGGCCGACCTGCTGACGGCGTTCAAGCCCGGCGCCGTGGGCTGGCTAATGGCGCTGCTCGGCGCGCGGAAGGTGGACAAGATCCTGTTCGCGGCGACCAAGGCGGACCATCTGCACCACACGCAGCACGCCAAGCTGACGGCGATCTTGGAAGCCATGGTCCGGGAGGCGCGGGCGCGGGCGGATTTCGCGGGCGCACGGACGGAGGCCATGTCCATGGCGGCCTTGCGCGCGACGGTGGAGGAGACGCGGGACCACGGCGGCCGCACACTGAACGTGGTGCGGGGACACCTGCTGGAGAACGGCGCGCGGGGTCGGTCGGCCGCGCTTTATCCAGGCGAGCTGCCGGACGACCCGTCCCACCTGCTGACGCCCGCGTCGCAGGGTGCCAGGGCGTGGCTGGATGGGGAGTACGATCTGATGGACTTCGCGCCCGCGGCCCTCACCCTCAAACGGGGCGAGGGACCACCCCATATCCGCCTGGATCGGGCGGCGCAGTTCCTGCTGGGGGATCGGTTGTAATAGGTGACTTTGAACTGACGTAGAGTTTGCTTCCTCGCAGACCCGGCACTACCCTGGACATGTGTTTGATAAAGGCAAAACAGATATGACTTGCGCGCAATGTGGCGCTGAGTGCGTGGTCAGCTACACAGACTACCCCGAGCGAGACAAGGGCACCCTAAGGTGTCCAGCTTGCAGCGGTGTGCTGCTTGAGTGGAAAGGCACCCGTGACTATCACTCGGCCACTTTGAAGTCGACAGCATGAGCGACAAACCCTCCTTAGACTGAGAGCCTCGCCAGGCTGGGGTACTTGGGGTGATCAACTGCCGGCGGTGACCTGCCGGAGCCAGTTAAACGCGGGGCCGCCGATGCTCACATCGGCGGCCCCGGAATGGTAGAAGTGGCAGACAGCCTACCGGCCGGACCGGAACGACACGTTGTCCAGGCCGATGATCTCTTGATTACCATAGGCCTGTTCGATCCGAATCTCGGAGGTCTCGACCGAAGCCAGCACAGCTTCCATCTGCTCGGCCGAAGCGGCTTCGCCATTGATCGTCCAACCGGCATCTGCATTGACGTCGGCCGAGAACGTGCTCCAGCCACCATCGGTCGTGGGCGCAAACGCATCCTGCAGTTCCATGACGGTGCCGTCGGAGCCTGTCACCCGCAGGATCGGCCAGTTGCTGTGATTGTCAGAGATCGTCCCACGGCGGTCGTATTGGCCTTGGTTGAAGCTCGTCATC
>JBCDCS010000397.1:0-2425 GCA_039181205.1 Pseudomonadota bacterium
ACCACGATCTGGAAGGCTTCGGCGGCACCGACGTCGAGGTGGTGACTGCGACCGTAGGCCTGAACTTCCGGTTCTGACGCTCGGGTCACTCTGCCCGAACGGCCGCCTTGTCCCCCTTGGCAGCAAACCTTATGTTTTCGGCCAAGCATCGCCCGCCGAGGACGCCATGACCCCCGAGCAACCCGAACGCCTGGAAGGCGCCCCGCTCATCGAGCCGTCGACCACCGATCACGACTTGCACGAGCCGGTCGTCGAAGCCTGCCGGTCCGTGTTCGACCCGGAAATCCCGGTGAACATCTACGATCTCGGTCTGGTCTACACCATCGACATCAACCCCGAAAACGATGTCCGGGTGATCATGACGCTCACCGCGCCCGGCTGCCCGGTTGCCGGTGAAATGCCGGGCTGGGTCGCCGATGCCGTCTCTTCCGTACCCGGCGTGAAGACCGTCGAAGTCGATCTCACCTGGGATCCGCCCTGGGGGATGGAGATGATGTCCGACGAAGCCCGGCTCGAACTCGGCTTCATGTAGCGCATCCGCACGTCCCCGATCGGCGGACTCCCGCCGTCACCCAGGCGTCATCCATCCTTCACTGGCCCGTCACCCGGCGCACCGATGCTCTGTAATCGGACACTAACGGGAGACGCGCCATGTTCCTTCGCACCTCAATCCTTTTGCTCTGCACCGCCGCGCCGGTCCTGGCCGACGGCCATGCCGCCGCCACGGCCCAGGCGCTCAGCTATGGCCCCCGGCCCGCCTATCTGATCGACCAGATGAACGATGGTGCCCTGAAGGATCAACTGGCCGCCTGCATCGGCCAGACGCCCGTCCGCTCCCATTTCTCCATCGGCCATCGCGGCGCACCCCTGCTCTTCCCCGAACACACCGCCATCTCAAACATCGCCGCCGCCCAGATGGGCGCGGGCATCCTGGAATGCGACGTGACCTTCACCCAGGATCATGAACTGGTCTGTCGCCATGCCCAGAACGACCTGCACACCTCGACCGATATCCTACTCACCGACCTGGCGGGCACCTGCGTCGGGCCGTTCACGCCGGCCTCCGGCGAGGACAGCGCCACCGCCGAATGCCGCACGTCGGAGATCACGCTCGACCAGTTCATGACGCTGACGCCGAAGATGGATGCCGCGGACAGCAGCGCCACCACCGTCGAAGACTACGTCAATGGCGGGGTCGCCGATTGGCGCACCACGCTCTATTCCTCGTCCAGCGCGGGCCTTCTGACCCACGCCGACAGCATCGAGCTTTTCGACTCCCTGGGCACCGACTTCACGCCCGAGCTCAAATCTCCCTCGGTGGAAATGCCCCATAACGGCTTCAGCCAGGAAGACTACGCCCAGAAGCTGATCGACGAATACAAGGCGGCGGGCATCGACCCCTCCCGTGTCTGGGCCCAGAGCTTCAACCTCACCGATGTTCAATACTGGATCGAGAACGAGCCACAGTTCGGCGCCCAAGCCGTCTACCTGATCGACCATTACGATATCGAGGGCTGGGACCCGATGGACCCCGCCACCTGGCCCGAACCCATGTCGGCCTATCCCGAGATGGGCGTGCAATACATCGCCCCGCCCACCTGGGTCCTGGTCACGGTCAACGATGCGGGTGAGATGGTGCCCTCCACCTGGGCCGAGGAAGCCAATGCAGCGGGCCTCAACATCATCACCTGGACATTGGAACGCTCCGGTCCTCTGGCGGCGGGCGGCGGCTGGTACTTCCAGTCTATCGCCGAAGTGACCGACAATGATGGCGTCTATTTCGACCTGCTCCACGTCCTGGCGCAGGACGTGGGTGTCGCCGGTGTCTTCTCGGACTGGCCCGCGACGACCACCTTCTACGCCAACTGCATGGGGTTGGAGTAAGGACCTTCGGCCCCCCTTCGGGCGGGCCGACCCATTACTGAGAAATCGCACCCCGCAGGTTGGCGATGTAGACTGGGCCTTCGCCCGCCGTTCCCGCTCCACCCCGGACCGGAACCAAGGCCAAAGGCCGCCGGTCCATCGCCGGGCCGCCCCCACGGCCCGGCGATCTGGCCGACGTAGGCGCAAAGCTTGAAGCCTCTTCGGATTTGGCTGGGATAAAGTGCCGTAGAAGTCAGTTTGGATCGCCGCACCGCGGCCCATCGATGGACTGGCTTGCACCCGGCAAACCTGCATCTGGTCCAGGCCAGAACCACACGTCGATAAAGCCGAAACCGACCAACCCCTACCGTCGCCGCGTCAGACGCTCCGCTAGCGCCGCGCGGGCTTCCGGCGTCATGGTTGACACGATCTCGGACAGGGACGACGCCCCCTGCGCGGCCAATTCGGCCTGCACGGCGCTCCGGCCTCGCAGGGCGGCCTCGAACGCCGCCGGGTCGAACGGATCCGCCCGAAGGGCCTCGGCAATCTCCGCCCCGCTCGC
>JBCDCS010000398.1:0-2367 GCA_039181205.1 Pseudomonadota bacterium
CCGTCCCATGTGCAGAATTTCCCAGGAACTCGACTCTCTGCGCCGCCCTGATTTGCTGGTTCAAGCCGCAGCCCACGGGACGCATGCCTATGAACGGCGGCGGGATCTTCGGCGCATGTTGCGCACGGCGATTCCCCCGACGGCCAAATCCGCGCTGGAACGTCTCCTGCCGATCGAAGCCGCGCTGGAAAAACGCCGTCGGCAAGGCGACGGCCAATACAGCTTTACCCGCCATGTGGATATACTCGTGGCGCTCCTGGCCGAGGCCCGGAGCTTCCGCAAGACGGCGTAAGCCGCCCTAGATATGCGCGTCGGGCATCTCCGATTTCCGGCGCGCCACAAACTCCGTCAACGCGTCACGGACGCTCGGATCCATATCGGGCTGTTCATAGGCGTCTAGCATGGCCGACATCCTGGCCTGGGCCAGCATCCGCGTGTCGCGCGCGCCCTCGTCAGACCAGGTTTCATAAGGCTTGTAGTCAAAAAGCTCCGACCGCCAGAACGCCGTCTTGTAATGGGCCTGCGTATGGGCGCAGCCCAGGTAATGGCCGCCCGGACCCACTTCCCGGACGGCCTCCAAGGCCTGGGCATCCTGATCTATCGCTATGCCAGCCGCCATCTTGTGCAGCGCCCCGAGCTGGTCGGCGTCCATAACGAACTTCTCGAAGTCGGCGACCAGGCCGCCTTCCAGCCAACCGCAGGCATGGAGCATGAAATTAACCCCGGCCAGAAGCCCCGCATTCAAGGAATTGGCTGTCTCATAGGCCGCCTGCGCATCCGGCAGTTTAGAGCCGCAGAACGCCCCGCCCGACCGATATGGCAGACCCAGCCGCCGCGCCAATTGGCCAGCGCCATAGGTGATCTGCGCTGCTTCGGGCGTGCCGAAGGTCGGAGCGCCGGAATTCATGTCGATCGATGTCACGAACGCCCCGAAGATGACGGGCGCACCCGGCCGGACCAGTTGGGAATAGGCGATACCCGCCATCACCTCCGCCAGCACCTGCGTCAGCGTTCCCGCGACCGAGACCGGCGCCATCGCTCCGCCTACGATGAATGGTGAAATGATGCAGGCCTGGTTCGCGGCGGCGTAGGCCTCCAACGCACCCATCATGATCGAATCGAAGGTCAGCGGCGAATTGATGTTGATCAGCGACACCATCGCCGTCCGGTCGTTCAACCCGCCGAATAGAATATCGCACATGTCGATGGAATCTTGGGCGCGCGATGGCTCTGTCACCGATCCCATGAACGGTTTGTCGGTCAACGTCATATGCGCCATCAACATGTCCAGATGGCGCTTGTTGACCGGCACATCCGTGGGCTCGCAGACCGTGCCCCCGGAATGGTGCAGCCACTGCGACTGATGTCCCAACTTCACGAAGGTCTGGAAATCCTCCATGGTCGCATATCGCCGCCCCGCGCCGTCGCGCACGAAGGGTGGCCCGTAGACGGGTGCCAAAACCAAGTTCCGGCCGCCGATCTCCACCGACTTGTCTGGATTGCGCGCGATCTGCTGAAATCGCTCGGGCGCCGTCGCACACAACCGCCGGGCCAGACCGTGCGGGATATGGACGACCTCGCCCCGCACATCGGCACCTGCATCGCGCCACCGATCCAACGCCTGCGGGTTTTCCACGAACGCTACGCCGATCTCTTCGAGGACGGTCTCGGCATTGTGCTCGATGATCTCCAGTGCCTCGGGGGTCAGCACCTCGAAATCGGGGATCTGGCGAAGGATCGTCCCCGCGGTCTCGACCCGGGTGGATGTCCGCTCTGCGCGCCGGGCCGCCCCGCCGCCGCCCCGTCTCCGCCGTGCCGCTTCCGCCATCGCTCAAGCTCCCCGAACGAATGCTTCAAGTGCTCCAACGGCTAGACCAAGTCCGCCACCGGGCTGGGAAGGATTGCGGCGCGCCGGATCGGAAAACGACACGTCCGCCCCGGAGGACCTTCTCGGCCGCCTGACCTGCCAATGAAGCCGCCCCGTCGCTCCCTCCCCGACCTTGCGGGCCCGAGCCGCCTGCGTTAGCCGCGCCCCATGGACAGCCCGACGCACCAGCGCCTCCTCATCATCGATTTCGGATCACAGGTCACACAACTGATCGCCCGCCGCCTGCGCGAACTGAGCGTCTACTGCGAAATCCATCCGTTCCAAGCGGTAACGCCCGCATTCCTGTCTGACTTCGCGCCTCTGGCCATCATCCTCTCGGGCGGTCCGGCCTCCGTTCCCGATGCCGGAAGCCCGCGCCCCCCGGCAGACATCTTCGACTTGGGCGTGCCGATCCTGGGCATCTGCTATGGCCAACAAGTGATGATGCAGATGCTCGGCGGCCAAGTCACACGCGGCGAAGGCACAGCCGAATTTGGCCG
>JBCDCS010000399.1:0-2354 GCA_039181205.1 Pseudomonadota bacterium
ATAGATCGCCGACATATCCAGTTTGCGCAGCATTTCCGACAAATCGGCGCGGTAGACGTGGTTATAGGCCAGCGACGCCGACAACATGACGATCAGCGTCACGCCATAGACCGAGACACCCACGACGCCGGCCAGATCGCCGCGCCAGACGGCCGCGAGCGTAATCAGAACGGGCACGGACAGAACGGCCAGGCCCAGACCCGTCAGATGGATCACCGCATCGCTGACCAATTCGGCCCGGTCGTAGGGGCGGCCCGGGCGTGATCCAGTGGGGGTGATCTGACGTGCCATGGCATAACGGTAGCACGGTTTTCTTAATGTCCCGTCATCGCCGGTAACGATTTTTTGGAAACGCTGCGTTCACTTAAATGTCAGCGATTCCGGATGGCTGCATTGGACCATCTCTGCCCAGAAAAGCGGCAAAGGTCAGGCTGCCCTGACCTATAGGGCGGCGCCAGATGCGCGTCCCTCAAGGAAGCTCGCCGATTGATCGGGCGATCCGGATTGATCGGACGGCTGTAATCGATCTGTCGCAGATCCCAGCAATTCAAAATCGACATCCACCAGCCACAAAAGGGGAGTCGGAAAAACAAAATTCACGATATTTGAACAAGCTATGAAGTCCCAGCGGAAAGATGCCGCCGAGAATACGCTGGCCCGACTTCGCCCCCGGCATGCCTCCGCGTCCGTTGGTCGTGGCGGTCACCAAGCACGGTGATGGCAAGATCGGCTGACCCGATCCGACAACGCGATAGGGCGGGCCATTGGCCCGCCCTGTTCTCAAGGTGTGGAAAGTCTGGCCGTCAGATCGCTTCGGCCGACCGCTCCAGCATCTCCACACCCAAAACCGACAGCACTTTGGCTTCGATATCCGCCGCGTCCAGCCTGGCCGCGCGATACATGTCCTTGGGCCCCGCCTGGTCGATGAATCGATCGGGCAGCACCATCGACCGGTACTTGAGCCCCGCGTCGAAGACCCCTTCGTCGGCCAGCAATTGCGCCACGTGGCTGCCGAACCCGCCGACAGCACCTTCCTCGATGGTGATCAACGCGTCGTGCCGCGCCGCCAGATCCAGGATCAGATCCCGGTCCAACGGCTTGGAGAACCGGGCATCCGCTACCGTCGGCGAAACGCCCCGGGCGATCAGCTTTTCGCGCGCGGCCTCGACCTCCGACAGCCGTGCCCCAAACGACAGGATCGCGACCCGCTCGCCTTCGTGGACGATCCGGCCTTTGCCGATCTCCAGCGGCACACCCCGTTCGGGCATCTCCACGCCCACGCCTTCGCCCCGCGGGAAGCGGAAGGCGATGGGCCCGTCGCCATGGGCCGCCGCCGTCGCCACCATGTGCCGAAGCTCGCCCTCATCGGCGGCGGCCATGACCACGAAGTTCGGCAGGTTCGACAGATAGGCCACGTCGTAGGATCCCGCATGGGTCGCCCCGTCTGCCCCAACCAGGCCCGCCCGGTCGATGGCGAACCGCACCGGCAGATTCTGCAGCGCCACGTCATGGACGACCTGGTCATAGCCCCGCTGCAGGAAGGTCGAATAGATCGCGCAGAACGGTTTCATGCCGCTGGCCGCCAGACCGGCACAGAAGGTCACGCCATGTTGCTCCGCGATGCCCACGTCGAAGCACCGCGCCGGGAATCGTTCGGCGAACAGGTTCAACCCCGTCCCGTCGGGCATCGCCGCCGTCACGGCGACGATCCGGTCATCCTCCGCCGCCTCCTGGATCAGCGACTGCGCGAACACCTTAGTGTAGCTCGGCGCATTGGATGCGGCCTTCTTCTGCTCGCCCGTCGCCGGATCGAACTTCGCCGTGGCATGCCCGCCATCCCGCGCGCTTTCAGCCGGGCGGAAGCCCTTGCCTTTCTTGGTGATCGCATGGATCAGGATCGGCCCGTTGGCGCGCACCTTCACCGTGCGCAGCACCGCCAGCAATTGATCCATGTCGTGCCCGTCGATGGGACCGACATAGGAAAAGCCCAACTCCTCGAACAATGTCCCGCCCACGGTCATGCCCTTCAGCATTTCCTTGGCCCGACGCGCGCCTTCCTGGAACGGCGTCGGCAAAAGGCCCACGGCGCCTTCGGCCGCCGCCTTCAATTCCTGGAACGGCGCCCCAGCGTAAAGCCGCGACAGATAGGACGACATCGCGCCCACAGGCGGCGCGATGGACATCTCGTTGTCGTTCAAGATGACGATCACGCGCTTTTTCAGATGCCCGGCATGGTTCAGCGCCTCATAGGCCATCCCACCGGTCAACGCCCCATCGCCGATCACCGCGATGGCGTCGCCTGTCTCCGTCGCGCCCAACTCCCGGCCCATGGCAAAGCCCAACGCCGCCGAAAT
>JBCDCS010000400.1:0-2278 GCA_039181205.1 Pseudomonadota bacterium
CCTCCCGCTAGACGCTCGATGCCATGGGAGACGCGCGGCGACCAGGGTCGGCGTGGGCGGTCAGATGTGATAACCTGAGACACCATTGGGAGGAGAGATCATGGATTTACAAGAAATTTCAAAGGCTTTGGTTGCCGGTGCGCGGGACGGGTCGGATACGGAGAACCTGGACAAGCTCTATGCGCCCAACGCCGTGTCGGTGGAGGCCATGGATTTCGGTGACGGACGCGAGGTGCGGGGGATCGACGCGATCAAGGGCAAGCACGAGTGGTGGAACAGCGCGTTCGAGGTGTTGGAGGCCGATGTGGGCGGGCCGTTTCCGCACGGGCCAGATCGGTTCGCGGTGATCTACAAAATGAAGACCAAGAACCGCCAAACCGGCGAAGTGTCGGATATGGAAGAGGTCGGGCTCTACCATGTGGCGGGCGGCAAGATCGTCCGGGAGGAGTTCTTCTACGGCGAGTGAGCTTCTAGACTATCCATGGCGGGCGGCGACGGTCTTGAGTTGGCTGAAGCCATAGAGCGCTTCGAAGCCCTTTTCGCGGCCGTGACCCGACTTACCAACACCGCCGAACGGCAGTTCCACGCCGCCGCCGGCGCCGTAATTGTTGATGAATACCTGGCCCGCGCGGAGGTCCCGGGCGAGGCGCATCTGGCGCGCGCCGTCGGCTGTCCAGACGCCCGCGACCAGGCCGTAATCGGTGCCGTTGGCAATGCGGATCGCGTCTTCTTCAGTGTCGAAGGGGAGGACGATCTGGACGGGCCCGAAGATCTCGGCCTGGGCCAGGGGGTGGTCGGGTTCGGCACCGGTCAGGAGCGTGGGCAGGACGAAATGGCCTGAACTTTCACCGGTATCGTCGCCAGTCTGCGCAATTTCGCCCTGCGCCGCGACGGTGAGATTGTCGGCCTGAGCAAGGAAGCCATTGACGATGTCTTTCTGCCGCGCCGAGATCAGCGGGCCGACATCGAGGTCGTCCATGGCCGGGCCGACCCGGAGCTTGCGGTAAGCCTTGGACATGGCGGCCACGACCTCATCGTGGACCGCGGACTGGACCAGAATCCGGGAGGCGGCGGAGCAGGTTTGACCGGCATTCTGAATCCCGGCGTTCACCAGGAAGGGGAGCGCGGCGTCCAGGTCCGCATCGGCGAAGACGATCTGGGGCGATTTGCCGCCGAGTTCCAGGGTGACGGGGACCACGTTGGCGCCAGCCGCCTGTTGGACCTTGGCGCCGGTGGCGACAGAGCCGGTGAAGCTGACGTGGTGGATGCCGGGGTGACCGGCCAGCGCCGCGCCGGCCTCCTCGCCCAAGCCCGGGACGACGTTGAGGGCGCCAGCGGGCAGGCCCGCTTCGTCGGCCAGACGGGCGAAGGCGAGGGCGGTGAGGCAGGCCTCCTCGGCCGGTTTCAGGACGCAGGCATTGCCCATGGCGAGCGCTGCGCCAACGGAGCGGCCGATGATCTGCATCGGGTAGTTCCAGGGGACGATATGGCCGGTGACGCCGTGGGGCTGGCGGAGTGTGTAGACGGTGTAGCCATCGAGATAGGGGATGGTCTGCCCGTGCACCTTGTCGGCGGCGCCGCCGTAGAATTCGAGGTAGCGGGCCAGGGCAATGGCGTCGGCGCGGGCCTGTTTGAGCGGTTTGCCCACGTCATGCGCTTCGATGACGGCCAGGTCTTCGATGCGGCGTTGGACCAGGCGGCCGAGATCGGTCAGCAGGCGGCCGCGTTCGGTGGCGGTCATGCGCCCCCAGGCCCCGGCGCGGGCGTCATGGGCGGCGGCGACAGCGGCGTCGATTTCGGCGGCCTGACCCCGGGCGATGCGGGCGATATGGGCCGTTGTGGACGGATCTTGGAGGTCGAGCGTTTCGGGCGCACGGCGCCAGGTGCCGCCAATGAGCATCTCCTCGGGGTCGAACCAAAGGGCGGCTTGCAGGGCGTTTGTCATGGCGTGTCCTCGGTATTCTCGATGACCCAGGCGGCGTAGTCGGCATTCACGTAGTCGAGGCGGGTGCCGAGGATCGCGGGGACATCATAGGGATGGAGCTTTCGGACCTCCTCGGCCACGCGGTCGGCGAGGGCGGCGCGAGTCTTGGCCAGCAGCGTGATCTCAGTCTCGCATTCGACGTTGCCCTGCCATCGGTAGCGGCTTTCGTGGGGCGCCAGGACATGGGTGCAGGCGGCGAGGCGGGTCTCGACCAGCGCAGCGCCGATGCGGGTGGCCGTGGCCTGGTCGGGGCAGGGGATGTGGAGGAGGATGAGGTCGGGCATGGTTTCCGGC
>JBCDCS010000401.1:0-2254 GCA_039181205.1 Pseudomonadota bacterium
CAAGCCCTTGCGCGGCGGGGTTCGTCGGCGCTACATGCGCCCCAGGAGCGCGCGGGCGTTGTGTAATGGTAAGACCTCAGCCTTCCAAGCTGATGATACGGGTTCGATTCCCGTCGCCCGCTCCAATCCCTCAAACCTGCAATGTCACCCGGATGAAGGGCAACGTGAAGGCGGCGCCGATGCCGACCAGGGCACCGATGAGCGACCGCAACCAGAGCGGGAAGCGCGGCGGCACGATGGCGGCTAGGATCGTACAGACGATCCCGTAAAAGATCAGCGCGGTCAGATCGACGACATCGGCCATAATTTCTCCGGCTTTCGGGTGGGTCATCCTTCGATTCCGTCCAGCCAGGGGTCAAGAGCCTGCGGCAGTGGCGAACTTGCGCCCGCACACCCCCACGGCTACGGCTAACCCGACCGTCGGAGGAGTGATGGCCGAGATCGCCAAGGAAGAGTATCGAGCCGGATCCAAGAAGATCGGCAGCCTTCGGGCGCTCGTGCCGTTTTTTGCGCCCCATATGGGATTGGTCGTGGCGGCTGCGGCGGCGCTTGTCCTGACGGCCGCCATTTCCCTGGTGTTGCCTTTGGCGGTGCGCCGTGTCGTCGATGGTTTCCAGACCAGTGAAGCGGCCCTGCTGGATCAGTATTTTGCGGCGTCGCTTGGGATCGCGACGGCTTTGGCCATAGGGACCGGGCTACGATATTACCTGGTGACACGTCTGGGCGAACGGGTCGTGGCCGATATCCGCAAGGCCGTCTTCGACCGCATGATCCGCATGTCGCCGGATTTCTACGACAACATCCTGACGGGCGAGGTATTGAGCCGGATCACCACCGACACGACGCTGCTTCTGTCGGTGATCGGGTCGTCGGTGTCGGTGGCGATGCGCAACGTGTTGATCTTTATCGGCGGCATGGCCCTGATGGTCTGGACGGCACCGAAGCTCTCGATGCTGGTGCTGCTGATCGTGCCCGTCGTCATTGTGCCGATCATCGTGCTGGGGCGGCGCCTGCGCACGTTGTCGCGGGAAAACCAGGACTGGATCGCGGAATCGTCGGGCCGGGCGTCGGAATGGCTGCTCAGCGCCCAGACCGTGCAGGCTTATACCTTCGAGACCGATGCATCGGGGCGCTTTTCGGATGTGACCGAGGAAAGCTTCCGATCTGCGCGCACGCGGATCCGGGTTCGGGCGATCATGACGATTATCGTGATCCTTCTGACGTTTTCCGGCATCGTCGGCGTGCTCTGGATCGGGGCGCGGGACGTCCGGTCCGATGTGATGACAATCGGCGAACTGATCCAGTTCTTGATCTACGCGATCATGGTGGCGGGCTCCGTCGCGGCCCTGTCGGAAATCATCGGGGAATTGCAGCGTGCGGCCGGGGCGACGGAGCGTCTGGTGGAACTGCTCAATGCCGAGGACGCCGTGCATGACCCAATCACGCCGGCGCCGCTGCCCGCAGGCGAAGTGGTCGCGTTCGAGAGCGTAACCTTCCGCTATCCGGCACGGCCGGAACCCAAGGCGCTCGACGACGTGTCGCTAGAGGTGAATCCGGGGGAGACGGTCGCGTTGGTCGGGCCTTCGGGTGCGGGCAAGTCGACCATTATCCAATTGCTGCAGCGGTTCTATGACCCCGATGAGGGGCGGATCACCCTGGGTGGTGTCGATCTGCGGGATATGGCGCGGACGGAGTTCCGGTCGCGGATCGCGCTCGTGCCCCAGGATCCGGTGATTTTCGCGGCCTCCGCGCGGGACAATATCCGCTTCGGTGCGCCAGACGCCACCGATGCCCAGGTCGAGGCGGCGGCCCAGGCCGCGGCGGCCCATGATTTCCTGACAGCGCTGCCCGGCGGATACGACACCTATGTGGGCGAGCGGGGCGTGATGCTGTCGGGCGGACAAAAGCAACGGATCGCAATCGCCCGGGCGATCCTGCGGGACGCGCCGATCCTGTTGCTGGATGAGGCGACGAGTGCGCTGGACGCTGAAAGCGAGCGCGCAGTGCAGGATGCCGTGTCCCGCCTGGCGGAGGGGCGAACCACGATCATCGTGGCGCACCGGCTGGCCACGGTGAAACAGGCCGACCGGATCATCGTGATGCAAGACGGCCGGATCGCAGCGCAAGGCACCCATGATGTGCTGGTGGCACAGGGCGGGCTTTATGCGCGGCTGGCACGCTTGCAATTCACCGACGGTCTGGCGGCGGAATAGGCGCGGCCGACCCCCGGAAGTCGCTGCGGCCACAGTCGCCA
>JBCDCS010000402.1:0-2247 GCA_039181205.1 Pseudomonadota bacterium
GCCCTGCATACTGGCCTGTCTTCGGACCTCTTCGGTCAGCGTCTGGCCGAGACCCTCGCCCAGTCCAAGGTCGAAAACCGCGCGCACATCTCCGACCGCCCTACCACGCTCGCCTTCGTCACCCTGACCGATGGCCAGGCCAGCTACGCCTTCTATGACGAGAACACCGCTGGCCGCATGCTGTCGCCCGGCGACGCGCCGAATATGAAAGGCGTCGACGCGCTCTTCATCGGCGGCATCTCCCTTACCCAGGAACCTTGCGCCCAGGCCTATGAAGGCCTCGCCCTCGGCCACGCCCATCTGCCGATCATGATCGACCCCAACATCCGGCCCAGCTTCATCGCGCACGAAGCCGTCTTCCGGGCCCGCATGGAACGCCTGCTCCACGCGGCCGATATCGTGAAGCTCTCCGACGAAGATATGGACTGGCTTCGGCTGACCCCCGAAGACGTTCTCGACCATGGCGCCAAGGTGGTGTGCGTAACGAAAGGTGCACAGGGGGTGACCGCGATCACGCAGACCGGATCGATCCACGTGGATGCCCCGTCGGTCGAGGTCATCGACACGGTCGGCGCGGGCGACACGTTCAATGCCGGCCTGCTCGCTGGCTTGCAAGGCGCAGGCGCGCTGACCAAGGACGCGCCACCGAAGAAGGCGCTTCAAAAGGCCCTGGAACTGGGCGTCAAAGCCGCGGCCGTCACCGTCGCCCGCGCCGGCGCAAACCCACCCTGGAGCCATGAATTGTGAAGGCCGTCGTTCAACGCGTCTCCGAAGCACGGGTCGAAATCGACGGCACTGTGGTCGGCCGCTGCGGCCCAGGCCTGATGATCCTAGTCTGCGCCATGCAGGGCGATGGCGAAGCCAATGCCGACGCCCTAGCGGCCCGCATCGCCAAGCTGCGCATCTTCCGCGATGACGCGGGCCGGATGAATCGCTCGATCCTAGATACCGGCGGCGACGCCCTGGTCGTCAGCCAATTCACCCTGGCCGCCGACACATCGCGGGGGAACCGGCCTGGTTTCTCCCAGGCCGCCGCGCCCGACGATGGCGAACGACTCTACGAACACTTCGCCCAATCCCTTCGCGATCAAGGCGTGCCCGTCGAAACCGGCCGCTTCGGCGCCGACATGGCCGTCCACCTGGTCAATGACGGCCCGGTCACCATCCCCATCGAACGATGATCGGCCAGCATCTCCTCCTGGATCAATGGGGCGGCGACCTGGACCCGACCCGGCTGGAACAGGCCATGCGCGCCGCCGCGGATGCCGCAGGCGCCACCATCCTGTCGGGCCACTTTCATCCGTTCGATGGCGGTGGGGTGACCGGCGTACTCCTGCTCGCCGAAAGCCACATCACCGTCCACACCTGGCCGGAGCACGGACTTGCAGCCTTCGACCTGTTTCTCTGCGGTGAGACGGATGTGACCCGCGCCGCCGATATGCTCGACGCAGCCCTGAAACCGGATCGGACCGCACGCCGAACCGTCCCGCGCGGTCAGCGATACCAAGCCTCCCAACCCGCCTGATAAGCCCGTGGCAGCGGATGGTCCGACAGCGTGTTCACCGGCACCTCCCGCGGCCCGATCTGCGCGTCGAAGACCTGCGCAGCCTGCCACACCTCCGGCGTCAGATAGGACAGACCGGCCGGATAGTCCGCCTGGCGGGGGCGCATCCCATCTGGCCGCCCAAGGACGAACCCCCACAGGCCAAAACTCGGAACATAGGCCTGGTAAGGCGTGACCTCCCACCCGGTCGCCACGGTCTCGGCCACGATCCAGAAGGCCTCCGGCGCGAACATGGGCGACCCCGCCTGCGTGACGATTACCCCTTGGGCCGACATCCGGCGCGCCAGTTGCCGCATGAACTCCACGCTGTAGAGCCTTGAAAGAGATAAGTTTCTCGGATCGGGAAGATCGAGCACCGCCACGTCGAACGCATCATCCCCTTCGGAAATCCACACATAGGCATCCGCATTGACCACATCGACGCGCGGGTCCCGCAACGCATTGTCGTTCAGCGCCGCCAGATCGTCCCGGCGGCTGAAGAGCTCGGTCACTGCCGGGTCCAGATCGACCAGCACCACCTCCTCCGGGTCCCAGCGCAGCACCTCGCGCACCGCCATGCCGTCGCCGCCGCCTAGCACCAGCACCCGCGCCCGCCGCGGCGCCTGCGCCATCGCCGGATGCACCAACGCCTCGTGATAGCGCGCCTCATCGGCCGTATCGAACTGCACCGCATCATCCAGATA
>JBCDCS010000403.1:0-2239 GCA_039181205.1 Pseudomonadota bacterium
GCCGAATCGTGATGGAGATCTGACGGCCATGTCACAGCCCGAGATCACACCAGCGGGCCGCCCTTTTTCTTTCTGCCACAAATTTGACCAGAACGGCTGCCAGCGCCGGCACCGCTTGATGCACTTGGCGAAACAGTCGTGTCACTTTCGGTACATTGATTGGGCACGGGCGGAGAAACTCCGCCTAAAAATAGTAAAATCATACCTCCAGGCAAAAAAGGGGCTGGAAAGTCAGCCCATTGTGTTGGATTTATGACTGTGACGTGAACGGAAAGGGCGATTATTATGTCCATCATCGGATGTTGTCGGTCTGTGGTGCTCGCCAGTGTTATGGCTGTCTCCGGTGCCGCGGTACACGCGGCCACCGTCGCGACGATCGACATCAATGGGGATTTCAATCTTTCGCCTCTGATATCCGTGGGACCTTTCGACATTGGAACGGATCTCGAAGTGTCGGACGGCGAGTTTGACTTCCAGCTGCTTGGACCAGTCGATCAGCCGGGGAACTTCATCTACGGCGCAAGCCTTTCCGTAAACGGCCAGGAAGTGTTTGCCGGGTCGATCGACGGACCGGTCGGTGTGAGCCCGTTGGATTTCGGCGGAGCGCTGCTTGGTTTCCTTCCGACGGGCATCATCAGCGTTGCGGAAGATTTCGCGTCTGCACTTGCGAACACCGGTAGCTTCAGCGCGAGTTCCTTCCTCGGGTCAGTCGAGGCCACGGTATCCGATCTGTCTGTAGGGTCCGACAGCATCACGGGTGATTTCACGCTCGATGCGTCGAGTCTGTTCGTTCCATCTTCGAGCCTTCTGCTCGGGTCGGCAGCCGGAGGAGGCAGCTCCGCTTCCGGAGATTTCCTTCTGAGCCTGTCGATTACGTCGGAGGATCAAGAACTAGGCGTCGTGCCCCTGCCCGCCTCCGCATGGTTCCTCCTAGCGGCGATGGGTGGCCTGTTCGGATTTCGCCGCTGGAAAGCGGCCGCCTAACAAGCTGCCTTCAGGGCAAAATCGATATGTAGGGCGGTCTGGTCGGGTCGCCCTTCTTCGTTTGGCGAGCGCCAATCGTCACGATGGCACACCCGCCACATGCGCACCGGACGCGCCGGAAAACCAGCCCGTGCCCGCCGCCATGATGCAACTTATCCCCGCCGCATTGGTCCGCAGGATCGTCCAGGTCCCGGTCTCGGGGGACACCCAGACTTCGAAAACCGCTTCGTCGTTCTGGATCCCCCCGCCAGAAAACGTCTCGGCATAAGATCCGGATAGCGCCTCAACCACAGCTGGCCGAGGACCACAATTCGGGGTCTGCGCAAGGGCGGGCGTGGCGAAGAGAACAGCCAGGACGATGGACACGATCAGGGTCCGCATGGGAGTGTCTCCAATAATCTCGGCGTGCCCCACGCCGGTTCGACATCATCCCCAAAGCACCTTTATCACGGCCGAGCCCATCGGTTGCATCACGCCCAGTCACGGCTAGGAGAGTCCCATGACCCGCTCCCGCCAAAAGCCTCCCCGCGCCTGGCAACGCATGCTCTCGGGCCGCCGACTGGACCTGCTCGACCCCACGCCCATGGATATCGAGATCGAGGATATCGCCCACGGCCTCGCCTTCGTGGCCCGGTGGAACGGCCAGACCCGGGGCGACTGGCCCTATTCCGTGGCCGAGCATTCGCTGCTGGTGGACGATATCCTGACCCGTCTGGGCCCAGCCACCGCGACCGAGCGTTTGACGGCCCTTCTCCATGATGCGCCCGAATACGTGATCGGCGACATGATCTCGCCGGTCAAAGCCGCCGTCGGTCCCGATTACGGCGACCTGGACGACCGTCTGCAGGCGGCTATCCATTTGCGGTTCGGCCTTCCTGCGATCACCGCCCCGAAGTTGAAGAAACGCATCAAGAAGGCCGACAAGATCTCCGCCTGGCTCGAAGCCGTCCACCTCGCGGGTTTCTCGTCCACCGAAGCCAACCGCTTCTTCGGCAAGCCGGACCCTTCCGTTATCGACGGCCTCCGCCTTACCCTCCGGCCCCCCGCCGAGGTCCGCGCGGCCTACTTGACCCGTCACGCTGACCTCTTGACCGCCTGCGACGGGTGACGACTGATGCGGTCAGCTCGTGGCGTCTTTCCAGGCGCTGGCATAATCCTGCATGGCCGCCGGGGGGTCGGGAACGATCGTCTCGTCCCCATCTATCCGTCCACATAAGGTCATATCGGTCAGCAGGGCGGCGCCGTGGCTGGTGCC
>JBCDCS010000404.1:0-2210 GCA_039181205.1 Pseudomonadota bacterium
CGAGAAGATCGCCGAGGAAGTGGGTGTTCCGCTCCACGATGTGGAGATGATGGAAGGCCGCCTCTCGGGATCGGATTTCAGCCTGAACGCCACGCAATCGTCGGATGAAGACGGGCGGGAATGGATCGACACGCTGGAAGACGACGCCGTTCAGGCGGATCAGACGGTCGAGATGTCCCACGACAACGCGATGTTGCGAGAATGGCTGCTCACCGCGTTGTCGTCGCTGAATGACCGCGAGCGGTTTATCGTGCGGGAGCGCAAGCTGCGTGAAGACCCGCGGACATTGGAATCGCTGGGCAATGAGCTTTCCTTGTCGAAGGAGCGGGTGCGCCAGTTGGAGGCCGCGGCTTTCGCTAAGATGCGTAAGTCGCTGGAGAAGCAGTCGCGCGAAGTGATGGGCTTCCTGGGGTGAGGTGTCTGACCGCGCTGGCCCTGGTCTGGGCGGGCGCGGTGTCCGCTGAGGTACTACCGCCTGCGGATATCTACGTTCTGGGTGAAATCCACGACAACCCGGTGCACCATGAGGTGCAGGCGCGGTTGGTCAAAGAACTCGCGCCCAACGCCATCGTGTTCGAGATGTTGACCGAGGATCAAGCGGGCCGTCTGAACCCATCGGTGCCGCGCGATCCACAGGCTTTGGATGAAGTTCTGGGCTGGTCGGAAACGGGGTGGCCTGACATCGCCATGTATGCCCCGATCATGGCGAACCCGGACACGCCGATCCTGGGCGCGGCGGGCGAGGCCGGAGACCTGACTGGGTATGGGCTGGACGCGCCGCTGCCCCCAGCGCAACAGGCCGAGCGCGAGCAATTGCAGGCCGATGCCCATTGCGGGGCGCTGCCCGAGGATTTGCTGCCGCAATTCGTAGCTCGTCAGCGCCAGATCGATGCGCAATTCGCGGACCGGACCCTGGCCGCTCTGGCGGAACATGGCGCGCCCGTGGTTCTGATCACCGGCAATGGCCATGCTCGGAAGGATTGGGGCGTCCCCGCCGCTATCGCCCGCGTGCGGCCCGATGTGACGGTTCTGGCCGTGGTCCAGAGCGAAGATGGTCGCGTGCCCCCGGGGGGCGATGTGGTCTTCGATGCGCCGGCGCCCGATCGGCCGGATCCCTGCGAGGCGTTCCGCTGACGGCTCAGCCGTGCCAGTCGCGATCGACCATTATACCGTCCAGGTTGATACAACTCGTGACGCCGAGCGCATCTCAGTCGGCAACCAGAGCATCTAACCAAGCAGATAATCTGGTACCCGATCGGATCGGCGGAGCGCTGTCGGGCCTTCGCGCCGCCCTGTCTGGACGGCACCGGCACGGCCCACTAGGTGTCGGCCCATGATGCCGGGCAAACACATCCTGCTGATCATTGGCGGCGGTATTGCGGCCTTCAAATCGCTCGAACTGATCCGGCGGCTACGGGACCAGGGGGCGGTCGTAACGCCCGTGCTGACCCGTGCCGCCGAAGAGTTCGTAACGCCGCTCTCGGTGTCGGCCTTGGCGGCGTCGAAGGTCTATCGCGACCTGTTCGACCTGACCGACGAGGCGGAGATGGGGCATATCGAGCTCAGCCGCGCCGCCGATCTGATCCTGGTCTGCCCGGCCACGGCGAACCTGATGGGCCGGATGGCCGCTGGCTTGGCCGATGATCTGGCGACGACCGTGCTGATGGCGACCGACAAGCCGGTGATGATCGTGCCCGCCATGAATGTCCGAATGTGGGATCATCCTGCGACGCGGCGAAACCTGGCGACACTACAAGGCGACGGCATCCGCTTGGTCGGGCCGGCCGAAGGTCCGATGGCGTGCGGGGAATACGGCCCGGGGCGCTTGGCGGAGGTGCCGGACGTTCTGGCGGCCATCGACGCCCTTTTCGCCGATGGACCGCTGACCGGGCGCCATGTCATCGTCACGTCCGGCCCGACCCATGAACCCATCGACCCTGTGCGCTATATCGCCAACCGCTCGTCCGGGGCCCAAGGTGCAGCTATCGCGTCTGCCCTGCGCGATCTGGGCGCACGGGTCACGTTCGTGACCGGGCCCGCCGACGTGCCGCCGCCCGACGGCGTGCATGTCGAGCGGGTTCATACCGCGGCGGAGATGCTGGAGGCGGTTCAGACCGCGTTGCCCGCCGATGCGGCCGTGATGGCCGCGGCGGTGGCTGATTGGCGGGTGGAAAATGCAAGCGTGTCGAAGATGAAGAAGGATGGGTCCA
>JBCDCS010000405.1:0-2190 GCA_039181205.1 Pseudomonadota bacterium
CCGGGTGCTGGTCGCGCTTGACTATTCACAGATTGAACTTCGGATCCTGGCCCATATCGCCGGGATCGACGCGTTGAAACAGGCCTTCAAGGAAGGCCAGGACATCCACGCCATCACCGCGAGCCAGATGTTCGGCGTCCCCCTGGACGAGATGACGCCCGAAGTCCGCCGCCAGGCCAAGGCGATCAATTTCGGCGTGATTTATGGGATCAGCGGCTTCGGCCTGGCCCGCAACCTGCGCATTCCACGCGAGGAAGCCCAGGCCTTTATCGACACCTATTTCGAACGGTTCCCCGGCATCCGGGCCTACATGGACGACACCATCAAGTTCGCGAAGGACCACAACCGCGTCGAGACCCTGTTCGGCCGCCGGATCAACACGCCCGAAATCAACTCCAAAGGCCCGGCCGCCGGCTTCGCCAAGCGCGCCGCCATCAACGCGCCGATCCAGGGCACGGCGGCCGATGTGATCCGCCGCGCAATGGTCCGCATGGAGGCGGCGATCGAAGGGCTCGACGCGAAGATGCTGCTCCAGGTCCATGACGAGTTGCTGTTCGAGGTGGCGGAAGACGACGTGGAGGCTCTGATCGACCGGGCCCGCGACGTGATGGAAGGCGCCCCCGATCCGGTCGTGGACCTGTCGGTGCCGCTCACCGTCGATGCCGGCCAAGGGGCGACCTGGGCGGAGGCGCATTGATCTTCTTCCTTTTGGAGATATCCCACGGGGGCCCGGGGGTGTGAAACCCCCGGCCTCTCCCCCAAGCGGGAGGCCGCCGCCATGCTCCTCGCCTTCAACAAGCCCATGAATGTGCTCAGCCAGTTCACCGATGAGGGCAAATGGCCGGGCCTGAAACATTGGATCGATGTGCCGGGCGTCTATGCGGCCGGTCGGCTGGACCGGGATAGCGAGGGGCTGCTGCTTTTGACCGATGACGGGAAGCTGCAGGCTCGCCTGACCGATCCGAAGGCGAAAACCCCGAAGACCTACCTCGCCCAGGTCGAAGGCACGCCGACGGAGGACGCGCTTGCGGCCCTTCGGCAGGGCGTGACGCTGAAGGACGGGCCTACGAGACCGGCCAGGGTCGAGGAGGTCCCGGTGCCCGACCTCTGGCCCCGCGATCCGCCGGTCAGGTATCGTAAGACTGTGCCCGACGCCTGGCTCCGCCTGACCATCACCGAGGGCCGCAATCGCCAGGTGCGCCGGATGTGCGCCCATGTGGGCCTGCCGGTCCTGCGACTTGTCCGCTGGTCGATTGGTGAGTGGACCGTCGAGGGCCTGGCACCCGGGGAATGGAGACGCCTATGACCGACCGCGAGACCGTCACCGTCCGATCTCGGGCCGACCTCCGCGCTTGGCTGGCAAAGAACCACACGCAGACCGACGGCATCTGGCTTGCCACTTACAAAAAGCACCATCCCGACCACCTGCCCTGGATCGAGGCCATCGAGGAACTGCTCTGCTGGGGCTGGGTCGATGCCGTGACCCGCAAGGTGGACGAAGATCGGTCGGCCCATCTGGTGGCGCCGCGCAAGGTCAATTCGGCCTGGTCGGCCCTGAACAAGGACCTGGTCAAGAAAGCGCGCGCGGCGGGCGCCATGACAGAGGCGGGTGAGGCCAAGATTTCGGCGGCGGTGCAGAACGGCATGTGGATCTTCCTGGATGATGTGGAGGCCGGGCTCGTGCCCGATGACCTGGACAGCGCCTTGGGCGATCTGCGGGAGGTCTGGGATGCGTGGCCGCGGTCGGTCCGGCGGGGCACGCTCGAATGGATCAAGACCGCGAAGACCGAACCGACACGCGCTAAGCGGATCGCCGATGTGCGGGACTCGGCCGCCGCAGGGCTCCGCCCATCGCCGTTCCGACGTTAGTCTTTGGGCTCGGGCGTCTCGACGGCGCCGCCTGCGGCCACCCAAGCCTCCATCCCGCCGTCGAGATGGGCGACCTGAAACCCCATCTCCTGCAGGGTCGCGGCCGCCAGGGCCGACCGCCAGCCCATGGCGCAGTGCAGCACATAGGGCCCCGGCCCGGCGAAGACGTCCCGATGATAGGGGCTTTCCGGGTCCCACCAGAATTCGAGCATGCCCCGGGGCGCATGGACCGATCCGGGGATGAAGCCCTTGGCCCGTTCGCGCACGTCGCGGATATCGACGACCACGGCGTCGGGCGTGGCGCGCAGCCGATCCACATCC
>JBCDCS010000406.1:0-2175 GCA_039181205.1 Pseudomonadota bacterium
CTTGATCGAAAAGCTGGCCGACAAGCTGGGCGCCGCCGTGGGCGCGTCGCGGGCGGCGGTGGATTCGGGCTATGCGCCGAACGATTGGCAGGTCGGCCAGACCGGCAAGGTGGTGGCGCCGGACCTCTATATCGCCGTGGGCATTTCCGGCGCGATCCAGCACTTGGCAGGGATGAAGGACTCCAAGGTCATTGTCGCGATCAACAAGGATGAGGAAGCCCCGATCTTCCAGGTCGCCGATTACGGTCTGGTGGGCGATCTTTTCAATGTGGTGCCAGAACTGACCGAAAAACTCTAAGGTCTGGTCAGTTCCGAAGAATAACGCCGCAGCGGGTAACTGCTGCGGCTTCTTCGTTCGGGCAGCTGAGCCTGCGCGATCGTCCAGTTCAGACACTCTCTTCGGCGATACGCGTCAGGCCGCCAATCCGGTGCGCCGCTGCAAGGCTCGAGCCAACGTGTCGGCGATCCGGTCATGGGCAGCGGGCGAGAGCAGCAGGCGTGCCTGTGCTTCCTCCTCCTCGCCGAACATCATACCCTCCAACGGATCGCCGATCATGTCCTCGGTCACATCGCAATGGGCGACCTTGTCGATCTGGCCTTCCAGCGCCTGCATCATATCGACGGTGATGAAGAGCGGCTCCGGCCCAAGGGGGTCGGCGGTTCTGTTTTCGACCCACAGCAGTGTTTTGTGGCCCGGGAGACGGGTCAGCAGAAGCCGAATTCGAGCGACCCAGGCGGCGCGCAGTTCCGCGGCCAGCGTGGCGAATGCCTGCGGTGAGCGGCCGTGGAGGGCATGCAGCATGTGGCGGGTGAAGCTGAAGTCGCTGAAATCCACACCAGGGAACAGCCGTTCCAGTTGCCTCGATTGACGCAGAAAACGGTCGTTTCGGCGGGGATGAACCGCATAATATCGGTTCGACATGTTCCCGGCCCCCATGGCCTGGATCACGACGCTTTCCGCACCGCCAATCACTTCCAGCAGGGCTTCGTCCCGAAGAAACACATCGAGCCCGCCATTCATCACGCCCAGATTGACGACCTGGCGCCCGGTGCGTTCCGCCAACTGGTCGCAGAACGGATCTTCGACGAATTTGCCATAGGCATCCGACCCGCCGAGAACGACCGTGTAGGGCCCGTCAAGCGACACACGTGGCCCGCGAAACATGATCCGCGAGCGGCCGTATTGGCAGGGATAATATTCCAGTTTTTGGTCTTGGCCGTCGCCGCCCATGCTCTGCCTCTTTCACCGATTCCCGGCGTTCTCGGCGATCCTGGCAGAGCGGTCTTACGGAAGAGTTGACCTTCCAATTTGCAGACAATTTGCGCTTCTGCGGCGCCTTGTGCGCAGGGGGCGCGCTGATATGGTCGCCGCGACGGCCGGATGAGGATCATGACCATGGAGATCGAAAGCATCGGCATCGTCGGGGCGGGCCAGATGGGCAATGGCATCGCCCATGTCTGCGCCCTGGCGGGCTATGATGTGATCCTGAACGATGTGGGCGAGGACGCGCTCAACCACGCCATGGACCTGATCGGCCGGAACCTGGATCGCCAGGTCAGTCGCGACAGGATCACGGCCGCCGACCGCGACGCCGCCTTGGCCCGCATCAATCCGACAGTGACGCTGTCCGATCTGGGTCCCTGCGACTTGGTGATCGAAGCGGCAACCGAACGGGAAACCATCAAGCAGGCCATCTTCGAGGACCTGCTGCCCCACCTCAAACCGACGACAATCCTGACGTCGAACACGTCCTCCATCTCGATCACACGGCTGGCCAGCCGGACCGACCGGCCCGAAAAGTTCATGGGCTTTCATTTCATGAACCCGGTTCCCGTGATGAAACTGGTCGAACTGATCCGCGGCATTGCCACGGATGACGAAACCTATCGGGCCTGCCTTGCGGTGGTCGAACGTCTCAACAAGGAAGCGGCCACCGCCGAGGATTTCCCCGCCTTCATCGTCAATCGCATCCTGATGCCGATGATCAACGAGGCGGTCTATACGCTCTACGAAGGCGTGGGCACAGTGACGTCGATCGACATGTCCATGAAATTGGGCGCGAACCATCCGATGGGGCCGCTGGAACTGGCGGATTTCATCGGGCTCGACACCTGTCTGGCCATCATGAACGTGCTTCACGACGGGCTGGCCGACACGAAGTACCGCCCCTGCCC
>JBCDCS010000407.1:0-2139 GCA_039181205.1 Pseudomonadota bacterium
GCGTTGACGCGGACTTTGTCGGGGCCGAATTCGCGGGCGAGCGAGCGGGTGAGCGCGGTGATGGCGCCATTGGCGGCGGTGTAGATGGCGTAGCCGGCATTGCCCATCATGTAGCTGATCGAGCTGAAATTGACGATGTGGCCGTAACCAACGGTTTTCATGCCTTTAATCGCGTGCTGGCAGGCGAAGAGATAGGCTTTGAGGTTGATGTCGATCATACTGCGCCAGAAGGCTTCGTCGACGTCCAGACTGGCATGGCGTTGGTCGTTGGCGGCGTTGTTGATGAGGCGGGTGATGGGGCCGTGGGCGGCGGCGGCCTGGTCCATGGCGGCGAAGAGGCTGGCATTGTCGGTGATGTCGCCCTGGACGAAAAGTGGTGTGTTGCCCGTGGCTTGCGCCATCTCTTCGGCGAAGGCGGAGTAATCGGACCGGCCGATGAAGGCCACTTTGGCCCCTTGGCGCAGGAAGCCTTCGGTGAGCGCGGCCCCTATGCCGGAGCCGCCGCCGGTGATGAAGACGGAGGCGTTTTTTAGGTCGGGATAGGTGGGCTTGGTCATGTGGAACTACTCGATTTCGCGAAGGCTCGGCAGGGGGGCGCCCCCCGTACACCCCCTGTACACCCCCCGTGCGAACGCGCGTTCGCACGGGTTTGGTGACGGGTTCTTAAGTGTTTCAGGTCCGCGCCGGTGGAGAGGGCGGGAGCGAGGGGGGGCTCCGCCCGTTTGCGGGCGAAAAGGTCCACTGGACCTTTTCCAGGAAGCCCGCTCACCCCCTCGCGCTCCCCGAGGTATTTGGAGCCAGAGGAAGAAGGGCGCGTTAAGGTTAATGCTCGGTGAAGGTGGGGCATTGGCCCCGATTGTTCGGGATGCGGGGAGACTCCGACGGAGTGACGTCGGATCGGGTACTGTCGAACCGTCCGCCTTTGGACGGAGGGCTTTCGTGCCGGCGCTGGAGGGGCTCTGTGCTGGGTCCACGGAGTCGCTTGTCCGGCTTTGAGACGATGCAACGGACCGGCATCGGGGCGCCCGCTGAAATCTCGGGTCGTCTTCGGCCAGAGGTATAGCGTGGGGGTGTCCAGGATGGGTGAACGGGCGGTCATAGGCGGTGGCCTTCCAGGACCCACATGGTTTCTGGGTAATGCCAGGGCAGCGTGATGCCGTGATGCATGAGCCAGGTGCCGGGGACCTCGATGGGGCCTGATTTCAGGATTGGCGTGCCGCGGCTGAGTGCCGGGGCCTCGGCGCGGTTGATGAGGTCGATGCGGTAGGTGGTGTTGGGCTCCAGGGCCGTCAGGCGGAGGGGGCGGGGCGCGATCTGGGCCGAGGTCGCGGCCTTGCCGGCGAAGACCACGAAACGGTGGCCGTCGCGGGCCTGCTGTTGTTCGGCGAGGATCGCGGGATCGGCGCTGTCGAGGCGGTGGATGTCGGCTGTGGTCAGCCAGTCGCGGTTGCGCTTCCACCAGGCGGTGGCGTCGCGCAGGACCTGCGCTTCGTGATCGGTCAGTTCGCGGGGATCCATCTCGAACCCCATATGGCGCTGGGCGGCGACCCAGGCGCGGAAAGAGATATCGAGTGTGCGGCCGGAGGTGTGGCAGCGACGGGGCCCTACATGGGAGCCGGTGACGGCGAGCGGCAGGAAGAGCGCGGCATCGTGCTGGATGCGAAGGCGTTCCAGGGCGTCGTTCGAGTCCGACAGCCAGACGCGATGGGTGCGGGAGAGGATGCCGAAGTCGATGCGGCCGCCGCCGCTCGCGCAGCTTTCGATTTCGACCGCGGGGAAGGCGGCGCGGAGGCGATCGATCAGGGCGTATGAGCCGCGGGTCTGGTCGGCCTCGGGCATGGGCAGGACGCGATTGTGGTCCCATTTGATGTAGTCGATGTCGTGCTGGCTGAGGATCGCCGACATCCGGTCGTAGAGGAAGTCGCGCACGTCCGTGTTGGCCATGTCGATGGCCTTTTGCTGGCGGCCCAGGGTCTGGTCTTCGCTCCCAAGCGCCCAGTCGGGATGGGCGCGGTGAAGGTCTGAATCCGGGTTGATCATCTCGGGCTCGAACCAGAGGCCGAAGGTCATGCCGAGCCCGTGGACGTGCTGGATCAGGGGGTCGAGGCCGTCGGGGTATTTGCGCGGGTCGACCTGCCA
>JBCDCS010000408.1:0-2107 GCA_039181205.1 Pseudomonadota bacterium
GCCGTTGTTGCGGCCTTACCTGAAAGATGCACGGCGCGTGATCGGCCTCATGCCGGCGCCGCAAGGGGTCATGCATTGGCCCGCCGGGATGTCCAATGTCTCGGTTCTGGTGGAAGAGACGCTTTGGCCCCTGGATACGGGATCGGTCGACAAGCTGGTCGCGCTGCACGGGCTCGATACTTCGGAAAACCCCACGGCTGTTTTGGAGGAGGCGGCGCGCGTGCTCGGCCCCGGCGGTCGGGCGGTCTTCATCGTGCCCAATCGCTCGGGCCTCTGGGCGCGGCGGGACCTGACCCCGTTCGGCTTCGGACGTCCCTATTCGCTGAGCCAGTTGGAAGCCCAGGTCAAAGGCGCAGGGTTGGTCCCGGAACGGCACGCCGCCGCGCTGTTCGCCCCGCCGAGTGAAAGCAAGTTCTGGTTGCGCATGGGCGATTTGACCGAACGCTTTGGCCAACGGCTCAGCCGGTCTGGTGGCGGTGGGGTGATCCTCTTGGAGGTGTCGAAACAAGTGCCCGCCCGCCCGCGGACGGGTCTGGCGGAGCGGGTGCGGCGGCCACTGCGCGTGCTCGAAGGGGTTCCCGAGCCGCAGGCGGCGGGGCGCGAATGGTTGGATTTTCGATTGCCCGGCAAGTGATCTGACGCTACTCAGATCGGGATTTCGATCTGCGAATGACGCAGTCGCCCGCCTCGGCGGGCCCACTCTGATGATCGAAAGACCCCAAAATGTTCCACATTCGCCCTGCGACCCCGGCAGACCGGGCAACCACCCTGTCCATTGCCGAAACGTCCGGCCTGTTCTCGCCCGATGAGGCCGACTTCTTCGCCGAAGACTTTGACGACTGGGCCGCGAATGACGACGATCCGCGTCGCTGGTTCGTAGCGGATAACGGCACGGTCGCCGCCCAGGTGGCGCCAGAGCCCATGTCGGACGCCGTCTGGAATCTGCTGTTCATTGCCACGAAGCCCGAAGCCCGCCGTACCGGCCAAGCCAGCGCCATGATCCGCGCGGTCGAGGAGGCCGTCCGCACCCGCGGAGGCCGGCTGATCTTGATCGATACCGCATCCGTCGACGATCAGGCCCCGGCACGCGCAACGTATCGAGCAGCGGGATACGATCAGGAAGCGGTTATCCGCGACTATTATGGCGACGGTATCGACCGGGTGACCTTCCGAAAACGACTGTGAGCCTACAGTCAGTTCAGCGGGCGCAGCCGGTCGGTTCTTCTCTTCCGGGCGGACCAGTTCACGTGCAGCCGGGATGTCAGCCCCCAGAGGCTGACGCCGACCCAGAATATCTGGATCAAGGCCGTCGCGGCATTGAAGGCATCCGCGAGGCTGATGATGACGAGCATCGATGCCAGGAGATTGTTGACAAAGAATACCGGGCTTTCCGTCGTGATCATTCGCGAGGTGATGAGGACGTAGTTCGTGATGTATGCGCATGCTCCGGCCAGACCGACCAGTTGAAGCGGTGGGATGTCGACAAGGGGAGGGAATGTCATTGGTTCTAAAACTCCCTCGTGCGCTGCGCAGATAGGCGAGCGGAAAATGACCCGCGACCTGAGAAGACAAATTCGATGATGGATCGATAGGCCCAGAGGCAGCCGCGGACCAACCGGCTTCACAGTATTTTCCCGGTCGGGGGTTCGGTCGGGGAATCGCCCTTTCTGCTACCTTGCAGGCTTTGTCTTTGCGTCCGTCTGGGCCCCAAATCGTCGCAGGCCCTCCAGGCCCCTCGATCAGGTCTTTGATGCCAATGCATTATGGGAAAAAAAGGCCCGTCCGCATGCCAGTTGCAGGGCCAGAACCCCTCTGCTAGAGGAAGCGCGATTTTGTGATCTGATCCTTACGGACAAGATCGCGGGGGGGCTTCGCCACGCATGGCGGACCCAAACGATTGTCGAAAGGGTGGACGTGTCCGAACCAGCTTCGATTTCCATGGGGATTGCCGCGCGCTATTCGCAGGCCGTCTTTGATCTGAGCCGCGAAAGCGGTGATCTGGCGAAACTGGAAGCGGATGTGACCTCACTCGATGAGGCGATCCGTGCATCGTCGGATCTGCGGGAAGTCCTGTCTTCGCCGGTGATCACACGGGACGATCAGGGCA
>JBCDCS010000409.1:0-2030 GCA_039181205.1 Pseudomonadota bacterium
CCGGGAAATGCAGGCGATGCGGCAGGCGGAGGACGGGGGAGAGCAGGCCTTTGCCGACCTGTTCGACCGTTGCAGCGACGTGATGCGCGCCATCCGCCAGTTGCCGCAGCCCGTCATCGCCCAGGTGCACGGCATGGCGACTGCGGCCGGGTGCCAGTTAGTGGCCACCTGCGATTTGGCGGTGGCGTCCGATCAGGCACGCTTCGGGGTGAACGGTGTCAATATCGGGCTTTTCTGTTCGACCCCTATGGTTGCACTCAGCCGCAATGTCGGTCGCAAGCGTGCCATGGAACTCCTCCTGACCGGTGAGTTCCTGGAGGCCGAGGCCGCGCGGGACGCGGGGCTGGTCAACCGCGTCGTTCCGGCCGACGACCTGGATACCGAAACCCGCGACTTGGCCGACACCATCGCGGGCAAGCTTTCGGCCGCCGTCCGCATCGGCAAGGGGGCCTTCCATGCCCAGGCCGATCTGCCCGTGGACGCAGCCTATGAACTGACCCGCGACGCCATGGTCGCCAACCTGGCCGAACCCGAGACCGACGAAGGTATCCAAGCGTTTCTGGAAAAGCGCGCGCCCCGCTGGACGCAGTGACGAAGCCCCCCTAAGACCCCGAGAAACAAAAAGGGGCCGAGCATGCGCATTCTGATCACCAACGATGACGGCATCACCGCGCCGGGGCTCGTGACATTGGAAGCCATCGCCCACGACATCGCCGGGCCGCACGGGGAAGTCTGGATCGTGGCACCGGCGTTCGAGCAATCGGGTGTCGCCCATTGTATCAATTACGTGAAGCCGTCGATGATCCAGAAGATGGGACCCCGCCGCTATGCCATCGAAGGCAGCCCGGCCGATTGCGTGCTCGCCGGGCTCGGGGAATTGGTCGATGGGCCCGTGGACCTGGTGCTGTCGGGGGTGAACCGGGGGAACAATGCGGCCGAAAACACGCTCTATTCCGGCACTATCGGTGGTGCCATGGAAGGGGCGTTGCAGGGTGTCAATGCCGTGGCACTTTCGCAATTCTACGGGCCTGCCAATGTGGAGTTGGAGAACCCCTTCGAAGCGGCCGCTACCCACGGGGTCGACTGCCTGCGGCGTCTGCTCGACCAGGCGCCCTGGGGCGGGGATGCCTATAAACTGTTCTATAACATCAACTTCCCGCCGGTCCCCGCCGCGCAAGTGAAGGGCATGGCGGCCACTGCCCAAGGCTATCGCGGGGATGGCCGGATGGGCGTGCATCCCCAGACCTCGCCCTCTGGACGGCGCTATCTGTGGATCACCGGCTCTGCCCAGGGGGAGCCCACGGCCCCCGGCACGGATGTGGCCGCCAATGTAGACGGTTGGATTTCCGTCACGCCCATGCGCGCCGACCTGACTTGCCATTCGGCCCTCGACGACCTGCGCGGCGCCATCGGGTCCGGGGCCTGAGCCGGTGACACCCGAAGACAAGATGCGCCTGCTGGTCGCGCTCCGCGCAAAGGGCGTCACCGACAAACGCGTCTTGGAAGCATTGGAGGAGATCGACCGGGCGTCTTTCGTCTCGGAAACCTTTGCAACACGGGCCTATGAGGACGTGCCGCTGCCCATCGCCAGCGGTCAAACCGTCAGCCAGCCGTCCATCGTGGGCCTGATGACCCAGGCGCTGAACGTGCAATCCCGGGACAAGGTGCTCGAAGTTGGTACCGGCACCGGATACCAGGCCGCGATCCTGTCTCGGTTGGCGCGTCGGGTTTACACCGTGGAACGCCACCGCGCCCTGGCCCGTATCGCCCGAGAAAACCATGATGCGCTGGGCCTGACCAACGTCACCCAGATTACCGGCGACGGCAGCTTCGGCCTGCCTGAACAGGCCCCATTCGACGGCATTCTGGTCACGGCGGCCGCCGAAGATCCGCCCGGCCCCCTGTTGGCACAGCTTCGGATCGGCGGTAGCATGGTGTTGCCGGTGGGTGTGTCTGATCACGTGCAGACGCTGATCAAAGTCACGCGCACCTCGGCGGGGTATGACTATGATGAACTTTTGCCGGTGCGC
>JBCDCS010000410.1:0-2024 GCA_039181205.1 Pseudomonadota bacterium
ACCTCGAAGACGCCACTGGACGATCCGTCCGGGAAGGCACGAGGAAGCAGCGACCCGCAAGTCAGGAGACCTGCCATCTCCGGCGTGATGTCCACGCCGCAGTCACCTTCAACCTGGGCGGGGTGCCCTGGGACGGAGCGACAGAGATGGACCAGTCAGGCCCGATGACATCGCCGGTTACCGCATTGCACCGCCCCGTTGCGCGGAGGGCGCGATGCTTCTGGAACGGACGATCTTTCAACTCGACATAGGACATGTCCCGCCGGATCAGGCGCAGGAAATGGGTCGGTTCGGGTATATGCAATGGCTTGGTGCGCTGCCGGGCGATGCAAACTATCTGGCCGAGGCCATGCGGGCCTACGCGGCCGCCCAGCCATTCATCCGAAGCTCGCCTGCCGTCGCCGTGTTCTGTGATCTGCTGGTCGCTTCGGCCGAAATGCCGCCGACCCCGCTGCCTTTGCCGATGGCCGACCGCTATCGGCGTGGCGGGGCGCAAGGACGGCGGCTGTCCCTTTGACCGACGACACCCTTTCGACACCGGGCGCGTCGCTCACTCTGCGGGACGTGTCTTGGGCGCCGCGCGGCGCGAGGGAACCTCTGCTGCACGACACCAGTTTCGCGCTCGATCCCGGTCGGGTTCTGGGCGTGGTGGGGCCGAACGGCGCGGGCAAGACAACGCTGTTGCGGCTGCTCTACCGCTTCCATCGCCCCGCCACGGGTACAGTCGCCATCGATGGTGAGGACATCTGGCGGCTCTCGGCCCGCGCCGTGGCCCAGCAGATCGCCGCCGTGTTGCAGGAGCAGCCGACCGATTTTGCCCTGACAGTCCGCGAGATCGTGGCCCTGGGCCGCACGCCGCACCGGGCAGGTTTCGCCGGCAACAGCGGGGCCCACGATGCCGAGATCATCGACGCGGCGCTCTACCGGATGGACCTCCATGGCTTTGCGGCCCGACATCTCGGCACACTGTCTGGCGGCGAGCGCCAGCGCGTCATGGTGGCCCGCGCCTTGGCGCAGGAGCCGCGCGTCCTGATCCTGGACGAGCCGACGAACCATCTGGACATCCGCCACCAGCTTGACGTGCTCGAACTGATCCGCGGCTTGCCGCTGACCATCGTCACATCGCTCCACGATCTAAACATGGCCGCCGGGGTTTGTGACGATGTCCTGCTGCTGAAGGCGGGGCGCACGCTGGGCTTCGGGCCACCCCATATCGTGCTGTCCGAAGCCACGGTTTCCGACGCGTTCCAGGTCGATGCGCGGCGCGAACGCCTGGCGCCCAGCGACACCGATCACCTCACCTTCCATCTTCAAACCGAAAGGATCTTCCCATGAAGACGATACTCCTTGGCTCCATTTTCCTGGCCCTAGGCGCTGGCGCGGCGGCGGCCACGACGACGGTGCAGAGCTGCAACCGCACGGTCACCTTTGACTCCCCGCCCGAGCGCGCGATTTCCAACGACGTGAATCTGACCGAGATGATGCTGGTTCTAGGCCTCGCCGACCGAATGGTCGGCTATACCGGCATCTCCGGCTGGAAGACGCTGGATGAAGAAATGCGCGCGGGCGTCGAAGAATTGCCCGAGCTCTCCGAAAAGTATCCGTCCAAGGAAGTTCTGGTCGGCGCCGATGCAGATTTCTTCTTCGCGGGCTGGAACTACGGGATGAAGGTCGGGGGTGAAGTGACGCCCGAAACGTTGGAGCCCTTCGGTATCCAGGTCTACGAACTGACCGAAAGCTGCACCCATATCATGGACAAGAACAAGGCCAGCATCGAAGACATGTATGCCGACCTTATGAATCTCGGGCGCATTTTCGCGGTTGAAGATCGGGCCACGGAACTGGTCGACGGCTATCGCGCGGAACTGGCCGAGTTCACCGGCGGACTGGAAACGGGCGAACCCTTGCGGGTCTTCGTCTACGATTCGGGGGAGGACACGCCGTTCACCGCTGGTCGCTACGCCATGCCGACGGCGCTGATCGAAGCGGCCGGCGGCACCAACATCATGGACGATTTCGAGAAG
>JBCDCS010000411.1:0-1852 GCA_039181205.1 Pseudomonadota bacterium
ACCTGCTCGGCCATGGCGGCGGCGTTGGCGTGACCCCAGCCGCCATCCATCAGGGGTACGGTCGCGGCGGGTGACAGGATCGCGTTCATGTAATCGTAGACAAGATCCTCGTCGCTTTCGCTCTCGGCCATGTTGACGTAGCCGCAGACCCACAGGGACGACCCCTCGGCGGCTTCCCGCTGGAAGCCGATGGGAAAGCCTTCCTCGACCATGGTGGGCAGGGTTTCATTCCAGGCCCAGGAGACGAGCACTTCGCCCGACTGCAGCAGTTGCGACAGCTCGGCCGGGTCGGTCCAATAGGTGCGCAAGTTCTGGTGGGCCTGGCGTAGCCAGTCGGAGGCGGCCTGGAATTCGGCGTCGCCCGCTTCGTTCCAATTGGTCACGCCAGTGGCGAGATAGGCCAGGGCATAGGCGTCATCCACATTGTCCGGGATCGAGATCCGGCCCTGGTATTTCGGGTTGGTGAAGACGTCCAGCGTGGCCACGTCTTCGGCGGGGACCTCATCGGCGTTGTAGGCGATGGCGGTGGAGCCGAAATCGGTAGGCAGGAAGTAGATATCGCCGTCGGCCAGCGTGTCGGTGCCGGTCAGATCGCCGTTCAGGTCGTCGAAGTGTTCGATGCGCCCCGTGTCCCAGGGTTCGATCAGGCCGGATTCGGTGAATTTCGGGACGGAGCCCGCGCAGATATGCGTGACGCCGGGGGAGTTGAAGCCGGAGGACAGCTTCTGGAACGCCTCCTCTTCGTCCCCGAAGAACGCGAAGTCGGGGCTGGCGCCGTGCTTTTCGGAATAGGCGGTGTGGAAGGCCGGGTCTTCAAAGCCGGAATAGTCGAAGACGGTCAGTTGCGCCCAGGCCGGTGCGGCCAGAATCGTGCCCGCGAAGAGGGCGGTGCGGAATGTCATTTTCAGGTGTCTCCCCATGTGTTGGACCGAAGTCTGGCGCGGACCGTAGGATGCGCGTGGCGCGGCGTCTAGCGGGACTTGCGCCGGGCCGAGGCTCGATGGAAGAGATCGATGGTCAGTGCCTGCAATTCTCTCAAAACATGGCGGATTTGGTTCGGATCGCGGGCGCTTAGGGCGTCGGTCAGCTGGGTGTAGAGGGCGAGGATCTCGGTGCGGTCGCGCTCGGCATAGGTGATGGCGTTCATGAGCGGCTGCATGGCCTCGACGGCGCCGGCCAGTTGGTAGGACAGGATGGGGTTGCGCGCGGCATCGACGAAGGCGCGGTGGAAGGCCACGTCGGCCGCGCAGAACGCTTCGTCGTCGCAGGGGGCGGCGAGGCGGTCATGGGCGGCTTGGAGGGCAGAGAGGTCGGTCTGGTCGCGGTTGGCGCAAGCGAGTTCGGTGCAGGCGGCTTCGAGGGCGAAGCGGGCTTCGGCCGCAGTCTCGAAATCGACGGCGTTCATGGAGAGCAGCAGGGTGGAGGTCACCACATGGGCATCGACGGCGGCATCGAAGGTGAGGCGGTTCACATAGGCCCCGCCGCCCGCGCCGCGTTTGGTGCGGATCAGGTTCCGGGCGGCGAGGCGCTTCAGGGCTTCGCGCACGGTGCTACGGGAACAGTCGAAATGGTCGGCGAGATCGGCTTCGGATGGCAGGCGGTCGCCGGAGGTGAGTTCGCCGCCGGTGATTTGGGCTGAAAGCCGGTCGGCGATGGCGGCGGAGAGGGGGCGGCTCATGGTCACGGGTCCCGTCGTCCGACATTTCGGGAATTGTCGGACATTCAAATGTCTGACATTTGAGTATGCAAGCGGGGCGAGTCATGCAAGCGGCTGGCCCGGAGTTTGGGAGGACCGCTTGAGACGATTGGCCCGCATGACCGCGCCCCATTGGTTGGGTTTGTATGCCGGGCT
>JBCDCS010000412.1:0-1828 GCA_039181205.1 Pseudomonadota bacterium
AAAACCGGTCCAAGTTCGCCAGCAGGTCTTGGGCGGCGGCAACAGACGGGCCGAGGTCGAAGCGGTCGCCAGCCTCGGCCTGATACGCCCCGATGGTGGCCAGGAATTCCCGGGCGGTCGCCCGCCAGTCGAAGGGCAGGACAGCGGCGTTGGCGGTCCGCAGGATCGACAGGAGATACACTCTGATGTCGCGGGCCAGGATGTCTTTGTCCGCGATCTCGAGCGTGTCGTTTTCCGTGTGCCACGCGATGTTCGCGCCGCAGCCGCCGACGGTGTAGTAGCCTTTCTCCTCCCGCAGGTTGTCCGGCATCGTCGAGGACAGCATGAAGTAGCTGGAGATGCCGATATTGTTGAAGGAGTAATCCCCGGCGCGGTGCGGGCGTTCACCCTGCGCCGTCTTTCCCGCCACGTCTTCGATGGCGGCGGTGATGAGATCGTCGGTTTCCGACATGCGCGACAGGTTGATGAACTCGGTCGCCCAGCGGCAGCCGGGGCTGTCGCAATTGACCTGGGCGACGCAGTTTTCATCGAGGTCGATGGCGAAATGGTCGGCAAACCAGGTGGACCCGGCATAGCGCCCCGTGGAATGGCCGGGCCACCAACAAATTCGGACCGATCGGCGCAGCTTGTCGCGGTTGGCCCAGAGCACGCGAGCGACTTCCAACATGCAGGCATCGCCCACCGCGTTGTCGCCGACGCCCACATCCCAACTGTCCAGATGGCCATGGAGCAGGACGTATTTGTCAGGCTCCTGCGTGCCGGGAATGGTGACTTCGACCAGCTTGGAATCGAACCAGCCTTCTTCCATCTCGGTGAAGATCGTGCCGTCGCGACCTTCGCGGGCCAGTTCGATCAGCTTTTCGCCATCGGGCTTGTTGACCGCGACAGCCGGGATGCCCGGCTTCCGTGGCAGGTCGTCCAGATCGGGGACGCCCCAGATCGTCGTGCAGATGCCCCAGTGGATGTCGATGCCCGGATTGACGGCGATCACGCCCACGGCGCCCAGGTCTTCGAATTGGCGCACCATGACCGGGCTGGCATATCCTTCGGAGATGACGATTACGCCCTTGGCCCGGCTGGCCAAACCTGCGCCATCCAGTTTCAGGTCGAAGATGTCATCGATATCGTCGGCCGCATTGGCCCCGAGATAGACCAGCTTTGCCGTCACCCCATCGCGGGCATCCGTGGCATAGGCCGGCGGCTTGGCCCGGAACGTCGTGCCGCCGGCCTCGACCCGCGCCTCACCGGGCAGGCTGAGATAGAGCGAAGGTTCGTGCATGGTGACAGGTACGCCATGACGGCCCAGCCGTTCGGCCACTTCGTCCATGCCGCGGTTCACGTCCCGCGGATGTTCCCGCTTGAACGTCGCGAAGCTTTCCACAAGGCCCCAGGGTTCATCCATCGTCACGGCGTCGAGGATCGCGGCTTCGTCTTCGGTCATGAGGGGCTCCCATCGTTTCATTGAATAAAACATGGTTTTATCAAGTGAAAGGCTGGCAGGGTGCCGTGTATTTGACAAGAGCGAAGGTGCCGTCAGGCCGGCACGGCGATCCCCAACTTGGCGCTGATTTCTTCTGCGGCAGCGCGCACGGTGGCCAGGTATCGTGCGCGCCGGATCTCATCATAGCGCGCGATGGCCCCTGCGACGGAGATGGCCGCGATGACCTCGCCAGTGGCGTTGAGGATCGGGGCGGCGATGGAGAAGGCGCCTTCGTCCAGGTCATCGACCGAGATGTTGAAGCCGTCGGCGCGGATCGTTTCCAGCCGCGTGCGCAGCGCGGCTGGGTCAGTCACAGTCGCGGCGGTGAACGCGCTGAGGGGGCCGGTC
>JBCDCS010000413.1:0-1811 GCA_039181205.1 Pseudomonadota bacterium
CGATGGGCATGTGGCAATGCGCGATGCCCCCTTGCAGCGTCATCAGTGGCGACAAGTCGTGGACATGGGCCGGGTAGGCGCCGCTGATTTCGGCCGTCTGAAAGCCAAGGTGATAATCCCGATGGGCCTGCTGTGCCTGCCCGCCGGGACGCACGACGTTGATCTGCGCCGTCATCTGGTAGTTCGGGCCGAGCCAGGCTTCGCACACCGCGTCGATCATCGGGTTCGCGAAATAACGGACAAAGGTCTCCGGCGCGGTCAGGCACAGCTTCTGCAGCGAATTCCAGATGCGGTCGTTGCTGCCCGCGGTGGCGAAATGATCGGCGCCGCTTCCGTTTTCCGCCTTCTCGGCGGCGATGATCGCCTCATAGGCCTCGGTCGCCGCATCGATGGGCGCAGTATCGGCATAGGCGGATTTCAGAACCAGGACACCCGCGCCGCTTTGCAGAATACGGGCCCATTCGGCCATCAGCCGCCGCCGGTCCCTGGGCGTCTCCAACATCGCCCGGATCGAGTTACACGCATAGACGGGGACGTTGGACGGCGCACCTTCGGCGAGCGGAATCTCAGCCATATCCACAGGGCGCAGAACGAGGTCGGAAAAATCGGCCAGATCGCATGTCGCAGCCGAATAGTAGCCGGTTTGATCGACGCCCATCCTGTTCACGGCCCCACTCCTCCGCTGAATGATGTCCTCTCGCTCACCCCGCGTCGCGCCGGGCGATCCAGTCGTGGTCCGGGTCGTTCTCGAACCGCCATTTCCGCAGCGGGCCCGCCATCACGTTGAGATAGTACATGTCATAGCCGTAAGGCGCGCCGCAGGGATGGTGTCCGCGGGGGACAAGGACGACATCCCCGTCCTTGACCGCCATTGTTTCATCCAACGTCCCGTCTTCGGTATAGACGCGCTGCACGCCGAAGCCTTGGGACGGATTCAGGCGGTGGTAATAGGTTTCCTCCAGATAGGTCATCCGGGGGAAATCATCTTCGTCGTGGCGGTGGCTGGGATAAGATGACCAATTGCCCGCCGGCGTGAAGACTTCGGTCACCAGCAAGCTGGCGGCGACGTCGCGATCCTCCATGGCGATGTTGTTGATGTACCGGGTGTTCTGGCCCTTGCCCCGCGGGGTCAGCACGATCCCGCCGGGACCGATCCGCTGCGGGCCATGCGGGCTATCGGCGGGCGAGGGGGCGGTGCAGATGGCCAAGACACAGGGCGTCGTGGCAACGGCCTCCCACTCGGATCGCCCCGGAACATAGACGCAATGGGGCGGCGTCTGCTCGAAGACGGAGGCACGATCCCCCATTTCGCCGAAACTCTGGCCGCCCGCGCTGATCTCGGCCTTGCCCTCGACCAGCACGAGGATGGCCTCCCGGTCGCCGGTCGCCTCCTGCGCCCGGTCACCCGGCGCCAGATGGTAGAGGCCGAAGCCCACATATCCCCAGCCCGCGCTGTCCGGCGTGATATCGTGAACCTTCCCGATCCGACCCGACGGCTTGACCAACAGGTCGCTCATACCGTGCCGCCCAGCGACCCCTCCAATGTGGCCAATTCCTGGCCGCCCGCCATCATGTCCTGCAATTCTTCCGCGGTGACCTCCCCGCGCTTCGCCGTGCCCAGCGTCTTGCCGCGATTGAGCACCGTGAACCGATCGCCCACGGCCATGGCGTGGCGCACATTGTGGGTGATGAAGACGACACCGATATTTTCCTTCCGGACCCGGTCGATGGTGGCCAGGACATTCGATGTCTGCCGCACCCCCAGCGCCGATGTCGGCTCATCCAGGATCAGAACCTTGGCGCCGAAATAG
>JBCDCS010000414.1:0-1779 GCA_039181205.1 Pseudomonadota bacterium
CCCTCGGCACTGATCGGGCTCAAGCTGATCGGCGGCGCCTATCTGCTTTGGCTTGCCTGGGCGTCCGGCCGCGCCGCCATGGCGCCTGGCGCCACCAAGCCCGCGGCCGCATCGGGCTTCAAGGCCGGGCTCTTCCTCAACCTGTCCAACCCAAAAGCCGTGTTCGCCTGGACGGCCACCATCGCCGTGGGCACGCCCGCCGATGCGCCGGGGCTCGCCTGGCTGCTGGTGCCGCTGGCCACCCTTCTGGCCGTGGCGATCAATGGCGGCTACGCGCTGGTCTTTTCCCGTCCGCCCATGCGCCGCGCCTACGATCGTGCCCGGGCTTGGATCGAGGGCACGGCCGCTTCCCTTTTTGCCCTGGCTGGTCTCGCCCTGATCCGAGATGCCGCGCTGTCGATGGTGCGCCGCGCATGATCCTCGGCATCGGCACCGACCTTGCGAATATCGATCGTATCCAGGGTGTGCTCGACCGCTTCGGCGACCGTTTTCGCAACCGGGTCTTCACCGAGCGGGAGCAACGCAAGTCCGAAAGCCGTAAAGACGTCGCTGGGACCTATGCCAAGCGCTGGGCCGCGAAGGAGGCGTGTTCCAAGGCGCTGGGCACCGGGCTCCGCATGGGGATCGCCTGGAAGGACATGTCGGTCACGAACCTGCGGAGCGGCCAGCCCGTCATGCATGTCACGGGTTGGGCGGCCGAGCGATTGGAGAAGATGACGCCCGATGGATATGAGGCCATCATCCACGTCTCACTCACCGACGACCACCCCTGGGCCCATGCAATGGTGGTCATCGAAGCCCGGCCTTACGGCTAGCGGCCGAACGTCCGCGCGAGACCTTAGCGGCATTGATCGAATCGTAAACGATATATATATGATTCGTATACCAAAGAGGCGCGCAATGGGATTGGTCAAAATCGACGATAAGCTTCACGAGGAAATCCGACGGGCAAGCGGGGTTATGTGCCGCTCCATCAATGCCCAAGCTGAATTCTGGATGAAGATCGGCATGCTCGCCGAGTCCAACCCCACCCTGTCCTTCAACGACATCGTCAAGATGCAACTGGAGCAGAGCACGGCCCAAGGCGATACGGACGCGGCCTGACGTGCCAGTGCCGGACCGCAAAAACCAAAATTTCAGAGCCGAGATCGAGGCTTTTTTCACCGCTTATGTAGCGGCCTTCTCTGAGGAAGACGCCGATGCGCTCAGCGACCTCTGGGAACCGGTCGGCCTGTTTCCTTCCCCGACAGGGAACTTCTCGATGGAGAAAGAGGCGTTTCGCGCTCACTGCGTCACGTTGATGGATTTCTACCGCAGTCAAGGCGTGGCGCGGCCCGAGGGTAAGTTATTGTCGGCCGACGAGCTCTTTCCAGACGTCGCGCAGGTTCGCATGGCCTATCGCATGCTCGATGGTGACGACGCTCCCATGGCCGCTTGGGAACATGTCTATATCCTCCGCAAGTCGGACCGCTGGCGCGTCTCTCTGACGATCGCGGATGATGAAATGGCCGCTTGGGCCAGACGCGATGCACATCTGTCGACGACCTGATTTGCTCTGACGGGATGCAGACTGCCCGATGGTCTGGTCGGGCGACAAGACGGACGGTCGAAGCCAATACCCTTCGGCCCACAAAGACCTTCCGCAGCATTGGTTTCATGCTCCTCAAGCGCCCCGCCTGGTTGACAGCACGGGGGCAGGGGGGCAGGGACCAACGGACGGGTAGAGGTGGGCGGATATGGCAGCCAGGGCTGAGAAGAAAGAAGGCATCCTCGAAACGA
>JBCDCS010000415.1:0-1743 GCA_039181205.1 Pseudomonadota bacterium
GCCCTGGATCTGGTAGCCGACCGCGATTGCGAAGGAGGTCATCACCGGCAACAAGGCGTTGCGGGCGGCGTGCCGGATCACGACCGAGAACGTCGAAAGACCCTTGATCCGCGCCATGGTCACGAAGTCCTCGCGCATCACGTCGAGCATGTTCGACCGCATCAAGAGGAGCGGCAGGCCTTGGGAATAGATCGCCAGGGTCAGCACCGGCAGCGTCATGTGCCACCAGAAATCCGACGACGTATAGAGCGCGAGCAGCGTGTCGTATTCCGCCCCCGGTGGTCGCGTACCCCCAGCGGGAAACCAGCCCAAGCCGAAGCTGAAAATGGCAAGCAGCAGCATGCCGAGCCAGAATTCCGGCATAGCCCGGGTGGTCAGCACCAAAGGCACGCCGATCTGTTCGACGGCGCCGCCCCGCTTCCAGGCAAGATAGGCCCCAGCCAGGACGCCGAACGCATAGGCCAGGATGAGGGAAGAAAACGTCAGGATCAGCGTATTGGGGAGAAGCTCGAAAACCCGCTCGGCAACGGGCGTCCGATAGAAGAAACTCTCCCCCAGATCACCCTGCAGCAGGTTGCCGAAGTAGATGAAGTATTGCTTCCAGAGCGGCTGATCGAGCCCGAAGCGGGCCATCAGGGCCGCCTGTTGTTCGGGCGTGAAGTTCGGATCGATATAGGCCGCAAGCGGACTGCCCGGCATCAGCCGGAACATGAAGAACAGGATGGTGACCACCGCCCACAGCACGAAGAGCGTCTGCAAGACACGCGCGCCGATGGCGGTGGCCCCTTTCATCCCCGATCTCCCGTCAGGTCCGCGTCACTCGCCCAGCGTCTCGGATACGCCCTCGGGATAGTGCAGCCGGCCATCGACCAGCCGGTATCCGGCCTCCTCCAGCATGGCCTGCGCGGCCTCGATCCCGGTCGCCATGGCGCCCGTCGTTTCCTCATTATGCCAATAGCCCAATGCAGGGGAGACGACGGAATTCGAGGGCACAGCGAAGCCGCGGAACGCCGCGCCGACGATCAGCCGACGATCGACCGCGCTGGACAAGGCACGGCGAAACGCGGCGTCGTCGAAGGGCGGCCGCCGGTTGTTGAACGCCACGTAGCGGAAGCCGATATCGACGGTGGAAATGGATTCGAGGTTCGGGTCTTCCTCAGCGGCGGCCTTCACCACGGACGGATCGCCCGGGAAATCCGACAGGAAGTTGATCTCGCCCGAACGCAGCATCCCCAGCGCGGCTTCGACATTGGGCACGATCCGAAGGATCCAGCGGTCCGCCTTGGGGGCGGCCCAGTGACCGTCGTTGCGTTCCAGAACGACTTCCTCGTTCAGAGTCCAACTGGCAAACTTGTAGGGGCCCGATCCGACTGGAACATCTTCCTGAACCGATTCCGCGTTGGTCTCCAGCCCGGCCTGTTCTTCGATGATCGGCTCCCAGATGTGCTTCGGGATGATGTTGATCTTTGACAGACTCGCCGTGAGGAACGGCGCCGACGGCTCGGACAGCGAGAAGGTGATGTCATTGCCGTCGATGCTGATGTCGCTGATCCCGTTGACGAAGGGCCCATACATGGGCGCCTCACCCGACGCGGCGGCTTCGAACGAGAATTTCACGTCCTCCGCCGTCACCGGCTGGCCGTCGTGCCACATCATGTCATCCCGCAGGCTGACGCGGATGGTGGTGTCGTCCAGCCATTCATATCCGGTCGCGGCCCAGGGTTGCGGCAATCCGTCGGGACC